>CAYNUO010000051.1:0-10307 GCA_964400405.1 uncultured Bifidobacteriaceae bacterium | reverse complement strand
GCCCCACCACCGAACTGGCCGGACATCGTCAGGTCGTGGTCCCACGTGATCCACGCGATGCGGTCCCGATGCCGCGGACTGCCGTAGATGTAGTAGTTGTGGGCGGAGAGACCGCCGTAGGCATCGCTGTGGCCGATGATGGTGGACAGCGCGAGCCAGCGCAGGAAGCCGGATACGTTGAACCGTGCCTCGAGCCTGGCCCGCCACGCCGCGCCGTCGCCGCGTGGCTCGTTGAGCACCTCGATCGCATTCTGGATGTCGGTCCAGTCCTGATCGGCGACATTGGTGCGCTTGGGGAAGGAGGCCTGTATGAATCGGGTCCAGCGTCCACCGGTCCCATGGGGCTTGTACAGGTTCCCGCTGTCGCTGCCGAATGTGTCGTTCAGAAACGGCGTGTCCGGTACTTCGGTCACTGTGTACACGCCGAAGTACTCGGCGCCCTGTCCGCGATCGAGATAGACCCGGGTAAACGCCGTGTGCGCGGCCGGCACGCCCGCCTGGCGGAACAGGTCTGTCGCCACGCGCTGTCGGAGGAATGACGTATCCGTTCCGTTGTTCGTGAACGCCAGATTCGGGAACCCGAAGATGGTCTGGTCGCGGATCGAGGGCTCCTCGCTCTCGAAATGATCCGAGTTCAGGCGGAACGGCAGCTTCAGCGATCCGGCGCGCCACGCGTTTGCGAGGCTGGAATTGCCCTTCAGGCGGAAGCCCACATTCGTGAACGTGACGCCATCCTGGGCCACTGTCGCCCTGACATACATCGGGGTGCGTGGGAGGAGGTCGACGTCATCGTTGCCGACTCCGCCGCCGGCGCCGCCGGCGTTGCCGCCTCCCGGCCGCTGGCCACCGACGGCGAAGTTGACGCACGCGAGCACGGCGCCCTGCTGCACCGTGCAGCGTCCCGTCGGAATCGTCGCAGTCGTGCACGCGTCCGCCTCAACGAGATTGGCGCAGGCAGCGGCTTCCTGCGCCGTGGGCTGGGGAAAACCTCCGAAGCCGCCCCCGCCGATGCCGCCCTGGCGCTGGGCGCCGAAGGCGCCCGCCATGTCGGTCATGTCGGCCATTACCGCATCCCAATCGTGTGCGGCGATGCGGATATCAATGCGGGTGACGGTGTCGGCCGGAAACACGCGTGCGTAGTCCGGGTCAGCGTTCCGGCCGTGTGTCTTGTCACTCCAGCCGGCAGGGCGTCCTGTGGCCAGCAGGGAGGCGGTCATGCCTGCGACGCCGACCATGGCCACCAGCCGGGTGAGTCGGAATGAGCCTGGCGAATGCATCGGGATGAAGTCTAGGCAGCCTGTTCGAATCGCGCTGTGACAAGAACGTGAATCGGCTGTCGCACGCCGGTCACATCTTGAGGGTCGGGATTCGTGTTACACCTGTCGGAGCGCGCGGCAAGAGGCACCCGGGAGGCGCCGTCCCTCCGCGCCGGGAGACATCTCATGAGAGCAGGGATCTCAGCGGCGATGATGGGTCTGACTGTTGTCATGGCCGCGGCGCAGGGCCCGGGCGGACCCGGTGGCGGCCCGGTTCGCGAGGAGCGCAAGGTCGTCGCGCAGTTTGACAGGGACGGCAACAGCCGGCTGGATGCGTCCGAGCGGGCGGCGGCGCGCGCCTGGCTGGCCGATCAGCCGCAGACAGGCCCGTTCGCGGCGCTGCGCCGGATGGGGCAGGGCGGCGGCCCCGGCGGGGGGATGGGTCGCGGCTATGCGCCGGCCACAGCCGGCAAACGCATCACACCGAACGACGTGACGTCCGCGGGAGCTGCGCCACTCTACGACAGAGGGACCCTGCGGACGATCTTCATTCAGTTTCCGCAGGAGGACTGGGCGGAGGAACTCGACGCCTTCTGGAACACGGACGTCGAAGTGCCTGCGACGGTGACGGTAGACGGACGGACCTATCCCGACGTGGGGATCCACTATCGAGGCGCGTCGTCGTTCATGATGGTGCCAGCCGGGTCGAAGCGGTCGCTGAACCTGTCCTTTGATTTCGTGCGTGACGCGCAGGCGCTTCTCGGCTTCCGCACCCTCAACCTGCTGAACGTCAACGGCGACCCTACCTACGTCCGCCCTCTGCTCTACGGTGACATCGCGCAGCGCCACATCCGGTTGCCGAAGGTGAACTACGTCACAGTGGTCATCAACGGCGAGTACTGGGGTGTCTATATCAACGCACAGCAGTTCAACAGTGACTTCACGAAGGAGGCCTACGGCCATGCCGGAGGGGCGCGTTGGAAAGTGCCCGGATCGCCGTGGGGCCGAGCCGGGATGGAGTATCTGGGCGACGACGCGTCCGCCTACAAGGCGCTCTATGAGCTCAAGTCCAGGGACACGCCGGAGTCCTGGGCGGCGCTGATTCGGCTCTTCCGGACGCTGAACCAGACACCACCCGACCGGTTGGAAGGGGCCCTTGCGCCGATGCTGGATATCGACGGCACGCTTCGTTTCCTCGCCGTCGAAATGGCGCTGGTGAATACGGACGGTTACTGGGTCCGTGCCAGCGACTACGCCATCTACATGGAGCCCGGAGGCCGCTTTCACGTCGTGCCGCACGATGTGAACGAGTCGTTGATGGAAGAGGGTTTCGGCAGGGGAGGGAATCGCCCACCTGGCGCGCCACCCGGACCTCCCCCGGGTGTGATGCCGAGGCCGCCGGCCGGCGTGCCGCCGATGCCGATGGGCGGGATGGCCGCTGCGAAGCCGACGCTCGATCCGCTCTACGGCGTCGACGACCCACGGATGCCGTTGCGATCGAAGCTGCTCGCCGTTCCGGCACTGCGTGCGAAGTATCTTCGGTACGTGCGCGAGATCGCCGAGAACCAGCTGGACTGGAAGAAGATCGAACCGGCGGCGCGGCGTTACCAGGCCCTGATTGCCGACGCCGTGAAGAGCGATACCCGGAAGCTCTATTCCTACGAACGTTTCGAGCACGACCTCACGGAGGGTGAGCACAGCCTCAAGGCCTTCACCGAGGCCCGGCGGGCGTTCCTGCTGAAGGCAACGCCGAGGTAGCACCGGCCCGGCGACCTTGCCTCAGCACTGCGTGACCCTGAGGGTGTCAGGCGTCGTAGACGGCGCGGTACTTCTGTTCCAGATACTGGAGGTAGGGCTCGGCGTCGAGCCCGCCGCCGGTCGCGCGCTGGACGATCTCCTTCGGCAGGTACTTGCGACCCGGCGCATGCACGGTCGTGCCGAGCCACGTGCGAAGCGCAGAGAAGTCACCACGTGACATGGCGTCGTCCCTCTCGGGATGCGTGGCTCCGAAGGCGTTCCAGAGCTGCGCCGAGATCAGGTTCCCGAGCGTGTATGTGGCGAAGTAGCCGAACGCCCCGATGGACCAGTGGATGTCCTGAAGCACGCCGGTCGCGTCATCCGCGGGCGTCAGGCCGAGATAGTCCTTCGTCGCCGCGCGCCACGCGTCCGGCAGGTCGCGTACCTGCAGGCGGCCTTCCACGAGCGCAATCTCCAGCTCGACGCGCAGCATGACGTGCAGGTTGTACGTGGCTTCGTCCGCTTCGACCCGGATGAGTGAGGGCTGCACGCGGTTGATGGCGCGATAGAAGCGCTCGAGGGAGACGCCGCCCAGCTGGGACGGGAATCGCTGCTGGAGGGTGGGGTAGAAGTGCTGCCAGAACGGCATCGACCGGCCGACCAGGTTCTCCCACAGGCGGCTCTGGGATTCATGGATGCCGAGTGAGGTCGCCATGCCGAGCAGGTGCCGCGCGAAGGCCGGGTTCAGACCCTGTTCGTACAGCGCGTGTCCGGCCTCGTGGATCGAGCCGAAGATCAGCGACAGCGGTTCCTTCGGTGTGTGACGGGACGTGATGCGGACATCGTCGCTGCCGATCCCGGTCGCGAACGGATGCGCCGAGCGGTCCTGTCGGCCCCTGGTCCAGTCGAACCCCATGGCGGTGACCACTTCACGGCTGAAGGCCCAAAGCTGGTCCTCGTCGTACGGGACGTGCAGGAAGGCATCGTCGATCTGCGGGCGCTGCCCGAGTTCCCGGATCAGCGCGACCTGGCGCGGGCGGAGCGTGGCAAAGACGGCCTGGACGTCCGCCGTGGTCGTGCCTGGCTCGAATTCGTCGAGCAGCGTGTCGTACGGATGCGCGGCCGGCGGGAAGAACGCGATGTAGCGGCGCTTCAGGTCGACGAAGCGTTCCAGGTGCGGCTGAAACAGCGCGAAGTTGCTGGACGCGCGCGCCTCGATCCACGCCTGCTGGCTGGCGGACAGCACCTGGGCCTGTTCGGCGACGAACGCGGCCGGGACGCGCCGGGCCTTGTCGAAGTCCCGGGCCGTGACGGCTACGAGACGGGCGGTGTCCGAGTCAGGGTCGGCGCCGGCCAACTCACGCCCGAGCGTCTCGACCAGCCGCCCGACCTCGTCGGTCACGAACATCTCATGGGCAAGCTTGCGGACGGTGCCGACCATCTGTCCGTGCGTGACCGCGCCGCCGGGCGGCATGTAGACCTGCTCGTCCCACTCGAGCAGGGCGGCGGCCTTCTGGAGGTCGGCGATCTCTCCGAGGATCGCGAGGAGACGGTCGAGGGCGACGGACATGGCCGTCAGCGTACCCGATTGTTGAGGTTGAGTGGCTCTGGTATAACCGGACCAGTCCCCACATGAATCCGAAACGGGCATTTCTCCTCGGTGCGCTGGCCGTCGTGTTCGCGGTGGCCGTGCTGGCGTCGTCCTGGCTGGTGCGCGACCAGGGGGCGGCCGGCGAGGGGACCGGAGCGCGCGAGGTCGGCGCCCAGGACGGGCACTCGCATGCCGAGCCGGACCTGAAGTCCGTGCAGTTCTACAACGACCCGAAGCCGGTGAAGACGTTCTCCGTCGAGACGTTGGACGGGCGCGTGCTGCGGAGCGCCGACTTCCGGGGAAAGGTATTGATCCTGAACTTCTGGGCGACGTGGTGCCCGCCGTGCCGGGCCGAGATTCCCGACCTCGTCGCCCTCCAGGAGAAGTATCGCGACCAGGTTGTCGTGCTCGGCATCTCGCTCGACGAGGTGCCGGCGGCCGAGGTCCGTGCGTTCGCCGAGCGCTACAAGGTCAACTATCCGATCGCGATGGCGACACCGGCCATCTACGCGGCGTTCCCCGGTCTTGGCACGTTGCCGATGTCTCTCATCGTGGACCGGGACGGTCTGGTCGTGCAGAAGCATGTCGGGATGCTCAATGCCGCCCGCACGGAACTGGAGACGCGCGTGCTGGCCGGCCTGCCGGCGGATGTGACCGTCGAGCGCATTGAGGCTGACAAGCCGGTGGGCCTGGTCAACGCCGCGCTCGTGCGCGAGATACCGGGGGTCGACCTGACGCGGTTGCCGGCAGCTCGCCGCGGCGACGCGCTGCAGGCGCTGAACGCCGAGGCGTGCACCTGCGGTTGCGGGCTGACGGTGGCCCGCTGTCGCGTAGACGACCCGAGCTGCAGCGTCAGTCTGCCGATCGCGAAGCAGATCGTCGACGACCTGGTGGCCCGGGCGCAGTAGCGCCGCGACGCGGGGTCAGGGCCCCGGGAAGATCACGCGCAGCAGCGCGCTCTCCACGTAGATCAGGACCGTCATCGCCACCATGATCTTGATGATGATCGGCGTCATCTCCTTGATCCACTCGATCGGCGTGTAGGCGGGATCGAGGTCCCGCTGGATGAACGCGTAGGCGACCACGGACTGCGCGCAGCCGATGTGGGTCCAGCAACCGCCGAGCGCGTAGCCCACGATCTGGGCCATCGCGAAGAGTTCCAGCAGGTGCAGGTCCAGGCCTATCAGGCCGCGCGACGCGAAGTCGGCGACGACGTTGTTGTCCAGGATGGCGGAGAGCACGGTCGAGCCGGCGAACTGTATGAAGGCGACGTGCGCCTGGCCCAGCGCGCCGATGCCGGCGACGATCAGGCGCTGCATCCCGTCGAAGAACCCCGCACTCGTCAGCAGCGTGATCGACAGAAAGAGCGGAAACAGAAAGTAGTACTCCGCGTATTCGACCCGGGCTTCCGTGAGCGCCAGCGCGCGCATGCGGGGCTGGCGCCACACCGCGGGCAGGGCGGCGAAGAAGCCGGCGAAGGACGCGAGGAACAGCGGCACCTCGTGATTCAGGCCGTGCACGATCAGCATCACGATGAACGGGATGAGCGCCAGCGCGCCGATCTGCTGGGCCTGGCGCCGGGCCTTGTTCATGCCCTCGAGGACCTCCGCGACGGCGAGCTGCGCCACGAGCGCTTCCTTGTAGCGTCCGCCCACGTCGAGCATGTAGTGCCGGTCGAGGCCGTCGGCGAGTTCCTCGCTGACGAAGTGCCCGAGGATGGTCCGCCGGACGTCGAAGGGGACGTCCTCGCGTACGAGGGCCGGTCCCAGGGCCTCGCCGTTCCGGATCCGCCAGATGACGCGGGCGCCCCAGTCTTCACCCGCCGCGTGCGCCTCGACGACTTCGGTCGAGCTCAGCACCTCTCCGTGCCGCGCGGCCTGGAGAAAGCGCACGTCCGCGACGTGGGTATCCAGAATGTCCATCTCGTCGAGCGCGACCTGCTTGCCGCGCAGGCGCGTGCTCAGCTGCTGCGCTACGAGAACGTAGGCGATGACCGCGGCGGGCGCACAGTAGATGAGGAAGAACGCGTTGCCGATCTGGGGGTGCAGATTGGCTTTCATGATCAGGTTCGGCGGTTCGCCGTACGCCAGCCACACGCCGCAGATCGTCGTGATGGTCGTGCAGACCATCACCGCGTAGCGCACGCCGCCCGGTGGCACCGCCGCCAGCGTCATGATGATGACCAGCGTACGGATGGTAAGGCCCACCATCGACACGCCGTCGAGAATGCCGGACGCAAAGGCGACGACGCCGGTGACGGCGATCACCGTGGGCAGGATGTGCCCCTTGTTCCGCCGCAGCAGGAAGAATGTGATGCCCTCGAGCAATCGCGTCTGCGCGATCACGGACACGAACAACGTCAGGCCGAGGAGGAAGAGCATCGTGTCGGCATGCACGATCTCGTTCAGGCCGTGAAACGACAGGATGTGGGTCTGGAACCAGCCGCTGAAGCCGTGCTCGGCGACCTCCGTGTGCCACGTGGAGGCGGGCAGGCCCGCGAACGTGGCCCCGATCACCAGCAGCATGCCGTAGGTCAGCGGGTCCTTGTGAACCTGGTAGCGGAATGAACCGAGCAGGAAGAGCGCGAGGATGGTGGCAAAGACCTCAGCCGCCAGCAGGCCAACGGACATCGGGACCGTCTGGCCGAGAAGGAGGATGCCCAGCGCGACGGCCGCCGAGCCCCCGAGAAACCACCGGCCCGGAAGCGTGACGACAGCGGTGGGGGAGGGCGTGGCGGCGGACGTGGCAGTCACTGGGAGGAAAGAGGGGAGGGCAGCCGGGGCGGTATACCCGCCACCGGCCGCCGTGATGAGTCCGGCTAGTCCAGCTTGCTGAAGCCCGAGTAGGCCACCTGGCCGTGCTCGCCGATGTCGAGGCCCTCTTCCTCTTCCTTCGCGGAGACGCGGAGGCCGAAGACCGCTTTAATGGCGTACCAGAAGACGAACGAAGCCACCAGCGTGTAGACGGCCACCGCGCCGATGCCCGTGAGCTGGGCCATCAGAAGGGTCGTGCCGCCCCCGTAGAAGAGGCCGTTGCCCGTGGCGGCGCCCGTGATCTTGTCCACCGCGAAGAGGCCGACGCAGAGCGTGCCGAACACGCCGTTCACGAGGTGGACCTGAATCGCGCCGACCGGGTCGTCCAGCTTCAGCTTGTCCGTGACCTTGACGGCAGCCACGACCAGGATGCCGGCCACCAGCCCGATGATGAGCGCTGCCGGGACGGTGACAAAGGCGCAGCCGGCCGTGATGGCCACCAGGCCCGCGAGGCAGCCGTTGATCGACATACCGAGGTCCGGCTTGCCGTCCACGAGCCAGCTGACAGCAGTGGCAGAGAGCAGCGCCATGAAGCCGCCCGTGTTGGTGGTCATGACGATGTGGGAGATGGCGTTGGGATCCGCGGCCATCGTGGAGCCCGGATTGAAGCCGAACCACCCGAGCCAGAGGACGAAGCAGCCGATGACGCCGGACGTCATGCTGTGACCCACGATGGGCGTGACCTTGCCGTCAGCGCCGTACTTCCCGAGCCGGGGTCCGAGCACGATGATGCCGGCGAGTGCGGCCCAACCGCCCACGCTGTGCACCACCGTGGAGCCCGCGAAGTCCCAGAATCCCGCCGCTGCCAGCCAGCCTCCGCCCCAGATCCAGTGGCCCGTGATCGGGTAGACGAAGGAGACCAGGAGGAATGAGAAGACGATGAAGGAGAAGTACTTGATGCGCTCGGCGACGGCGCCAGAGACGATCGTTGCCGCCGTGCCGGCGAAGACGAGCTGGAAGAAGAACTTCGCCCAGAGCGGCACGCCGGTCCACGCGAGCGCCTTGTACGCGCCGAGGTAGGCATCACCCATGGCGGGGCTGTTGTCAGCGCCACCCACGGCGAGGAGACCTTCGGTGCCAAGCCAGCCGCTCCCGTTGCCGAACATCAGGCCCCAGCCGAACAGGTAGTACGCCAGGCACGAGATGGCGAACACGATGAAGTTCTTCGAGAGGATGTTCACCGTGTTCTTGGCACGGCAGAAGCCGGACTCGACCAGGGCGAAGCCCAGGTTCATGAAGAAGACCAGCGCGGCGGTGATGACGACCCAGATGGTGTCCAGCGCGACGGTCAGCTCCTCGGCGGTCTTGGCATGTGCCTCCGAGGAGAACGCCAGGCCGGCCACCAGCAGGCTTGGTATCCAGAGTTTCGCTCGCTTCCCTAACATCATGGCTTCTCCTCGCAAATGAGTTCGTGTCGATCGCCGACCCTGGGCAGCGAGCCCCCGCGTCGGCTTCACCTGACAGGGAATGAGCAAAGGGGACGCCACTCTCTGCCAGGGTCGCTTACCGGCACTTGTGCCTTTGTTTCCTGTGAGATCCGGCCGGTTGTGCCTGTCCGACGGTCTCTTTAGAGATGTTCAATCCTGTTCGTTTGTAGTGAAGATCAAACGGTTTGGTCGCCATTGCAGGTCCCACCGGCCTGGGGAAGGGTCGAAACCGGCAAGTGCGGAGACCGGCGCGAGGCAGGCGCAGGCCTCGCCTGACCGTTATGTCCATTTATGTCTTGCCATGGTCATGCTGTGACGGATTCGTCGAATCGGTGTGTCAGGAGGGCGTCCGCGCCTGAGCCTGCTGCGCCAGCGCCGTCACGCGGCCGCGTCCGGTGCCCGGTTTGGTCCAGAAGAACATGTGCCGTACCTGGGAGGACGACCGGCCGGGCCTGGCCTCCTCGAAGCGGAGGCGCGCGTCGGGGCCGAAGTCCGTGGGGGCGACGGGCGTTGCGGCGTAGCTGGCGCGAAGCGGCAGGTCGAGATCCCTGCGTGCCTCGTTCAGGATCCGCTCACACTCCCCAAGTGCCCCGGGCGCCATGTCGTCGCGGTGCCCGAGGGCGTGGAGCAGTTCGTGAAGCAAGACGAACCCGGGATCGAATGCGGCCCGCACGCGTCTCGACGCCTGAATGGTCCTGAAGTCTTCGAAGTCGAGCCGCACCCACCAGACCTGGGCGCGGCGTCCCGTCTTGTCGTTGATGTAGGTCATGCCCTCAATCTGTCCGAAGGTCACGGCCGGAGAGTTCGAATGCTCCTGCAGCACGAAGACGTCGCCCGATGCGAGCGCCTTGCGCAGCACGTCCTCGGCGATGCGTGAGCCGGCGCCGGACCGGCGCTCGCTGCTGGCCTGGATGCGGCCGTCGGCGGAGAACGTGATCCGTTTCAGGCCCGTGATGCGTTCGAGGCTGTTGAGGACGAGCCGCCTGGATTCATCGCGGAGGGCATGGTCCGCGGTGGTGCTCTGCCAGATGCCAGGGGAGGGCGGTACGGGCTGCGCAAGTGCGAGCGTCGCGCCACCGCCCGCGATGGCGGCCACTGTGGTCAGCACGAGCAGGGGGATCTTCATGACGGCACGTCCGCGGAGGTCGTGGCAGACAGTTCCCGCTCCGCAGTCAGCCAGTCGCCGATGTCATCGCCGTGCGTCCCGCCGCGCGCGAGAAACAATGCGTAGGCGCGTTCGGCAACTCTCTGCTGGGCTGATTCCATGGGCGTGGCCTTGAGGGGCCGGCGCGGGGAGCGTGTGGAAGAAGCAGCGCGTGTGCGTGTTGCCATGAGTCACCTCGTGCCCAAGTCCTGAGCAAGAACGCTGCCCTGTGCACAAGTTGAAGAAACGCGCCTGATTCTTGATGGAGGCGATCTGTCTGACGACGGACTTGTGTACGACAACCATCGAAAGGCACATCAATGTGCGCTTGGTGATCCG
>CAYNUO010000050.1:0-22499 GCA_964400405.1 uncultured Bifidobacteriaceae bacterium | reverse complement strand
GTGCGGAGCTTCCGCACCACCTTCTCCCAGATCTCCGGCCGGTCCGCTACCTTGTCGGGATCAGCGGCGTCGAGTGCCAACCCTGCCGTCGCCGTGCGGGCGTTGTGACACCCGACGCAGTACCTGTCCAGGAGCGCTCGACCGCCCGCTATGCCCCGGGTCTGCTGTCGTGAGGCTGCAGCGACCTCAACCGCAGAGACCGCGCCGAAGAACGCGACAGCGCCCGCTGCAATCGCAGTATGGAGCCGCGCGGCCATCATTCCGGGAGTCCCCGCACACCGCTCAGCGCGTCGCGTCGGCAGCCGGGGCGCCAATGCTGTCCGCCAGCTTGGCGTCCTTTACGTACCCTGCACCTGTGACATCAACGGCATCACTCGCTTCCATGCCGCGCTCTCTCATGAGCTTGACGAGCAGAGCCGCTGTGTGGCGCTGTGACTTGTAGAGGGCCGTGTACATGACGCCCTTCGTAATGGTCAGCGGTGTCCATCCCAGTACGTTCTTCGCGTCCAGTTTCGCCCCCCGATCGACGAGATACTGCACGACGGAGTTGTATCCCTTGTACGCGGCCCCGTGGAGCGCCGTCTCGCCGTTGTCATCGACCGCATTGACATCAAGACCAAGTGATACGCAGAACTTCACCGCCTCCAGCGACTCCTCTTCGGTCCCGTCGTCCTCGAGAGGGTTGTACTGCGCAAGGCCCGCCGCGAACATGATCGCGGTCGCGTTCTCGGCGTTAGGGATTGTCGGATCGGCGCCAAGCGACACGAGCAGCTTCATCATCTCGGGATCAAGGCCTTTGGCCGCGATCAGGAAGGCCGTCGCGCCCTTGCGGTTCATCCGATTGCGATACCCGTCGCCCATCGAGGACACCGTCATGCGGGCGTTGACGTCAGCGCCCTTGGCGACCAGCTTCTTCGCGAGATCGATGCTCGTGATGCTGCCCGTTGGCTGAGGGTGCTGCAGGTGGCCCCAGTTCAGCCGTCGGGTCGAGGCAAGCTGAATGAGCGGGGTGATCCCGCGGGCGTTGGTGTTGGGATTGGCGCCGCGGTCGAGGAGAGACGCCGCCAGTTCCCAATGTGCGTTGACAATCGCCATGTAGAGGGGGGTGGTCCCGTCCGAGGCCGGCTCCTCCAGCCTGGCGCCTGCGTCAAGCAGTACCTTTACGGCGTCTGCATGGCCCTCACGCACGGCGAACAGCAACGGTGTGAGCCCCTCGGTGACCGTGCGCGTCTGGAAAGCGCCGAGCGATACGTCCCGCCCCTTCGGGAACTGCGCTCTTAGCACCAGTTCGTTGCCGCCGGCCTCGACCGCCTCCGCATCGTAGGCTTTCGGCGCGGCCGGCTCAGGTGCCCGCGTGGGCCTCACCGGCCGCATCTTCGAGTGGGCATTGAGGTCAGCGCCCGCCTCGGCGAGAATCCGGATGGCGGCAACGTTGCCCTCCGCCGAGGCCCACATCAACGCGGTCTGTTCGCGTCGCGTCTCCCGTTCATCGACCTTGGCACCGGCCGCCAGCAGCGCCCGTATCGCGGCCGGAGAGCCGTTTCGCGCGACTGACATCAACGGGGTCACGCCGTCCGCCATGGCGACATCCGGCTTCGCCCCTGCCTTGAGCAGGCGTCCCAGGATCTCCGCATTCCCGTTGATGGCGGCGATGCTGAGTGGCCTGATTCCGTACTCCGTGACTGCGTGAACGTCTGCGCCAGCGGCGAGCAGCGCATCGACGATGGGAGCGCTGTTGCCCTGCACGGCCCAATGCAACGCCGTCATTCCGTTCGCCTCACGCGCGTTGACATCGGGACGCTGAACCAGTACCGCTCGCACGGCCCTGACATCATCGGCCTTCACAGCGGCAATCAGCTGGCTCGACCGTGCGCCCGCAAATGACGCCGACGCACACGAGAGGACGGCGAGGATTCCGAGCAGATATCGTCGCATCCTAGAGCTCCGTCAGTTCGCCGTTGCTATCGCCAAGCTTCTCCTGCGGAGCGCCGGCCTTACGCAGCAGCGCCAGGAGCATGTTGGACATGCGTGTCTCGACCGAGTACTTGAGGTGGCGGCCGCCCTTCATCCTGCCATTGGCGCCTCCCACGAGCAGGACCGGCAGATCAAGCGCGCTGTGGAGATCGCCGTCGCCGAGGCCCGTGCCGTACAGCGAGAGGTAATGGTCCAGCAGGTTGCCGTCCCCGTCCCGCGTGGCCTTCAGCCTGGCAACGAACTCCGCGTAAAGCGCCATGTGGTACGTGTTGATCTTCCCGTGCTTGGCGATCTTTTCCGGATTGTTCTGGTGGTGCGAGACGTCATGGTGCGCTTCGGGTACGCCGATGCTTGGGTATGGACGGCTCGTCTGCTCGCGCGACAGCTGGTAGGCGATCACGCGGGTCAAGTCCGCCTGAAATGCCAGGAACTGCAGGTTGAACAGCAGCTTCACGTGCTCGTCGAAAGAGTCGGGGACGCCGGTCGGTCGCAGACCCGTGTCCAGAGCTGACGTGGCGTGTTGCCTTTCGGCCCGCTGAATGCGCTCCTCGACCTCTCGCACCGATTCGAGGTATGCCTCCACCATCACGCGATCGCTCGGTCCGATGCGCTTCTGGAGCTTTGCGATGTCACCACGCATCGCGTCCAATATGCTGTGATCGCGGCGCAGGTCCGCCAAGCGGCGTTCCGGAGTGCCTGCGTCTCCAAAGAGACGCTCGAACACGGCGCGCGGGTTGTTCTCCATGGGCAGCGGCGTGGTCGGCGTGCGCCAGGAGAATGTGTTGGTATAGACGCAGCTGTAGCCGTGGTCGCAGTTGCCCACGGTGAAGTTTGGCTCCGTGGCTATTTCCAGCGACGTCAACTGCGTGTCGCGGCCCAGCACCTGGGCGGCGAGCTGGTCGGTGGTTGTCGCGAGCTCGACATCCGCACCTTCCGTCTTCCGACACGCCACGCCCGTCAGCCAGGCCTGGCTTGAGCGTGTATGCGGCCCGCCACCACCGTCTACCGTGAAGTTGCCCAACCCCTCGACGACAACCATCTGCTCCCTGAATGGCTCCATTGGCGCCATGATGGGAGCGAGCTCCAGCTTGCCGCCCGTGCCCCGGGGCCTCCAGAGGGGCTGCGACACGCCGTTCGGCACGTAGATGAAGTGCATCCGCAGCGCGGGGGTCGGCGCCGCGAAGGCGGGCACCATTGAGTCGAGGTACGGCAGCGCAAGCGTGGCGCCTATGCCGCGAAGAACGCTGCGCCGCGGAAGGGCCTTCTTTGTGATGATCATGTCGTTACCTCCACTGTTCGGCGCGCCGCATCTGGAACGGAGCGCTCTGGACGATACCCAGAATCAGAGACGAGAACTTGTAGTTCTTGACGGCGAGGTCCCGGACAATCGCTCGGACCGTCGGCTGATCGTACGGCTCAAGCCCGCGCCCGAGTGCGTAAATCAGCACCTTCTCCGTCAAGGCGGTCACGAACCTGTCGGGGTTTCCGACGAGGGTCTTCCGCAGCCCATCAACGCCGTCGAATTTTGACCCGTCTGGCAGTTCCCCAGACGCATCAATCGGCTTGAAGTTCTCGTCGAGATCGTGCCACTTGCCCACGGCGTCGTAGTTCTCCAGTGCAAAGCCCGGCGGGTCAATCATCGAATGACAGCTCGCGCAAACCGGGTTCGTGCGGTGTTTCGCCATACGCTCGCGCATCGTCGCCGCGACCGTCACGCCGCCCTCCTTCTCCGGGAGCGGCGGCACGTTCGCCGGCGGCGGCGGCGGAGGTGTTCCGAGCAGATTCTGCAGAATCCATTTGCCCCGCAACACAGGAGACGTGCGATTCGGACGCGACTGCACCGTCAGGAAGCTGCCATGGCCAAGGAGCCCCCGCCGGTGTGTATCGACGAGCGACACGCGCCGGAAGTGACGACCGGTCACGTTCGGGATGCCGTAGTGTTTCGCGAGCCTCTCGTTCACGAACGTGTAGTCGGCGGTCAGCAGATCGAGCACGTTGCGATCGTCATGCACGATGCTCGTGAAGAACATCTCGGTCTCCCGCTGAAACGCTTCGCGCAAGTCCGCGTCGAAGTCCGGGAAGAGCTCGTTTGTGGGCGACACGTTGGGCACATTTCTGACGTAGAGCCACTGATCCACGAAGTTGATCATGGCCACATCCGATCGTCGATCGGCCAGCATGCGCCTGACTTGCCGCTCGAGCATCTTCGGCTGCCGCAACAGCCCTTGCTCGGCAGCGCGCAGCAGCTCGTCATCCGGAATGCTGCTCCAGAGGAAGAACGACAGGCGCGACGCCAGCTCGTAGTTGCCGATGCGGTAGTTCGTACCTGGTGCGGTGCCGGCAGGATCGGCCTCGGTCCTGAACAGGAAGTTCGGCGACGTCAGCATCCGCCGAAGAGCCAGTTCGATTCCGTCCTCGAACGCCCCTCCTGCACGGCCGCGCTCGTAGAACTCCATGAGTTCTGCGAGGTCAGAACCGGAAACCGCGCGGCGATATGCCAGACGCGAGAGTGACGCGAGAATCCTCCTGGCGCACGGAGCCTCGGCGGCGGCCGTCGTGGGACGGCATGAGAAGATCCGGCGGCGGCTCGGCGTATCTCCAGGGCCAGTCGGACCGAACGGCCCGGCAATCGTGACAGAAGACAGGAAGGTCGACTGCATCGGCATCGTGGCGTCCCACGTCGGCTTCTGGAACCATTTCCGCTGACCTTCTGCGTAAGCACCATTCGAGCGGAGGAAGCCGACGGCCACGTCGCGCGGGCCGGCCTTGACGGGAACACGTGTGGTGAATGCCAGCGTGCCCGCCACTCGGTCGGTCGAGCGAGGAGTCTGCGGGGTAACGGTCAGCAGTTGCGCTCGCGCACCGTCCACGGCAATCTCGAGTTGCTCGTTATACGGCGTCACCGCTCCGGCCAACTCGATCTTGAATTCGTAGTCACCATCAACCGGAAAGAAGAACGGGATCAGCCGGCCTCCGCGCGTGCCGACTGCGAGACCTTCGGCGCGATCGTACTGCGCCTTCTCGGCCGAGATGCGAAAGGTTTCAGCCGTCGGCGACTCCGGAGTCACGCCGATCGCCAATCGACTGATCTTCTTCGCCGCCATCAGGTAGCGTTCCAGAAGTGCCTGATTGATCTTCAACACGCCGGCGATGTTGTCGAACCCGTAGCTCCCATCGTCTGCCGGCAGCAGGTCCTCGACGACGATGTCCAGGTCGAGCAGATCGCGTACCGCGTTCCGGTACTCAGCGCGATTCAGCCGGTGAAGGCTCTCCGTGCGCCCGGGATTCGGCGCCGCCAGCGCAATCCGGTCGAGCTCGTTCTCGAACCAGGCGCGCGTCGCGGCGTAGGCCTCCGGGTCGGGGCGCCGCGACCCGGCCGGCGGCATCAGACCGCCTCGAAGCTTGCGAACGACTGCTTCACCAATGGCGGTCCGTTCGCCCAGGGCGTTGAGGTCCAGGGAGTCGAGCGCCAGGCCTCCCGATCTCAACCGCTCGTTGTGACAGCCGACGCAGTAGCGATCAAGGATCGCGCGCGGAGGACCATCAGCCGCCCACACCGATGGGGCGGCGTAAAGGGTGACGAGAAGACAAACTACTGTCCGCATCCTGGCTGCCTTCCACTTCAAGAACGAACCTCCTGACTCAGTTCAACGGAGCCCCTGGATCTGCGCGACCCGCCGGTGGCAGGGCCGGGATCTCAGGGCGGCACTGCCCGGTAGCCGATCTCAGCAAGTGCCTCCCTGTCGGAGGGTAGCGGGTCGGCGCCCGAGGGAAACCCATTGCGGCTCAACATGTAGGCAACGACGCCGATATAGTCGTCCCGTGACAGCGATCCGGGGGCGTCCTTGGGCATCCGGGCCTGGATCCGCTCGTGCAAGGCACTGAGACTCCGACCCGTCCATACGAGGCTGAATCGACTCCCGGCGAGAGGCGGCGCGTCTTCGTCGCCTTCCAGGTAACTGCCGTGACATCCTCCACATCGCGCCTGGTAGACCCCGGCACCGTGCTGAGCTTGATCCTCCGTGTAGACACCATCCCACGTTGTGCGCAGCGCGAGAGCCTTCACGATCACGCATCCCGTCAGCGCCACCGCACAGCAAAGGGCTGCGCGCAGCACGAATCGTCGACACCGGGCGGTCCACCCGCGTAGCGCCAAAGCCCAGCCGGTCATCGCTGCATTCGACTCGTCCGACATCAGGGCGCCCACTGCCCGTAGGCGCACCCGCCCCGTTGAGGCTGGGTGACGCCCCGGAACACCACGTGAGACCACAACCCGACGGACGCCGGCCGAACGGCGCCCTACGATACGCGTAGTCTTGAGGGCAGACAAGATCTGCGCAATCCCACAATTCCGGTACCTCATTCGTGGCGGTTGCGCATGGGAACCCAGCCCCTCAACCTGTCCCCTTCATCGGGACCGGGTGGATGCAGCCGTCGCGGCAGACACAGCACTCATACGCGGACGAGCACGGGATACCGCGACCTGAACTATTGACACGGGAAGCCCATGGTGCTAGCAGTGTGCCGCCTGCTCTGGATCAGAGACAGGAACGGGCAGGGGCGCAGACAGCGGAACGCCACGGCCTCCGTGTCGCAATCCGCTACGAAGGCATACGTGCGACTGTGACAGGGCGAACGCTGTATCGCCGCCCCCTCATCGCTGACGCGACGCCCCCGGCCCCCTGCCCCGAGCGGAGCCGGTTCTCGGTGCTGCTCCTTGCCACCGTTGCCGTCGTGACCTTGCTGGGCCGAACGACGGCCGCCGACGACGGGGCATCCAATTGGTCGGCTCAGGTGTTTCACACCGCGGGCACGCTCTCGGGCGTGGTCAACGCAATCGGCCAGGACCACAAGGGGTACCTGTGGCTGGCGACGTCTTCGGGGCTGGTTCGCTTTGACGGGTCGACGTTTGCGCAGTGGGGTTCCAACTCAGAGCCGGCCCTTCCAACTCAGAACGCCAGCGCATTCCTTGTTGATCGAGATGGGTCGTTCTGGATTGGTTTGAGTGGTTGGGGTGTGTGGCGAGTATCGAACGGCGTTGCGGACACACCGGGCAACCATCCGCGCTCGTTCGTCAACACCCTCCTGCAGACTCGAGACGGGACAGTGTGGTCCGGGGGAAGGGCCGGACTTCTGCGTTTCCAACAGAACGAGTGGCGCGCGATCGACGCGGGGCTCCCCCGCGGAGTCTTTGTCTTTGCGCTGTTGGAAGATCCTTCCGGAGATTTGTGGGTCGGCACGGAAGCCGGCGTGTTCCGCGGACAGGGATCTCCTCTCAGATTCCGCTCTGAAGATCCGTCCATTGCCCGCAGCCTCAGCAAAGACGCATCCGGATCGATCTGGGCTATCGATCCTTCACATGGCCTGCGACGGCTCCATCCGGCGCCTCACGTCACATTCGCCGGAGAGCCTGGGGTCCCACTCCTTCACGACCACGTGGGCGGCACGTGGATCGGTACGATCGGAAGGGGCGTTCGCCGCCTTCCCGCTCGAGGCCAGACGCCCACGGACCTGGGTGTCGTCGGCGAATCGGTGGAGGATGAATCTGTTTCGGCGCTGTTCGAGGACCGAGATGGCAACGTCTGGGTCTCGACGAGAACATCCCTCATACGGTTCTTCACGTCCGCCGTCAGGATCCTGGCGAATCGCGACGGCCTGCTGGGTAGCAACGTCCTCGCTGTTGACAGAACGCCGAATGGCGACGTCTGGGCGGCAACGCTCAATGGGCTGCACCTGTTCAAGGGCGGCGATCCGGCGCGCGTCCGTTCTTACAGGCTCGAAGGAACCGAGGTCATGACGCTCCACTCCTCCGCGGCCGGACAACTCTGGGTTGCAGTCCGCGGGGGCTTCGGAGTCTTTGCACAGGGCCGATTTACTCCCCAGCAGTCTGCTCTCCATAATCCGTCAGGCTCGTTCTACACCATGGCGTCTGACACGACCGGCAGCCTGTGGCTCTGCCAGATTACGGACCGTGTGTCACGGTGGCGCGGTTCGACGCTCGAGTCACTCGGTGACGTCGGTGCTCTTCGCGGTCGACAGTGCACAGCCGTGCGGGCAGGACGCCGCGGGCGAGTCTGGATTGGATTCGGCGATGGCGGGCTCGTACTCGTCAACGATGGAGAATTCAAGACGTTCTCGACCGGTGACGGACTGTCAGGTGGCCGCGTGGCGGCACTCCACCTTGACGCGTCTGACACCCTCTGGGTCGCCACGAATCGCGGGCTCACCCGCTTCGTCCCTGGCCACGCTGTGACCATTGACGAGAGAAACGGCCTCCCGAGCGCCAACATCATAGGGGTCACGGAGACTTCCGACGGCGTCTTCCTTGTCGCGGTGGATTCGGCGGTGCTGCGCATTGACAAGAGTGAGTTCGACCGCGTCGCGGCTGACCGGTCGCATCAAGTGAGGTACACGTCGTACGAACAGTCGAGCGGACTGGCTTTCTCACCCGTGTCGTCGCCTTCGCCGGTTGCCATGGGCAGTGCCGGATTCTACTGGGTCACAACGGTCAGAGGCGTCGCGGTCATCGACGTGAACCGCCTCGGCGCGCCGTTCGCTCGGGTCGCCTTGGAGCTGCAGCGTGTCATGGCTGATGGAGAAGTACATCCGATCAGAACGGCGCTGCGGCTGCCACCCAAGACCAGGATGATTCAAATCGACTACGCCTGTCTCTCGCTCTCGTACGCGTCGAAAGTGCGCTTCAGCTACAGGCTTGAGGGTTTCGACGACGACTGGGTGGACGCTGGCGTTCGGCGACAGGCGTCATACATTGGCCTCGCGCCCGGAACCTATCGCTTCACGCTTCGCGCGCTCATTGATGGTAAACCGGAGGCGACGCTGAGCCAGGAGCTTGTGGTCGAGCCGGCTTACTATCAGCAGTGGTGGTTTTACGCGCTGATCAGCTGCGCCGCGGGGCTGAGTCTGTGGGCCGCGTGGGATGCGCGCGTGCGGTTTCTGCGACGGCGGTTCGAGGCCATCTCCTCGGAACGCGCGCGTATCGGACGGGAACTGCACGATACGCTGCTGCAGAACATGGCGGGTGCCGCTCTGCGCCTTGAGAGCATCGCGAAGGACGTCGACACCTCAGTCGCGAAAGCCGCGTTGCGCCGCCTGCGACGCCAGATCGAACATAGCCTGCAGGAAGCCCGAGAGCTCATCTTTGAGATCAGGCAGCCGGGCAATGACAGGCCGAGTCTTATAGACGACCTCCAGGACTTGCCCTCGTGTCTTGGAGACGCGCCTGACCCGCGCTGCACAGTCACTGTCATCGGCGAGCCCGTTTCCCTCTCGAACGAGCAGCACCGGGAACTGCTGCGCATTGCGCAGGAGGCGACAAGAAACGCCTTTGTGCATTCGGGCGCGACTCACATCTCCGTCGTTCTTTCGTTTCATCCGGACCGGCTGCAGCTGACCGTGGCGGATGACGGATGCGGATTCCCGATGGACGAGGTGTCGCACCACGGCCGGCCACACTGGGGCATCCTCGGCATGCAGGAGCGCGCGCAAAAACTCGGCGCTCGCCTGACGATTACCAGCAGTGTCGATCGCGGCACACGCGTGGAGCTCGCGTTGACCTTCAGCACCAGGAGGCACAGTTGAAGCGCATTCGAATTCTCTGCGTCGACGATCACATCATTTTGCGAGAGGGGATCTCCGCGATTGTCGCGAAAGAACCTGATATGGAAGTCGTCGCCTCGGCCTGCAGCGGCGAACAGGCCGTCGAGATGTATCAGCGCCTGGCAATCGATGTCGTGCTCATGGACCTCAGACTCGGGACTGATGACAGGATGGATGGGGCTGAGGCGATTCGCCAGATTCGAGCCAGCGATCCAGGCGCGCGGGTCATTGTGCTGACGATGTACCGCGGCGAAGAGGACGTCAACCGGGCCATGAAGGCCGGTGCCGCGACATACCTACTCAAGGACACGCTCTCCGACAAGCTCATCGAGGCAATCCGAAAGGTTCATAGCGGACAACTTGGACCCGCGTTGGACGCCACGACGCACTCGAACCGCCGCGTCAATGAGTTTGCCCTCACGCTGCGTGAGGAGGCCGTGGTGAAGCTGATTGCGAAAGGTATGCGGAACAAGGAGATCGGTTACGCCCTCAACATCAGCGGCGAGACGGTCCAGGCGCATCTCAAGAACATCTTCGCGAAACTGAGGGTCCACGACAGAACGGCTGCGTTGGCCGAGGCTATCCACAGGGGCATTGTCCACATCGACTGAGATGGCGGAAAGCTGAGCTGAGGATAGGCCCCCATGGTGTGGAGTGCCTTGCTGCCTGGAGTTCCGAAGGCCCTTCAGAGACTAAGGCTTCAGGCTGGCCGCGTAAGCCACGATATCAACGATGTCCTCGACCGTGAGTCTCTTCACTGCAGCGTCCATGAGATCGGACCAGACGCCGTCACGCGCACCGGTCTGAAAGTCGCGGATCTGGCGAGCAAGGTAGCTCGGGGATCGGCCTGCGAGCGGCGGTATCGGCCCGAGACCACGCAACCCTTCGCCGTGGCAGGTCGTGCACGCCACCGAGCGGGACCCTCCAGTCGATACGATCTTCTGGCCACGCGCGATCGCTCCCTTCGGCACGTATGCAACAAATCCAACCGCATCGTCACGGAGCTCAAATCGGTGCAGGTCTTCTGGTGTTTCCACGACTCGTGTCCCGATCGGTTCCGTCTTGCCACTCTCGAGCACCTGGTGGACCCACCCGGCGAACCGCGTCATCGGCACCCGATCGGTCTCAATCACGCGTACCCGGCCTGGCTTGAAGGGAATCGACGAGAAGTACTGGGCGGCGGCTCGAACATCCTCGGCTGTCGCCGCCTTTCCGATACTCACCATGAACCAAGGAGACCCCGCCTTGGGCGCGGACGTCCCGCGACGGCCGTTCCGCCAGTCTTCCATCTGCTGGACTATGTATTCGTAGGGCAGGCCGGCGACTGGACTATTCTCCGGCTTCCCCTGTCCGTTCGGCAGGTGGCAGTAGGCGCACGGCTGTACGCCCTTGCCACCGCCGCGGGCAACCACGGGAGGCATGGGTGGATGGCCCTCGGGATGCCAGTCCGGAGGCCCTATAGCCATTGAGATCTGCGAGCGAGGGATCGAAAGACTTGAACCGGGGACGGTGACGACTTCCTGCGGGTCGGGTGGTTTGACGCCGGCGGGCACCGGGTCGTTGACAACAAAGGCCCACGGCATCCCTGCGTGAGCGCCATCACCCGCCTGTGCCAGGCCGACAACCACTGCGGCGACAGCCATCGTCACTGCTGTCAGCCCTGCCACCCATGAGTGAATCCTTGCCTTCATCGCGTGCCTCTCAGGCGCGTCCGAGGCCAAGCCCCGCGCGAGCGCCCGTCCACGAAACCCACCGGGCCCGAACGCAGTTGCCTCTCTGCGAGACAGCTGCCAACCCGGCTGAATCCAGAGCGCTCCAGCTCAGCGCTTCACTGCCGTCGTCTGGGACATCTGGAGCAGCGACCAGGCACCGTTCCGCCGAACGTAGACTCGGGTGTACAGCTGATGTCCCATCGGCGCCGGTGGGGCACCCGGGTCCTTGCTCCGAACCCTCATCTGGAAGTCACCCGTGACCATGGCGGTCTGAGGATCCAGAATCCAGATCTTCCTGGGCTCGGACTGGGCGAACTCGAGTACGCACGGCCGTATGACCATGTCGATGTACTGTTTCTTGTCTACGATGTCGCCGCCTGCTCGAATGATCAACGCGTCGTCAGAGATGAGGCGCGCCATCTGCTCAGGATTGCATGCGTACATCGCCTCGGTGAGTGTCTTCTCCGCAGCAGTGACCTGCTGCTCCGTCTGAGACGTTCCCGCCGATTGCGCGACCACGGCGCCAGCAGACACAAGCACGAGCGCGCAGCCAACGAGCAGCATTCTGACCATGGTGGTTTTCTCCTAAGGCTTCAGGGCGTGGGTCTCGTGGGATCCACGGCGCCTACTTTGCGCAGCATCGCCGCTATCGCCGGCTTGGAGCGAAAGGCGTCAATCATGAAGATCCCCTGAGCGACCGTCAACGGTGTCTGGCCCAGCTTGTTCACCAGATTGATCTTGGCGCCCTTGTCCAGAAGCAGTTGTGTGATGCTTTCGATACCCCAGTAGGCAACGGCATGCAGCGCCGTATCACCATGGGTGTCGGCGGCATCGACGTCGTTCCCGGCCGCCAGGCACTCCTTGACGGCTTCCAGGCCCATCGCCTCCGTGACGACGCTCTCGTAATTGATACGTCCCAGACCGGCCGCCACCATCAGCGGCGTCACGTTCTCGCTGGTTGCGAGCGATGGATCAGCGCCATTCGCGAGCAGAAGACGCATCGTGTCAACATCGCCGCCCTGAGCCGCAAGGAGAAACGGTGTCGCGCCGACCAGGTTCAGCCGCCACAGATTCAAACCGAATCGAGGTGGATTCTTCGTGACGCGGGCGTTCGGGTTCGCGCCGTGCGCCAGGAGGGTCTTGATGAACGCCGTCTTGCGGGAGGGTGGTAACCCACTGAGCGCGGCCAGGTCAGGGTTGGTTTCGCCAAAAAACGTGAGCGTGGTTTCCCACCGGCCTGCCGCCCAGTGGAGCGGGGTGTACCCGGCGGCGTCGGCATTGGGATTCGCTCCCTGGTCCAGGAGAACCCCCGCGAGGGTCACGTGCCCCCGGACGGTAGCCACGAGCAGCGGCGTGTTGCCGTCATCCGCCGCAGCATTGACGTCTGCACCGCTGGCAAGCAGCAGCCGCACCAAGTCCAACTGGTCCTCGCGCACCGCAAGCATCAGCGCGGTGTATCCAGCGCTGGACCGGGCATTGACATCGGCGCCATGCTGAATGAGGGCCCTGGTCACCTCGAGGTGTTGTTCCGCCGCTGCCCACATCAGAGCGGTCTGGCCGTAGGCGGTCTCCTTTGCATGGACGTTCGCTCGATGTTCCAGCAGCGTGAGAACCGCTTCGAGGCTGTTCGCGCGCGCGGCAGTCATCAACGGCGTCTCGCCGGTTGGCAGCGCGTCATTCGGGTCCGCGCCCGCCTTGAGTAACGCGCGAACCATGGCCGCGCTCCCGTTGGCACTCGCCAGCCAGAGCGGTGTAGCGCCAAAGTCATTGCGTCGGTCGACTTTGGCGCCGGCCCGAATGAGGAGTTCGGCAACCTCTCGGTCGTCGTTGTAGGCCGCCCAATGGAGCGGCGTGGCACCGTCGCCCTGGGGAGCATTGACGTCGCCTCCGCGCTTCACGAGCAGACTCACTGCTGCTCGATCATGCCGCTTGACCGCCGCGAGGAGTGGCGAGTCGGTGCCCGCGGCAGACGCACTGCCGGTACCCAGCAGCAGCCCGATTAACGAAGCGACGGTGATCTTGAAACGCATGGCATCCCTCTTGTTGCTGACGTACGTGACCTTCTGCAGACGTTTGACGATTGATCGAGGACTCGTCGTGTCCGCACAAGATCTGGCCCGCACGGTGTCCGCTTCCTATCGTGCCCGGCTGCTACTTGAGACGTCGCTTCCCGAGCGGCTGGAGAACGCGGTCCGGGTCGATGCGGATGTCCACATAGGTAACGGGCCGACCGCCCTCGAGCTCCGTCCACGCATGCGGCGTCCCTGCCGGAATGATGATGTAGTCACCCTTGCCCACCCGTCTCGCCAGGCCACCCTGAATCGAGTCACCGGTCATCGTCGGCCCAGCCGCGCCGACTGTTCCGCCCGGGGTTTCGTTCCGGCGTGGATTGGTCATGGTTCCGCCAGAGACGTGCGTACCGGCACCCTCGAGCACGTAGTACATCTCCGTGACCTTGTCATGAGTGACGGGAAGAATCGGCGCGGCAACATGTGCGATGGCCACCTCGACGTTGTGGGCGCCGGCCTCCGATGTCAAGACGGGAATATCGATGCGCTTCTGCGCTATGGCGTCCTTCCAGGCCGCCTCGAGGTCCGCCGCGGGCACGTGGGCGGCGGGAGCAGACGGCTTGACCGAGCCCGTCTGTAGAAAGAGCAGTGACAGTGCAAGGATACGCAACATCTGATGACGTCCTTCTCGCTGAAGTGCCAGTCCGACGACGCGGCACGGTGTCTGTAGATACCTCTGCTAAACGGAGCGACTGCCGCCTCTCTGCTTGACGCGCAGAGAAGCGGCAGTCGGCGCAAACGGTGTCCGTACTAGAAGTC
Organism: uncultured Bifidobacteriaceae bacterium; assembly: GCA_964400405.1. Lineage (GTDB taxonomy): Bacteria > Acidobacteriota > Vicinamibacteria > Vicinamibacterales > UBA2999 > CANKJK01. Next base: position 8,368 of record CAYNUO010000050.1, on the reverse strand, counting down.
GAGCTGCAAACCGAACTTCGCGAACCGCCCTGGCTGAACGTTCAACGCGTTCAGCCAGGACCCGCCGCCCGCGCCGCGATACGTGTAGTTGAAGGTATTCACCGTGCTCATATTCAGCAGGTTGTAGAGGTCAACCACCGCTTTGAGGCTCACTCGATTTACGTTGAATGTGCGTCTCACCCGTAGATCAAGCTGGCGCACCCGCGACGGATACCGCGTGCCGGGGGTGATCGCATTGACGCTCACGGTTCCGTTCGCCCCGGCCGAGAGATTACGTCCAAGTGATGGCGCAACCTGAGCGTTTGTGAAGAGCACATTTGCCACCTGACCGAAGAGGGGGCCATCCGGACCAGCCGCCGACAGCATGAATGTTGCTGCGGTATCCAACTGCCACGGCAGCTTGTAGGAGCCAAGAAACTTGAACTGCGTGAGCCACGGCGACTCCTGGTGGCAGAACCGCTTGCTGGGGTTGTCGACCTTTGTGACGATGTCGCAGTTGTCTGTCATCATCGTGCCGGTGCTGAGCCCGCCCTGAAGCGTCACACCCCTCGGCAGCCGCATGTCAATTGCGACGTCGACGCTGTTGAAGTGTTCGCGCTGCTTTCCGTATTTGCTGGAAATCGTCTGCAGAATGTTCCGCTGGCCAAGCTTCTGAGGCTTCAGGTCCCACAAGTCACAGACCTGCTTGCCGCCACCATCCGGGAACCGACTGTCGGCCGGGATTGCGACGCAGTAGGGGTCGTAATCCCCAGGTGCCACCGCCAGATTGTCCGCCACGGAGAAGTTGCCGAACACGCGACGGTAATAGCCCACATTGATCGACGTGCTCTCGAGGAGCTGATGCTGAATGGACGTGCTCGTTTCCCAGTTGAAGAGGCGCACGCCCCAACCCTTGGCTGCCTCTGGATCAAAACGCGTCGTCACGACCGGCTGGCCCCAGAAGGCGTTGGGACTCGGACCGAGCTCGCCGTTGGCCGCCGCGACCGTCGGGTCTCCCTGTGGAACATAGTCTCCGTTGGCATCGGACCACGTGCGCGTCAGGGTGACGGCACCGGACGCCGCCGAGAGTAGGTCCTTCGTAAACCCCGTGGACCCTTGCGGCGTGATGTACCGATTGACGCTGGCCTTGAGCGCGGTTCTGCCGTTGCCGAACAGATCGTAGGCGACGCCCAACCGCGGCGACAGGTCCCTGAGTGAGAGCACACTCGCGCCTGTTACGGGCCGCGCCGGCAGCAGTGGCGTCGCCCCCGCAGTTTGGTCGGAATACCCCGCGTCCAGGGAATCGAAACGAACGCCCGCGTTAATGGTCAGCCGGCGCACGGTCCACTGGTCCTGAGCAAACGCTCCCGTGACCCAGTGGCTTACATTCTGCTTTAGCGGTATCGGCAAGAACGTCACCGCCGTCGGCGTTGCGTTCAGCAGCGACACCCTGTACGGCACCGCGCCCGGCAGCAGCGGGTAATCCCAGCTCGTCTGGCCCGGCCACAACTGCACGCCCACCTTGAACGCGTGCGTCCCTGTGACGTAGGAGACTGCGGTTCTCAGATATTGGTGAGTTCCTCTGTGATTCAGATATTCAAGAACATTCGGGAAGCCGCCGGCCCAACCCGGCGCGGACCGGAACGAAATACCAGTCGATTGTTCCGTCGCCCCTGGGAATGCGGATCCGGGCTGGTCGTCAATGAGATAGGAACCGCGGGCAAACTGTCCGCCAGCTTCGACCAACAGTCGATTGGTGATCGGGGCGTTCCATGTGCCCTGGACATACGGATCGTTGTGGTAGATCGATCGCAGCGACGCCTCTGGCGTTGAGATCTGGGTTTGCCCGAGCGCGCCGAGAACTGTCCGGCAGGCGCATAGCCAGCCATACTGGACGGCCCCGTTGATCTTGTTTCTCGGGGACACCTGCCACGTGAGGCGCACGTCCGCGGTTCGGTTTGGCCGCTCATCCGCCGTCGGGGGTTTACTGGTGTCAGGCGTGTAGGCCCAGTCTGTGGGGTTCGCATCCGGATACCAGGTCGAGGGCCTCGAGATGGCCAGCTCGCGATAGCTGCCGAAGAACCAGAGGCGGTCGCGCGAGATCGGCCCCCCGTACGTCGGGTTCACATCTGCCATGTGGTTGATGGCTTTCGCCTTGGGGAGACCCTGGGCACGCAGCGCGTCGGTCAAGTTCGTTCCCGCGAGGCTTGAGTGGGAGAAGTTGGCGAACACAGTGCCCCGGTACATGTTGCTGCCCGTCTTCGGCACCATGTTGATGACAACACCGCCCCGGTCAACTTCAGCGGGATTTGCGCCGGTCTTGACGCTGACCTCCTCGGCTATGCCATCGGCGGGAAGTACCCCGATGAGGTTCAGCGCTTGAATCGTCAAGGTGGTTTGCGACATGCCGTCGATCGTCATGTCGAAGTCGAACTGCTTCGAGCCATGCACGAGCAACTGCTGGCCGTCTCTGCCTGAAATGCCCCCGTTGTCGGTGACGCCTGAATTGCTGCGGTTGATGACGCTCGGAACCAGGAGAGCCATACTGTAGTACTGTCGGCCGCTCGGGAGCGTGTCGAGCACTTCGCGAGGCACCACACGCTGCTGGTTTACGTTCTGCACGTCGACCAGCGGCGTCAGACCAGACACGACGATGGTTTCCGAGAGGTCCCCCACCTTCATCTCCGCGGTGACATTGGCAGTGAAACCGCTTGTCAGCTCGATCCCTTCACGCCGCACGGTTGTGAAGCCCGCAAGGGTGAAGACAGCGCTGTACGTGCCCGGACGAAGGTCGACCACCCGATAGCGGCCGTTCTCATCGGTAACGGCGGTGCGCACCTTTTCAATCAGCGCCGGGCTGGCGATCTCGACGGTGACGCCGGGGAGCACGGCACCGGTTGTGTCCTGAACCACGCCGGCAATGGCTCCCGCCGTTGTCTGCTGTGCACGTGCATGGGTGGACACAAGGGCAAGCATCATCAGTGCGGCTAGAACGCGGGTGCTCATTGAGTCGTGCCTCCGATGGCTGTAGGTCTGGCCGATTGGTTCAAAGGACGTTCGTGATAGCCGGGTTCCGGTCCGCTAGATCTCCGAGAGCAACTTGAGCTGGCCTGTACTGTCGGCGAACCGCTCCACATGCACGCCGAGCTTGTCCAGGAGCGTCAAGTGCAGGTTCGACAAGGGCGTGTCAGCGGGGTAGCGAACGTGTCGACCACCACGGATGCCCGCCTCCTGCCCTCCAACGACCAGCGTCGGCAGGTCGAGCCAGTCATGGGGGTCCGGATTGCTCATCCCGGAACCGTAGTGGAGCATCGTGTGATCCAACAGCGACCCTTCGCCATCGGACGTTGACTCCAGCCGCTCGAGCAGGTACGCGAACATCTTGGAATGGAACGCGTTGACCTTGCCGAGCCTGAGGAGCTTCTCGGGGTCGTTCTGGTGATGCGAGAGCGGATGATGCGGCTCCGCTACGCCCACTTCCGGATAGGCACGGCCGTTCTGTTCGTAGGAATACATGAACGTCGCAACCCGTGTCAGGTCGGCCTGAAAAGCCAACGCCTGCAGGTCGAACATCATCCTGCTGTGTTCTTCAAAGGATTCCGGAATGCCAAATGGCCGGGCGACCACCGGCAGGCCTTCACTGCCCTTCTCGGCGTTCTGGATGCGCCGCTCCACGTCGCGAACGGCGTCAAAGTACTCCGCGAGCTTCGTCAAGTCGCGCGCGCCCAGACCGCGCTGTAGGCGCGCAAGATCCTGGTTCACGGCATCCAGAATGCTCTTGCTCTTCTGACTGCGGGCCATGCGTGCGCGCGCGTCGGTCGTGTCGCTGGCACCGAACAGACGCTCAAAGACAGCGCGCGGATTGTTCTCCATCGGCACCGGAGTCGTGGGCGTTCGCCACGAAATCGTCGACAGATAGGCGCAGGTGTACCCGAAGTTGCACCCCCCGACACCCTCCATGATGTCCAACGCAAGTTCCAACGATGCCAACGGCGTCGCCTGGCCGATTTCATTCGCGGCTACCTGATCCACTGACATGCCCACGCGAAATCCCGGACCATCGGTCTTCTTGGCGCGGGCGCTTGTGAGGAAGGCGGCCTGACAGCGGGAATGCGCGCCCCCACCCTCATCGAGCGGCTCGGCCGCAGTCAGACCCAGCCCACTCAGGACCACCATGCGGTCCCGAAACGGCGCGAGGGGCTGAAGCGTCGGCGACAGTTCCAGCGGCCCTTCCGTCTTCGGCGTCCACAGCGCCATGTTCGCGCCCATGGGCACGAAGACTCCAGAGAACCGCCGCACTGGTTTTGCTGCAGTCCTGTTTGTAGCGGTCAGAGCGGGAACCATCCCATCAAGCAATGGCAACGCGAGAGCCACCCCCAGACCGCGGAGCGTTGTGCGACGGGAAAGACACTTCTTGGTAACAATCATGACTCCGCTCTCCTCATCTGAAACGGCGTGCTCTTGACGATCGCCAGAATGACGGCTGACCATCGGTAATCCTGCGGCGTCGCCTCGCGCATAACCGCGCGTACGGCTGGCATATCGTAGGGCTCCAGGCCACGGCCCAGCGCATAGGCCATGAGTTTCCGGACAGTGGTCTCAACGAACCGCTCCCGATAGTTCAGCAGCACCGAACGGAACTGCGAAGGACCGTCGAACTTCGTGCCATTCGGAAACGTGCCGGACGGATCGATCGCGGCACCTCCGTCGCTGGTGCGCCACCGACCGAGAGCATCAAAGTTCTCGAGCGCAAATCCCAGTGGGTCCATCACTTTGTGGCAGCTGGCACACACGGGATTCTTTCGATGCCGCTCCATCTTCTGGCGCACGGACAGAACCTGCCCTTCCTCAGCACCTTCGTTGAGAGGTGGCACATTTGCCGGGGGATCGGGAGGTGGAGAGCCCAGAAGGTTCTCGAGCAACCACTTGCCGCGCACGACGGGGGACGTCCGGTGCGCATACGACGTCACTGTCAGGATGCTGCCGTGCCCCAGGAGTCCGGCGCGGCGACTATCCGGGTACGCTATCCGCCTGAAGCGGCTCCCGTAGACGTTGGGTATGCCGTAATGGCGCGCCAGACGCTCGTTGACGAACGTATAGTCCGCGGTCAGGATGTCTGGTATCGGGCGGTCCTCGCGGAGCTGACTCTGCAGCAGCAGTTCGGTCTCACGCTTGAAAGCCTCGCGCAGGTTCTCGTCGAAGCTCGGGTACGCAACGTCGTCTCGCGTCACAGTGCGGAGGTTGCGCAGGTACAGCCACTGGCCACCGAAGTTCTCGATGAGCGCGTCGGCTCGGCTATCCGCCAGCATGCGGCGCACCTGCCGTTGCAGCACCGCGGGACTTTCGAGGTCGCCTCGCACGGCGACGTCCAACAACTCGCTGTCCGGAATGCTGCTCCAGAGAAAGAACGACAACCGCGACGCCAGCTCAAGGCCGCTGATGCGATAAGCGATTCCCGCCCTTGCCTGCGAAGGGTCACGTTCAACGCGAAACAGGAAGTCAGGCGACACGAGGATCTTCTCGAGGGCGAACTGGATACCTCTCTCGAAGTCACCGTCCCGCCGACCGGCCTTGTACAGTCCAACCAGCGGATCAAGATCGTCCTTCGTGAGGGGGCGGCGATATGCGAGCCTCGCAAGAGTCCCAAGTATCTTTGCCGCGCAGGGCGTCTCGTCCGCCGCACTGACTGGCCGGCAGACGAAGATGCGTCGCCGGCTGGGCGTATCTCCCGTCCCGGTGACGTCGTAGGGTCCCGCCACCTGGAGAACGTCGAGTTCCGCCTCCACCCGGCCATACATGGGCTCCGTGCTGGTCGCATGAGCCAGGCTCGAACTTGCCCGCGGCATGCGCTCCGGTCCGACACCTTCATACGCCCACGTGGTCTTCGGAAACGACACCTGGACGAGCCGAGACCCCGCCTTGATCGCGGCGCTCACTTTCAGGCCCGTGCCTCCAAGGTTCGTGCTCTCCGGCTCGGAAGCGCCCGCCCTGTTCCGGCCGCCCATCGAGAACAGCTTGACGGGCACACCATCGATACGGACATCAATCGCGGTTCGAACATCGAGCCCTCGAGCAACCCCTCTGCCGAGAGTGTCCCGCGCGATCTCCATCCGGAATTCGTAGGTGCCATCAACAGGAAAGTAGTGGCGAATGGCGACGCCTCCCCGTGAACCGAACGGTGAATCCGGACTCATCTGGTCGTCTTGCCACGCGAGCCGCGGCACTTTGTAGATGGCACTGTCGGCCGGGATGGTCGGGTCGCCCACCGCAAGACGGCTGATCTTCTGCGCCGCCAGCATGTACCGTTCAAACAGAGTCGGCGAGACTGTGAGCACGTCCGCGATGTTGTCGAAGCCGTAGCCCGAGTCATCCACGGGAAGCAACGTGCGGCCGTCGACATCGAATGCGAGCAGGTCACGTATCGCGTTCGAGTACTCGGCGCGATTCAGGCGATGAAGCACTGGCCGGCCAGGGTTGGGCGCCGCCGCAGCGGCGCCGTCGATTGTCGTTTCCAGCCACGTGGCCAAAGCGACCGAGGCTGCCTTGTCAGGATGAGGCAAGCCGGCGGGCGGCATCGCCTCCGCCCGCAACTTCCGCACGACCCGTTCCCACAGTTCCGGATTCGCGCTGACCCGATCGAGATCGGCTTTGTCGAGCAGAAGGTTCGCGGTCTTCTGCCGTTCGTTGTGACACGTGACGCAGTACTTGTCGAGAAGCGCACGGTGGCCAGGCGCGGCCGCTGTACTCACCGCGGATACTTTCGCCTGGGCCGAAGAGCCTCGAATGGGCCTGCGCGCGATCACGGCGCGGCGCTCGACCGCGCCGATCTGTGTGCAGGCCGCGAAGACTACACAAACGCAGATCGCGTCCCTTACGAAACGACGGACAGTCATGAAAGACAACATCTCCTTACTGCGTGCCTGAGCCTCAGAGTGCGAGAAGTGGCGCAAGGGCGCTGACCGTGGACCGCCCTGCAGATTCCCGATCGGGCATCCTTCCGCGCACTGCCGATAGAGGTGGCGACAGGTTAGGCTCCAGTTTCGTCTTCCGCAATGCCAGCGTCGTAGTACCGTATTTCTGGTACCACGATCATGTGATTGCGCCAATATTCGTTTGAGTAGCTCTAGCGTAGCGGAACCTTCTCCGTCGGTTCGCTGATGAAAGCACCAGGCGAGGCCGGTGGCACGGGCGCGGCGATGCGTGTCCTGACTCTCGCTGCGCGCTGAAACGGAATGGGAATACGTCACACTGGCATGGTCACCCGGCGCCACGGGGCGACCAATACCGCAAATCCCGGCGCGGCGGACGTGTGAACCAGTCAGGCTGGCCTCCTGAACTGGGTATCGAAGTACTGACCGACCTCCTTCGCGTAGATCTCGGGTTCCTCGAGCGCGGCAAAATGCCCGCCTCTGGCCGGCTCGGTGTAGTGGACCAGGTTGTAGTTCGGCTCCACCGCCTCACGCGGAGGCGAACCACCGAAGCGGGAGTACCCGGTCGGCACCATCACCTTCCCTGCGGCGACGACGCGCCCGGTGGCCGCGACCGGCGACTCCCAGTAGAGCCGGGACGCGGAGTAGATGGATCGCGGAAGCCAGTACAGCATGACCGTCGTGAGCACGCGGTCGCGATAGCGCCCCTTCCAGAAGGTCTCGGCGTCCGGCCGAGGCGTCTGCCGCCAGTACCGCCAGGCGATCCAGCCGAGCGCCCCCACGGGAGAATCCTGCAGCGCGTACGCCAGGCTCTGCGGCGTCGTCCGGTGCACGTCCCCGTAGAAATCGAAGAGCGGCCGCCCTTCCGGCGACGTGGCTGCGGGCGGCCGGGATCCGGACGTCGGGGCCCAGTTCAGGTGGAGCGCCACGACCGACTCCGGCTGCTGCAGGGCGAGCTCCGTGCTGACGAACGACCCCCAGTCGCCGCCCTGCACGCCATAGCGGTCGTAGCCCAGGTCCCGCATCAGCATGTGCATCCGCTCCGCCATGCGCGAGATGGTCATGCCCGGGAGACGGGGCGGTGCCGACAACGTATAGCCGGGGAGGGATGGCACGACGACATCGAATCCCGCCTCGACGAGCAGCGGAGCCGCATCGATGAACTCGAGAAAGGAGCCGCACCATCCGTGAAGGAGGATGAGCGGGTACGGCTGCCTGGTCCCTTTGCCGCGAAAGACGACGCAGTGCAGGTCGTCGCCCCCGACAGGGCCCCGCAAATGGGTCAGCCTGTTCAGGTCGGCTTGCACTCCGATCCAGTCGTACTTTTCCCGCCAGTACCGGGTCAGGTCCCGCAGAAACGTATCGCTCGTCCCCGCGGTGAACCCGGTGTCGAACGGCATCGGCGGCCAGATGGTGGCGTCGATCCGGCGGTGGAGGTCGGCCACGCGGTCCTTCCCGAA
>CAYNUO010000049.1:2102-23056 GCA_964400405.1 uncultured Bifidobacteriaceae bacterium | reverse complement strand
ACGATCTCGACCGACGCCACCAGCGTGTCTCCCGTGTAGACGGGCTTCAGAAACCGCAGGTCCTGACTCATGTAAAGGGTGCCCGGCCCCGGCAGCATTGTGCCGATGGCGGCCGAGATCAGCCCTGCACTGAACGCCCCGTGGGCAATGGGCGACTTGAACTTCATCTGCTGCGCAAAGGATGCATCACTGTGAATCGGATTCGTGTCCCCGACAGCCGCGCCAAAGTCCACCACGACGGACTGGCTGACGTGCTTCGAGATCTCTGCCATCTGCCCGACTTTCAGTTCCGACACCGGATGTCCGACCATGCACGCCCACCATTTCTGACCGGGCCGCACGCACCCAGTCGACACGAGACGACGCCAACGCGCAGTGAGACACGGTCTTGCGCTCACTGCTGAGCTGGGAAGTATCAGCGGGTTGCCTGCTGTGTCAAGCCTTCAATGCCAGTGGGACTGACTCTGTCAGGAATTAACGACGGTCCGAAGCCCCCTCCGAGGGACGCAGCACAACGCGACCCTGATCTGCTGCACTGCACGCAACTTATGTCGCACTGCGGCACTATCTGCAATACAATGACGCGGCTTCGCCCTCTCAACTTCGGAAAGGAATCCTATCCATGGCGTTTTCTCTCGCGGGCAAGACTGCAATCGTGACCGGCGCCGGACGTGGCATCGGGCGCGCGATCGCGACCCAGCTGGCCGCTGCCGGCGCGACGGTGATGGTGAACGACCTCGACCCGGCTGTGCTTGGTGAGACGGAAGCCCTGCTGACCGCCTCGGGCGCGAAGGCCGCGGCGCTGGCGGGTGACCTCACGGACCCGGCACTCCCCAACGCGCTGGTCGCCGCAACGCTCGAGAAGTTCGGGGCGGTCGATATCGTCGTCAACAACGCCGGATACGCGTGGGACAGCGTGATCCAGAAGACGACCGATGAGCAGTTCCAGGCCATGCTGGACATCCACCTCGTCGCCCCGTTCCGTATGATGCGGGCCGCCTCGGAGTACATCCGCAGCGCGGCGAAGCGCGAAGCCGCCGAGGGCCAGCGCGTGATGCGGAAGGTCGTCAACATCACGTCGATCGCGGGCACGGACGGCAACCCCGGCCAGGCGGGCTACTCCTCCGGCAAGGCCGGCGTGCTGGGGCTGACCCGCACGATGGCCAAGGAGTGGGGACGCTACAACGTCAACGTCAACGCCGTCGGCTTCGGCTTGATCGGCACGCGGCTGGTCCAGCCGCTCGGTGGTGCCGACTCCCAGATCACGATCCACGGCAAGCAGATCGGCATGGGCGTCCAGCCCGCGCTGCTCGAGGAGGCCGCGAAGCGGTGCCCGCTCGGCCGCGTCGGCACGCCGGAGGAAGCGGCCAGCGCCGTCGTGTTCTTCTGCTCCCCGCTGTCAGACTACGTGTCGGGCGAAGTCCTGATCTGCGGCGGCGGCTACCACTTCTAGCTCTTCTTCCTGCTGCTGCGCCGGGCGCGTGACGCGCCCGGTGCGGCGGCCTTCCCCTTCCCACCGAGCCGTGTCTCCAGCTCGTCGAGACGCCTGAGCAGCGCGTCCATTTCCTTCCCTGCGGCCGGGGCCTGGGCTGGTGCCGACGCCGGTGCCGGCGGCGCGCCTGGCGGTGCCGTCGGCGGAGCCCCCGCCAGCGGCGAGATCGTGCGGTAGGCGTTCTGGTAGAGCTCGAGCGCCGCGTTCATGTAGGTCAGCGCCGCCTCGTTGGTCGCGCGGCCCGTGGCGGCCACCATCTGCCTGAGCACGTCGAGCGGGAACGGCGACTCGTCGCTCTTCGCCTGCTCGACCACGATCTGCGTCAGGATCGCCCGCGTGCGGTCCTCACCCGTCGTGGCGTCGAACACCTGCACATCGCGCCCTTCCCGGACCATCTGCGCCACCTCTTCCAGGTTCACGTAGCGGCTGTGCGTGATGTCGTACAGGCGGCGATTGCCGTATTTCTTGATGACGACAGACTGTCGGTCCATCCTGCTGGTCTTTCCTCAAAAAGGGGGGTCAGGCACGACCCTCTTGACACCGTTGCTGCGTTGCAGCATAGTATGTTGCATCGCAGCATTACCCGGCGTCAACACGCAGATCTTAACAAGAGGAGTTTACGATGGCGGCACAGCAGCCCAACATGAGCCAGATCGACGCGTTCTTCGCGGAATACGTCAAGGGAGTCCAGGCAGTCGTGGAAACCGGCCGGCAGGCGATCGACAAGGCCGCCCAGCAGAACGGCGACGTACTGACGGCGCTCAAGACCGGCCTGACCCAGGTCGAAGACGCGTGGAAGAAGTCCGCCCAGGCCCAGCTGGCCGCCTCGGCCGTCATGGCCGAGCGCGTGCAGACGGTGTCCCGTCTGGTCACGGAGAACGTCGACTCAGTAGCCAAGACGTTCGCCGGCCTGGCCTCGGCCTTCGAAGTCCCCGGCGCGTTCGTCGCGACGGCGCAGAAGCAGGCCGCCGAGATCGTGGCCGCGCAGAAGACCGCGTTCGCCACGGCCACGCAGCAGCTCGAGACGAACGGCAAGGCCGCGCTTGATACGTTCCACCGCGGCGTCGAGACCGTGATCGAAGCGCAGAAGTCCGCCCTCAACCGCACGCACGCGGCGTAGGACGCTTCACCTATACTCCGGTGTAATCCCCGCCGGGACCGGCTGCCCAGCCAGTCTCGGCGGGACGTTGTCTGAACGAACGAGAGGATGTATGAGCAACGACAAGCCGCCGTTCACGAATCCGTTCGACCCCGCCTCGTGGCGCGAAGGCCGTGACTCGTTTCTCGATGTCTGGTCCAAGGCGATGGTGGATGCCGTCAACACCGAGCAGTACGCGCAGGCCACCGGCGCGCTGATGGATGCCTACCTGACGGCCTCGTCGCCCTTTCGCGAGACCCTGGAGAAATCGATGCAGCAGGCGCTGCAGCAGGCGAGCATGCCCTCCAAAGCCGACATCGTCTCCCTGGCAGAACGCCTGACCAACATTGAAATGCGGCTCGACGACATGGACGCCAAGCTGGACCGCCTGGTGCGGACCGCCGGCGAACCAGCCGCGCGCCCGGCCGCCGCGAAGACCGCAAAGAAGAAGACTGCTTCATCCCGTTGATCGTTTGATTTCCGCGGAGTCACAGGTGGCCGACACTACCAGCGCGAATCCCGCCGAGGCGTTCCAGGAACGCGCGAAGGCGCTCAATCAAGTTCTGACCAGCAAGGCGCCGATCGCGCAGACGCCGAAGGAAGTCGTCTGGACGCTGAACAAGGCCAAGCTGTTTCACTACACCCCGATCGTCCCGCCCGAGAAGCGGCATCGCGTGCCGCTGCTGCTGGTCTTCGCGCTGATGAACCGCGCGTCGATCATGGATCTGCGGCCGGGTCACAGCTTCGTGGAGTATCTGCTCGGCCAGGGCTACGACGTCTTCCTGCTGGACTGGGGCACGCCGGGTCCCGAAGACAAGGGCATGAAGTTCGACGACTACGCGCTCGAGTACATCCCGCGCGCGGTCCGGAAGATGAAGACCATCTCCGGGTCGGACGAGTTCAGCCTCCTGGGCTGGTGCATCGGCTCGATTCTGACGACGATCTACGCGAGCCTCCGTCCCGACGACGGCCTGCGGAATCTCATCCTGTTGACGGCGCCGCTCGACTTCACCGACAAGGAATCGCTGACCTTCGCGCGCTGGACCGACGAGAAGTACTTCGACCTCGACAAGGTGCTGGCGACGTTCGGCAACATGCCCGGCGAGATGATCGACTACGGCGCCCGCGCGCTGAAGCCGGTCGACAACTACGTCACCAGCTACGTGAAGCTCTTCGACAACCTCGACAACCCGAGTGCGGTCGAGGCCTGGCACGCGATGAACACGTGGGTGACCGACATCATCCCCATCGCCGGCGGAGCCTTCCGCCAGCTGATCGACGACCTGTATCGCAACAACCGCCTGATCAAGGGCGAGCTGCAGATCCGCGGCGAACGCGTCGACCTGGGCCGGCTGAAGGCCAACCTGCTCAACGTCATCGCGACGAGCGACCACATCACGCCGCCGTGCCAGTCCGAGTCGGTCATGGACAAGGTCGGCAGCACGGACAAGGAAGTGCTGCGCTGCAAGGGCGGCCACATCGGCATCGTCGCGGGCGGCCAGGCCCGGCGTCATACGTGGCCGTCGATCGACGGCTGGCTCGCGACGCGCTCGGACTAGCCTTCGCTCCCCCGCCTCAGGCGTCGCACCATGCGGCGCTGAGGCGGTATCCTGAGCCGTGCCGCGCGCCTTCGTCGCCGCCATGGTCATCGGGTGGATGGCTCCCCAAGCCACGTGGGCCGCGCAGCGGCCCGCGACCTTCACCCGAGACGTCGCCCCCATCCTCCATACACACTGCGTCGAGTGCCACCGCCCCGGCGGCGCGGCGCCGTTCAGCCTGCTGAGCTTTGCTGACGCCCGCGCCAAGGCACGCCTGATCGCGGTCACGACCGAGCGGCGCGTGATGCCCCCGTGGCAGCCGCTTGCCGAGGGCCCGGCGCTCAAGGGTGCGCGCCATCTCAGCGACAGTGAGCGGCAGGTGCTGCAGCAGTGGGTGGCGGACGGCGCTCCCGAAGGCGACCCGCGCGATCTCCCCGCCCCGCCGGCGGCGACCGCTGGCTGGCAGCTGGGCGAGCCCGACCTCGTGGTCACGATGCCGGAAGCCTTCGATCTGCCCGGTGGGGGCCGTGATTCGTTCCGCAACTTCGTCCTCCCGGTGCCGATCGCGGCGCAGCGCTATGTGCAGGCCATCGAGTTCCGGCCCGGGAACCCGCGCGTCGTGCATCACGCGCGGGTGATGGTGGACGACTCCGGCACATCGCGCGGCCTCGATGCGGACGAGCCGGGCCCCGGCTACCCGGGCATGGAGACGCCCGGTGCGCGCTTCCCCGACGGCTTCTTCCTCGGGTGGGCGGCCGGCAAACGGCCGAAGCGCGAGTCGACCGCCTGGCCGATCGCACCCGGTACCGACCTGGTGGTCCAGCTCCACCTGCGCCCGTCCGGGCGGACGGAGCGCGTGCAGGTCTCGGTCGGGCTTTACTTCACGGACACGCCGCCCGCCTTCACGCCCGTCATGCTGCAGATGGGCGCGCGGACGCTCGACATCGCACCCGACGACCGGCGCTACGAGGTCACCGACTCCTACGTGCTGCCGGCGGCGGCCTCTCTCGTCCGCGTGGCTCCCCACGCGCACTATCTCGGGCGCTCGATGCTGGTGCGCGCCACGGCACCCGGCGCGGAGCCCGTCACGCTGCTCCACATCCCGTCGTGGGACTTCAACTGGCAGGACGACTACGACTACGAGCAGCCGGTGGTCCTGCCAGCGGGCACGCGGCTCGACATGCAGTTCACCTACGACAACTCGGCGGAGAACCCGCGGAATCCCCACGTGCCGCCGCGCCGCGTGACCTTCGGGCCCGAGGCCGACGACGAAATGTGCGAGCTCCTGCTGCAGCTCGTGCCGGCGGACCCCCGCGATCTCCAGACGCTCCAATCCGACGTCGGGCGCAAGACGCTCAGCATCGAAACCGCAGAGCTCGAGAAGCGGGTCGCCGATCATCCGGACGACATCGAGGCCCGCTTGTCGCTCGGGGCGATCTACATGCAGACGAACCGATTCGACGACGGCGCGACCGTGTTCGACGCGGCCGCGCGGCTGGCGCCCGACCACGCCATCGCGAACTACAACGCCGGCCAGGTCGCCTTCGCCCGCCGCAACTACGCCGCAGCCCGCCAGTACCTCGAGCGCGCCGTCGGCCTGAAGCCCAACCTCGTCGAGGCGCACACCACGCTCGCGGCGGTGCTCGACGCCGCCGGCGACCTCGACGCCGCGCTCGGGCACCTGCGCAAGGCGCTGGCCGCACGGCCGGCCCACGCCCCCGCCGCGCTCCATCTGGCGCACCTGCTGTCGGGGCGCCAGGCGTGGGCCGAGGCCACGGCCGTCCTCGACCGGGCGCTGTCCGGGCAACCGCGGAACCCCGCGCTGCTCGATGCGCTCGAACAGGTGAAGACGGGCGCCGGGCGGCAGGCGGCCGTCGTGGACCTCGATGGCCGGCCGGTCACGACGCAGGAAGCCGGGACGCGGGCGGTGGTGCTGGTCTTTGTCGGCACCGATTGCCCGATCTCGAATCGGTATGCGCCGGACGTGCGCCGGCTGTACGACCGCTTCTCCGCCAGCGGCATCGCCTTCGTCACCGTGTATCCGAACCCCGCGGAGACGACGGAGACGATCCGGCAGCATCTGCGCGACTACGGCCTGCCGCCGCGTGCCGTACGCGATGCCGCCCAGGCGCTCGTCTCACGGACCGGCGCCTCCGTCACACCGGAGGCCGCTGTCTTCGACGGTCGCGGACGCCTGGTGTACCGCGGTCGCATCGACGACCGGTACGCCAGCATCGGTGTCGAACGGCCCGCCCCATCCCGACACGACCTGCAGGATGTCCTGGACGCGCTCGTGGCGGGCCGGACGCTCCAGCCCCGCACCACGGACGCCGTCGGCTGCTTCATCGCCGACGTCGCCCGCTGATCTCCCGGACTCCGCCGTCCTCCGCGCGGGGCACCTCACCACACACTCGAGACCGCCGTACGTGAGAACGCCGGCGACCGCACCCTCGCGATCGCCGGCGTCCCGTTTCGTACCGCCGACGGCAGTGAGCCCGCCGGCGTGATGCGTGGCCCGCGCTAGAAGTCGACCTGCGCGCCGAACTTGAAGAGCCGTCCGCCCAGCAGCAGCGACGGACGGAGCCACACGCCGCTCTGCGCAAACGTGTTCGCACCGGTCGCCGTGCCCCAGGTCTCGGTGTTGGCCTGTGAGACGCGGTCGCTCAGCGCGTTGTAGAGCTCGGCCACACCCTGAATCCGCATCTTGCCCACGCGGAACCGGCGCGTCATGCGGAGGTCCACCTGGTTCAGGCGCTCGTCGAACAGCGTGCCGGGTTGCTGCACGTTGATGTTGACCGTCTGCGTGCAGGCGCTGGTCGCGTCGGCGCAGGCCACGAGGTTCCGGCCGAGCGACGCCGCCACGGCCGTGTTCGTGTACGTCACCGTCGCGATCTGCGGAATGCCGGGCAGGTGCTTGATGGTGGCCGCGATGACGAACTCCTTGGGCAGCGGATAGACGATCTGGAACTTCACCTGTGAGCCGACGCCGTTCCAGAGCGACTGCTTCTCGTTGGTGCAGTACGCGTCGGACCGGACGCCGATCGCCGTGACGCTTCCGGCCGAGATCGTGCCGGAGATCTGCGGGTGGTTGTTGGCAAAGCACACGTCGGTGACCGACTTGCCAAGCGAGAGGCCGCCGGCCAGGAGTCCCGTGTTCTTGAAGCGCCAGTTGAGCGCGATGTCACCGCCGTTGTACCTCTCGGTACGCGCGCCACTCAGACCGGCGATCGGGGCATCCTCCACGCGATACCACACGGTCGTCGGCAGCACGGCCTTGGTCTCGAAGGTCTGGCTGTAGTTGCCGCAGACCTGCTGACCGCTCGCCGCACCCAGGCGGGCGTCGGTCGGCGCGTTCACGCAGTACTGCGAGAAGGCCGACGCGCCGAGCGCGGTGTTCACCGCGATCTGCGTGTTGTTGAAGTCGGTATGGTAGAAGCCGGCGGCCACGCCGAAGCCGGCGGCGACCTCCTGCTGGAACGAGACCGACCACTGGTTGCTGTACTCACGCTTGTTCCATCCCTTGCGCGCGTCGTCGTCCCAGCGGAACGCCGTGAAGGGGACGCCGAAGCCCGGGTTCGCGATCGGGCCGCACTCGCCATTGGCGCCGAAGTTGCTCAGCACGCAGTCCGGCACGTAGTTCTGGTTCGCGTCGAACCACGGACGGGCCGTCGTCGGGACGATGGAGTTGGACGGCGCCAGGGAAATCAGCTGCTGGCCGCCGAGCCCCACGAGATATCGGCCGTAGGAGGCGCGGAGCGCCGTCTTGCCGTTGCCGAAGAGGTCATAGGCCCCGCCGACGCGATAGGTCAGGTCGTGGAAGTTCGGGATGTCCTTGAACGCGTCGTAGTGGCGCGCGGGGATGAACGGACCCGCCGGCACGTCAATGGGGAGCGTGCCCGCGTTGAAGTGATCCCAGCGGGCGCCCACGTTCAGCGTCAGGCGGTTCAGCGTCCACTGGTCGGACGCGTGGATCGCCTGGCTGTTGATGCGGCTGTTGGCCATGAACGGCGACGCGAACTGCACGACCTGGATTGGGAAACCGCTGAAAAGATTGATCACGTAACCAATCTCCTTGCCCGTGCCGTCGTTGGCGTGGCCGCGCGTGTTGAACGTGCCGCGCAGACCCTGCGTCCCGACCTTGATGGCGTGCGAACCGGTGATGTACGAAGTGGCAAAGCGCCAGTTGAAGTTGTCCTGCCGCTGCGGGTCGCCGTCGTCAAAGATGATCGGGAAGAACTGCTGCGCCACGCCGCCCCACGAATAGAAGCCGCGGCCGGGCAGATTGAAGTCCGTGACGGTCAGCTTGCCGGGCACGTCCACGCCGCCCTTGCTGGTGAACTGCACCTGCGCGCGCATGTACGACACGCCCGCCTGCAGCAGCAGCTTGTTCGTCACGGTGTTGGTCCAGGTCGACTGCGTGAAGATGTGGGGCGTGTAGACGAAGGCCGACGTCGCTTCGGGTGACGACGTGGCGCCCAGACCCTCCCAGCAGCCGCACGACTGCTGATAGTGATTCTCGAGAGACAGCTTCTGCTTCTGATTGATCTGCCACGTGAGGCGGCCGCCGAAGTCACGCGTCCAGATGTCCACGTAGGCGGGCCGGTCGAGGTCAGGCACGTAGGAATAGAAGTTGGTGGACTTGTTGAAGTAGTTGTCCGCCACGTAGCTCTGGCTGCCCCAGATACGGTGGCCCGAGTAGAACCACAGCTTGTCCTTGACGACAGGGCCGCCCACGCCGAAGCCGTAGTCCCACACCTGCTTCATCGAGTTCTGGTCGGGACGGCTGCCGCGGGAGATGAGCGCATCCGGCACCTTTCCGGAGGCCAGGTTGGACCCGGTGTAGTTGGCGTTGCCATAGAGGCTGAACCGGTTGCCGCCTTCCTTGGGCACCATGTTCACGTTGCCGCCGCCCGTCTCGGTCTCGGACGAGTTGCCCCCGGTGTCGACGACCGTCTCGGCCACCATCACCGTGTTGAACTTGTAGGTGCGCTGCTGGCCGCCACCGCCGCCGTAGAACACGTTCGTATTCATGCCTTCGTAGTTCAGGCGGCCGTCGTCACCCTTCGTCCCGTGGATGGAGATCCCGGTGCTGCGCTCACCGCGGTCGCCGCCGACGTCGTTGCGGCCGGCGCTCGAGGCCGTGGCTCCCAGTGTCAGGGAGGCCAGAGCCACCGTGTCGCGCTGGGAGGAGGGCAACGCGTCGAGCGTCTCCGCCTTCAGCACCGACTGCGTGCGGGTGCTCTGCACGTCGACGATCGGCGCCGCGCCCGTAACGGTGACCGTTTCCTCAAGCGAGCCCACCTTCATTTCGGCGTTGACCGGCGCCGTGAACCCGGCGCTGATGTCGATGCCTTCGCGCTTGTAGACGCTGAAGCCGCCGAGGGTGAACGTAACCGTGTAGGTGCCGGGCCGCAGTTCGGTGAGCTTGTAGTTGCCCTGCTCGTCGGTCACCGCCGTGCGGACCTTCTCGATGAGGGCGGGGCTGGCCGCCTCAACCGTCACGCCCGGCAACACACCGCCAGACGAGTCTTTGGCATTCCCGGCGATGGCGCCGGTGGACCCCTGTGCGAGGGCGTGTGACGCCCCTGCCAGCAGAAACGAGACCGCCGCGAACAGACCAGCGGCGAAGCGCGTGCTACGGCTCATGCGTATCCTCCCCATGACTGCAATCCCGCCGGTTTGAACGACCGGGCCTCCGCCCGACACACCGTCGGAAAGGCGGCCGGATTATGCCGACCGTTCTGACATGTCACAACCTCTTTCACTTATGAAAGCCCCGGCCTAGAATTTCCCACTGATGCCTCCGCTCGCAGTCAGCGGCCCTTTCCGGCGGCTCCTCGATGGGCTGGGCAACAAGTGGACCGCCGCGGTCATCGACCTGCTTGCCCGCAGGGACGCCCGCTTCAGCGACCTGCTGGCCGACTGCCAGGTGACGCCGAAGATGCTGACCCGCGTGCTCAGGGACCTCGAGGCAGAGGGCATCCTGACCCGGGGCGCATGGCCGGGCCAGACGGGGCACCCCCGCTATCAGCTCACGGCCCGCGGACACACGCTGCACGCCCACCTCAAGGCCCTTGAGGGCTGGACCGACGGCGCCCAGCTGCCCGAACCTGGCCCGGCAGCGGGCCCGCGGCCCGACGCCTCCAGTGCGACTGCCCGCCCCCCTGCCGTCACCGAGACCGAGACTGACGGCGCCGGCTCATTCACATGGGGACACCCCCGCGTGCACCTGGCCCTGGCGACGGCAAGCATGGATCGGACACGGCATCTGCTCGCAGCGGTCCTCGGCACGCCGGTACCCGAGACCAGCGCGGCAGAGATCCTGCGGGACGGCGCGCGGCACCCTCTGGAGGTCTGCGCGTGGCGGTTCGAGAATCTGGTGCTGGAACTGGTGGCTAGCACGGATGGCTCGGGCCCCGTGGCCGAGTTCACCAGACGCCGTCCGGCCGGCATCCACCATTTCTCGTACTACGTCGGCCACTCCGCGGAGCCGCGCTCCCGCTGGCTCGCACAGCAGGCGGACGGCGTCGTCTGGGGCCACGGCACTTACGCCGCCTTCGACTTCCTCGACGACCTCGGCGTCAACATCTCGGTGGCCGATCGCGCGGGTATCCCCGCCAACTCCTGGCCCGTCGTCGAGGTTCCGCGCTCGAGCCCGTTCTTCCACGTCACGCATCTGGGCGTGCTGGTCAGCGACATCCGCCGGACCCTGGCAACCTACCAGCGGATCTTCGGAGGCCCGGCGCCGCGCGTCCGTCATTACACCCCGGTCTTCACGCCGGTCACGAGCGCGGACGCGCGGGCGGCCATTCACCTCGCGACGTGCGAGCAGCCGAACGTCGCCGTGCAGTACGGCGAGCCGTCCGGTGACAGCCCGTTCGGCCGGTTCCTCGCCGCCGGAGGCAGCGGTGTCTTCGCGCTGGACTTCAACGTCGGCGAGCGGCTGTCAGAAGTGGCCGCACAGCTGACCGCGCTCGGCGGACACGCGATCATCGAAGCGCCCAAGGGCGACTTCGTGCTCATGCAGATGCCCCCCGAGACCGGCTTCTCGATCGGGCTGTCGGGCCGGGTCGCCTCGAAGGCGTCCCGCACGCACCGGACCGAGCAGCCGCTCTCGCGCCGGACGGCCTGAACGCAGTAGGATTTCCCGAACGGAGGCCCGCATGGATACGCGATTCACCACACGAGCGTCGCCGGCGATGGCGCTGGCTCTCGCGGTCGCCGGTCTCGGCCTGGCCGGCTGTCAGGCGCAGCCGCAAACCCACCCCGCGGACGGGCGCCTGCACGTCGACCACGTCACGCTGCCACCGCACAAGACGTGGCGCGTCGTGTCCGTGCAGCCCTATCAGGAACTGCAGGAAATCGAACTGGTGAGAGTGGACTGGCCGACGCCCGAGCGCCCGCACATGGCCTTCACGCTCTCGCGCGAAGGGCTGAAGGCTGGCGACGCCATCTGTCTCGATCACATCCGGGAGATCGATACGTTCTGGGCGCACCCGGTTCCGGCGGGCGGTTGCGAGACGCTCGCCAGCCGCGAGAAACCGGCACCTTAGTTCAGCCACCGGCCTCAGTCGGCGCAGCAGGCGGCGCCTGTCGCCGGGCGAGAGCGATCGCCTCAGCGACGGCCGCACGAATCTCCACGCTCGCGACATAGCCGGCCGACGACTGCCCGGGGTCCAGGTTGTCCTGGATGAACTCGTTCAGAAACTGCGGCTGGAACGCGGCGTAGACGCGCGTCCCGAAGCGAAACAGGTCGCAGGCACACGCCCTGAACCGCGCCTCCCCTGCCCGTTCCCACCGCCTCGCCAGTTCGAGGCCCTCGTCCACGGCGTCGGTCGCCGCGTGCACGGCGTCCACGTCGATGGCCGCACCGTGCGCAGCGGGCGTCAGCCGGGCGACCAGCGCCCGACACAACAGGTGGCGCGCCTTGATGCTGACCTCCGCGGCCTCGGCGTCGTGCTGGTCCAGCCCCTGGCAGAGGCCGATGGCCCGGCGCGCCGCCTCCTCGGCCAGGGCCGGAGTCGCCGGGTCCGCGCACCGCACGCGGGCCAGATTCAGCCAGATGACGGACTGCAGATACTGCCGGTCGGGGATCGCTGCGGCCTCCTCGCGCTGCAGCACGTCCAGCGCACGCGTGAAGTCCGCCACGGCCGTCAACCGCGCCGCAGCGCCGCTGGCGGTGGCGGAGCCGGCGTCGATCGCGAGGCCCCGGTTGTGGTACGCCATCGCCAGCCGTCTCGGATACCGCGGGTCGTGGCCCATCGGCAGCGGGCGCAGCACGCCGATCGCCTCGTCGTAACACCGCACGGCCTCAGGCAACCGCGTGACCCCGCCGAGCCGGGTCAGCGCGTCTCCGCGGTTCAACCATCCCGCAGCGAGGGCGTACCCGTACCGCGGCACCACGTCCCTCGGCAACGAACGGCGCAGCTCAATCGCGCGACCGAAACAATCGAGGATCTCCGCCAGCGCATCGGCACGACCGGAGTCCATCAACGCTATTCCACGCTTCATCAGCACGGACGCGTCCCGGTTGATGGCTTCCAGCGCCGGCGTCGCGCCGCTCTCGGGATCGAACGACATCAGACTTGATGGTGGGCGCGTGTGCGCTTCAGCTAGAAACGCAGGAGGCGATTGAGCTTGAAGACCAGACTCCGGCCGACGAGATCCGGAGCGCCGGCGCCGAGCGTATCGCGCTGTTCGTTGAACACGACGAACAGCTCGCTGCCCGGGCGGTACTCCCAGCGGAGGCGGGTGTTGGTCGAGAACGAGCTGTTCGAGGAGTTGTACTGCACCAGCGCGCTGACGAACATCAGCGGCGTCACCGTGTAGGTGATGCGGGAACCGGCCAGCGTCGCACGGAAGCTCCCCTGGGCGAGGTGCACGTCGTTGATGGAGGCCGTCGGCTGAAGCGACAGGCGGGGCGTCACCTCCACCCGGGTGCCGGACACGCCGACGACGGTACGGTGGCCGTTGTAGAACTGCCCACGCTCCACGGACACGCTGCCCGAGAGTCGGCGCTGCGCGCCGAAGTTGTACGCGGTTCTGACGCTGACAAAGTCGTACTGCCCGACCGGCAGCGTCACGCCTGGACCGATGCGGAACGGCTGCGGCAGGTACTCCCCGCTGCTGGTCACCGCGACCGAGACCCGGTCGCTGTTGTGCAGCTCGAGGGCAAAGGCGGCGGTCGTGGCCGTGGACTCGACCTGACCGGTGTGGTTGGAAATGCGCGACGACGACGCGTCCCAGACGTAGCGCCGGATCCACGGATGCTTCGCCGTCCGCGGGCTGAAGCGGCCGTAGACGTAGGACTTGCGCATGTCCGGCCGACGGACGAAGCCGACCTCGGGTGCGAAGCGGCGGCCGACCAGCAGGTGCTCCACCTGGAATCCATATCGATCCGCCGGATAGTCCGCCTGCAGGCGGTAGCTGGTCGTGCCGTCCGCGCCGTCGGGTCGCGGCGTGTTCGCCCAGTACGTGTTGGCGTAGAGATTCTTGAAGAACTTGAAGACGCCGTCCACGCCAAACGCGGTCCGCGGAAGCCCGGGACCGGCCGTCGTGCGGTGCGTCGCCAGGACGCCGATGCTGCTCTGTTTGAGCAGGTCGCGCCGGAGCCGGGCGACGGAGAACGTCGTCGCCGGGCTGCCCGACAGGGGCTCCGCGTCGGTGCGGATCGAGACGGCGCCGACTTCGAAGGCGCCCACCCGGCCCGTCAGCCGTCCGCCCCCGACGAGCGGGACTTCCCGGGCACCTGCGAGCCCGATCCGGCGGCTGTAGAACATCAGCGGCGTGTCGCCGCTGCCGCTGGCCGTGCCACCGAAGGCGAACGTCGTGGAGTTCTCGAGGAAGAACTCGCGCTTTTCCGGGAAGAACAGACTGAAGCGCGTCAGGTTCACCTGCTGTTCGTCGGCTTCGACCTGGGCGAAGTCGGTGTTGTAGGTGAAGTCCGACGTCAGGTTCTGCGTGATGCCGTACTTGAAGTCCACGCCGTAGTCGGCCGACGTGTCGTTCCGCGTCTGCGGCACCGCCGTGAGATCCGTGGCAACACCGCCGACCACGTACGGCTTGATCTCGACGAGCCGCGACGACTCGGGCACATCGAGCACGAGATTCGGCGCGAGCGACGTGATCGCGAGCGCGTTGATGCCCCGGGCCGGCAGCGGCACGATGTGCGAGGACTCGTTCTTCCACCGTACCGTGCGCCGTGCGTTGAAGCCCCAGACCTGCGGTGAGCCCGGCTTGTAGCGGAGGGACTTGAACGGCACGGATGCTTCGCCACTCCAGCCCTTGCTGTCGCGCGACGTGATCACGCGCCAGATCGGATTGAAGTCCATGTTGAACTGCGTCTCGTTCGTCATCTGGCCGTCCATGCGGCCACCGAGGATGCCGATGTTGAACGCGAACATGTTCCGCTTGTCGTGGAACGTATCGAGGATGAACGAGACGTGCTCGTTCTGGACGAGCTGGTTCGAGTCGCGCCGCATTTCATTGGCCACTTCCCGCTCGGGGTGGCTGTCCCAGCAGCGGAACGACACGTAGAGGCTGGTCTCGTCGAAGAAGACCCACATCTCGGTCTTCTCGCTCTCGACGGCGCCGACGCTCGGCTCGACCTGGATGAAGCCTGAGATGGCCTCCGTCGTGCGATAGACCTCTTCGTCCAGCTTGCCGTCGATCCTGAGCGGCGCTGCGAGGCGGGTCGCCCTGATCGTCGCGCGCCCTGCGGCGTCGCGGTTGATGACGGCCGGGGCGACGGGAACCGGCGGGTCGACCTCCTGCGCCGAGGCGTGACGCGGTGTGATCGAGGACAGCGCGGCCAGCAGCGCCGCCGCGCGCACGACGCGGTTCACCGCGCTCACCGGCTCAGACGCGCATCCAGCGTCCGTGCGAAGACCTCGGCCAGCCGGCCCAGGTCGTCCACCCGCACGTGTTCATCCACGGCGTGCATCGACCGGTTGACCGGGCCGAACTCGATGATTTCGCGCGAGATGGATGCGAGGAAGCGGCCGTCGGACGTCCCACCCGAGGTTGACGCCTCCGGCGTGCGTCCGGTCACATCGCGCACCGCCGACGCGAGTGTCCCGGCGAGGGCACCAGACGGCGTCGCGAATGGCGACGCCGAGAGCGTCCAGCGCACGTCGTAGCGGACGCCGTGCCGGTCCAGCACGTCGCGCACGCGCGCCTGCAGCCCCTCAGGTGTCGACGCCGGCGAGAAGCGGAAGTTGAAGACCACGTCAGCGCTGCCAGGCACCACGTTCACCGCACCGGTGCCCGCGCGCAGGTTGGAAATCTGGAACCTCGTCGGCGGGAAGGCGCCGGTGCCGGCGTCCCACTGGACGGCGGCGAGTTCGGCCAGGGCCGGCAGCGCCGCGTGGACGGCGTTCAGCCCCAGTTCGGGATACGCAATGTGGCACTGCACGCCGTGGACCGTCAGCACGCCGTTCAGCGAACCGCGCCGGCCCACCTTCATCGTGTCACCCAGCTCGGAGACCGACGTCGGCTCGCCGACGATGCAGGCGTCGATCGCCACGCCGCGCGCCCTCAACGCTTCGACGGCGGCCGCCGTTCCATGCACCGCGTCGCCTTCCTCGTCCGAGGTCAGCAGGAGCGCGACGGAACCCGGATGGTCCTGATGCGCGGCGGTCCACCGCTCCAGGGCGACGACCATGGCGGCCACCGAGCCCTTCATGTCGGCCGCGCCGCGGCCGAACAGCAGGCCGTCGCGCACAACGGGTTCGAACGGATCGGCCGTCCACTGGGCCACCGGCCCGGGCGGCACGACGTCCACGTGACCGGCGAACGCGACGAGGGGTGCGGCGCTGCCCCGGCGCGCCCACAGATTGCCGACGCCCCCACGGTCCAGCCGTTCGCACGTGAACCCGGCCGCGGTCAGACGCGTGGCCACCAGCTCCAGACACCCGGCGTCGTCCGGCGTGAGCGAGGGCCTGGCAATGAGCTGCGCCGCCAGGTCGAGCGTGGCGGCCTGCCAGTCGGTTCCGGAGGCGGCAGCCGGCATCGTTCTAGGAACGCAGGAGTTCGTTGATGGAGGTCTTCGCGCGCGTGACCGCGTCCACGCGCTTCACGATGACCGCGCAGTTCAGGGAATACGTCCCGTCCGCCGACGGCAGACTGCCCGGCACCACCACCGAGCCTGACGGCACGCGGCCGTAGGTCACCTCGCCCGTCGCGCGGTCGTAGATCTTCGTGCTCTGGCCGATGAAGACGCCCATCGAGATGACCGAGTGCGCCTCGACGATCACGCCCTCGACCACCTCGGACCGGGCCCCGATGAAGCAGTTGTCCTCGATGATCGTCGGGTTGGCCTGCAGCGGCTCCAGCACGCCGCCGATGCCGGCGCCGCCTGACAGGTGCACGTTCTTTCCGATCTGCGCACAGGAGCCGACCGTCGCCCACGTGTCGACCATCGTGCCCTCGTCCACGTACGCGCCGATGTTCACGAACGACGGCATCAGCACCACGTTCGGGGCGATGTAGGCGCCCGCGCGCACCACCGCGCCCGGCACGACGCGCGCGCCCGTCGCACGGAACTGCCCCGCGTCGTAGCCGTCGAAGCGGAGCGGCACCCTGTCGAAATACGGCGACCCGTTGCCCGATGGCATCACGCCGTTGTCGCGGGTGCGGATGTACAGCAGCACGGCTTTCTTGAGCCACTGGTGCGTGGTCCAGGCACCGTCGATCTTCTCGGCGACGCGCAGGGTGCCGGTATTCAACTGGGCCACGACGTCGTTCAACGTGGCGAGGAGGTCGGCCGGTGCCGTCGCGGCGGTCAGTTCGGCGCGCCGCTCGAAGGCGGCGTCGATCACGGAGGCAAGCGCAGACGTGGTCATGACGTGAGCGCCATAGTACCAGCATGGCCGTGGTCTGATCGCGAACTGGCGGTCCGTGCCGCCATTCGCGACAATGGGATCGAGATGCGCGACCGGCTCGACGCACGCCTGCGGACGCTGCTGCCCCCCCTGTATCAGGAGATCTACGAGACGGTGCAGCCGGTCTCGATGGGCTCCGCGGGCTTGAAGTACGGCCCGGATGGACGGGTCGCATGGGATGAGATCTGGCGGACCTTCTGCGACCTCGCCCTCGCCGGCGGCCCGCCGCACCGCGGCACGCTGCTCGAACCGGCCACGGCGGCCGAGATCGCCCACAGGCCCGCGGAGCACGCGGCCGTGGTCGAGGAACTCTGCCGCGGCATCCAGCTGGTCACCGGACTCAGGGTGGCAGCCTCGCCACACGCCGGCTGGGTGCGAGTCGCCTGTCACCGCGAGAGCATGACGTCCTGGCTGCTGCGCGCCATCGTCACGGAGAACGTCTCCGCGCGCCAGGAGGGAGGCTGGCTGGACCTCCCCGCGGGTCCGGGGTATCGCATCGAGAAGGAGATCAAGAACGTCATCACGGCGCTCGCCAAGACCTGCCACTACTGGTCCGGTCACATCCCCCCCGACCAGCGTGAGCGGATCTCGGCGTTGTTCGTCGAGATGGAGCTCGAGTCGCCGCTCGTCACGCCACAGACGGGCAACGAAGCCACCGCGGCGGCCGCTGCACTGGCGGAGGCGATCACGGCCCGCACGGGCCTGTCTGCCTCACCCCTCGGCGCGCGCGGCTGGCTCGGCGTGGAGTGCGGACAGGTCGCCCGGGCGGTGTGGCTGATGCGGGCGCTCGTCGTCGAGAACGTGCTGGCGCGCCGTGAAGGCACCGTGCTGTGCGTGCCGGTGAATGCCGCGCGCGACCCGGATGGGCGCGCCGTGCTCGACGCCGTGGTCCGCGTGGTGCGTCTGGCGGCCCAGGCTGACGCGATCCCGGCTGGCTGATCCGTCAGCGCTCGCGGCAGAAGCCCGCGATCCGCTGCGCGGCCTCCGCGCAGGCCGCCTCCCCCGCCACGAGCGCCATCCGCACGAAGCCGCGGCCCGGCTGGGTGCCGTGGGCCTCGCGCGCGAGGAACTGCCCCGGCAGCACGGTCACGTGCGTCGCGCGGAACAGCTCGCGCGCGAACGCGGCGTCGTCTCCGGTCGCACCGCCGGCGCCGCTGGGCACGCCCGCCCAGATATAGAACCCGGCGTCCGGCTGATAGACGTCCATGACCGGCGCCAGCGCAGGCAGCATGGCCGCGAACGACGCCCGGTAGCGGTCGCGGTTCACCTCCACATGGGCCTCGTCGCGCCACGCCGCAATGCTCGCGTGCTGCACCGTCTCGCTCATCGCGCTGCCGTGGTACGTGCGGTACAGCAGGAAGGCCTTCAGCAACGCGGCGTCACCGGCCACGGCGCCCGAGCGCAGGCCGGGCGCGTTGGATCGCTTTGACAGGCTGGTGAAGACGACCAGGTTGCGGAAGTCCGTGCGGCCGAGGCGGTGCGCCGCTTCCAGCCCGCCAAGCGGCGGGCGTGCTTCGTCCGGATAGATCTCGGAATAGCACTCGTCCGAGGCAATCACGAAGCCGTAGCGGTCCGCCTGGCTGAACAGCTCGCGCCAGGCGTCGAGGCTGAGCACGTGCCCCGTGGGGTTGCCGGGCGAGCACACGTACAGCAGTTGCGTGCGCCGCCAGTCATCGTCGGACAGGGATCCGAGATCCAGCGCGAACCCTGTCTCTGCCGACTGATTCAGGAAGCGCACCGTGGCGCCGGCGAGAATCGCCGCCCCCTCGTAGATCTGGTAGAAGGGATTCGGGCTGACGACCAGCGGCGAGGGCTTCGTCTGGTCGACGACGGCCTGCGCGAACGCGAAGAGCGCCTCGCGTGACCCGTTCACCGGGAGCACCTGCGTTTCCGGATTGAGCGACGGCAGCCCGTAGCGGCGGCAGAACCACGCCGCGAGCGTCTCGCGCAGGGCGGCCTGCCCCGCCGTCAGCGGGTAGACGGACAGACCACCGACGCCCGCCACGAGGGCCTCGGTGACCACGGCGGGCGTGGGGAACTGCGGCTCACCGATGGAGAGCCGCAACGGTGGAACAGCCGGCGGCGTGACACCCGCGAACAGCGCGCGCAGCCGCTCGAACGGATACGGCTGAAGATCCGGAAGCCGCGCGTGCATCGAACCGCGGTGCTAGGCGCTCCGCGGCACGGCCTGGCGGTTGACCGGCTCCGGCATCTGGAGGTCCGGCATCGGCTTGCCGACGAACAGCCGGCGGGCCGCCGTCGCCATCAGGCGGGCCCACTTGGCCGAGCGCGCGACGCGCGCGCTGTCCGTCGCGATGCCGGTGTTCGCGTACATCTGCCGGTACAGCTTGGAAATCAGCATGAAGGCCACGCGCGACTTGAGGGACTTCACGACGCTGGACCGCTGCCACACGGCCCCCCAGCTGTAGAAGTTGTCCCACGCGCCCTGCGCGCCGGTGCGGATCTCCTCGAGGCTCATGGTCGGGTGCGGCGTGAAGAGCTTCGGCCGGCGCGACTCGGGGATCAGCCAGTGCTTGGTGACGGAGATCCCGTCCACGGCCGTGCCCTTCTTCTCTTCAGCCTTCGCCCACTTCTCGAAGTCGATGGTGCCGGGGAACGGCGTCAGCAACACGAACTGCGCGAACGCCAGATCGGCGCGCTGGGCGAGATCGACGGTCGTCTTGAACGTGTCTTCGCGGTCGCTCGGCAGGCCGAAGATGAACGAGCCGAGCACGTGCACGCCGTGGCGACGGAACGTCTTCAGCCGCGCCACGAGTTCGTCACCGGCCAGGTTGAAGCCCTTGTAGACGTCCTTCAGGCCTTCTTCGCTCACGGATTCGACGCCGACCAGCGCACCCAGGATCCGCGCGCGCTTCATGGCATCCAGGAAGTCCGGGTCTTCGGCCGCCTCCATCGTGATCTGCGTGAAGCAGACCGTGTCGGACGGGAGCTGGGCCAGCCGGTCCATCAGCTCGAACCGCTCGGCGCGCAGCGCCTGCAGCTCGTGCAGCCGGCTCTTGTCGGACCGGCGGCTCGCCATCGCGATGTCCTCGTAGGTCACCGGGTAGAAGTTGTCGTCGGCCAGCGCGATGAAACGGAAGCCCATCCGGCGCAGCTCGACAATCTCCGCGATGACCGCCTCGACGCCGCGCTGGCGCGGTTCCTGGCCATCGGTCCGCCAGACCGAGCAGAACGAGCAGTGCTTCGGACAGCCGCGGACGGTCTGCACCGAGGCCCACATGTAGCGGCCCTTCGGCATCAGGTCCCAGCGGGCCTTCGAGAACTCGCCGGCCGGGATGCGGCCACCCTCGTAGACACGCTGTGGCGTGCCGGCGAGGCAGTCCCGGACGACCTGCGCCCAGACCATGTCACCGTCGCCCTTGACCACGGCGTGCGCGCCGCCGACCTCGTGCATCTCCTCGGGGAAGAGCGTGGCGTGGATGCCGCCGTAGACCACCCAGGCGCCCCGCGCGCGCGCCGCCCGGCCCACTTCGTAGCCGCGCAGTGCGTTGCCGGTGTGGACGCCGATGCCGACGACGTCGCCGGGGGCGATGGTCTCGAGGTCGATGTGTTCGAGCGTCTCGTCCACGATGACCGGGTCACCCCACTCGGTGCCGGTGGCGGCCGCCAGCACGTACAGCCAGCGGGGGGTGATGACCGCGACGCCGAAGGACCGGGCGCTCGGGTTCACGAGGTGGATGCGCGGTGAGGACGACACGGGAGCGGCAGCGGTGGATGTCAATCAGGGACCTTGGTTGTAAGGATGAGTACGGCCACCAGTATACCGGCCGTTTCAATGGCTCGGCTTCGGGCTAGACTCAGACGAGATCATTTGCGACAGACGGAGGGCACATGGCGAGTTTGAAGGGCTCCAGAACGGAGCAGAACCTGAAGGACGCGTTCGC
>CAYNUO010000049.1:0-2002 GCA_964400405.1 uncultured Bifidobacteriaceae bacterium | reverse complement strand
GGCTTCGCGGAGATCGCCGACTGGTTCGAGACGCTGGCCAAGGCCGAGC
Source organism: uncultured Bifidobacteriaceae bacterium (assembly GCA_964400405.1). Lineage (GTDB taxonomy): Bacteria > Acidobacteriota > Vicinamibacteria > Vicinamibacterales > UBA2999 > CANKJK01. The sequence continues at coordinate 1,953 of CAYNUO010000049.1, read as the reverse complement.
GGTCGCACGCGGGCAAGTTCCAGCGCGCACTCGAGACGATCTAGGTGGAAGTGGGCCGGCGCCCTGTCGCCGCCGGCCCGTCCTCGCGACCTGCTGGACCCATGAGCGACGCACTGCCTGACATCCGGTACGCCCCGACCGCCGGCCTGACGTACAACCCGAACGAGCCGAAATACTGGGCCCGCGCGGCGCTGCAGCCCGAGCTCGACCGGGCCTACGACCTGTGCAACGGCTGCCGGCTCTGCTTCAAGTACTGCGAGTCCTTCCCCCTTCTGTTCGACGCGGTCGAACAGGCCGGCGACGTCCGGCGGCTGCCGGCCACGGTCACGGACCAGGTGATCGACGCCTGCTTCCAGTGCAAGCAGTGCTACACGCAGTGCCCCTACACGGAGGCCGAGGGCCACGAGTTCAAGCTGGACGTGCCGCGCCTGCTGCTGCGCGCCAACGCCGTCCGGCGTCGTGAGCGTGGCATTCCCCTCCGGGAGCGCATGCTCTCCAACCCGGACGTCCTCGGCCGGGTCGGCACCGCGCTGCCCATGCTCGCCAACGCCACGAACCGGAACCGGGCACACCGCGTGCTGATGGAGCACGCCGCCGGCATCCACCGGGATGCCGCGCTGCCGCCGTTCGCGGCCGAGACGTTCTCCGCCTGGACGAAGCGGGCCGTGGGCGCCGAGGTCACGCCGGACGGCACGCACAAGGTCCTGCTCCACCCGACGTGCTACGTGCAGTGGAACAAACCGGAGATCGGCCATGCCGCCCACCGTGTGCTGCGGCACAACGACTGCCAGGTGGCGACGCCCGGCGTCTCGTGCTGCGGCATGCCGGCGCTCGACAGTGGCGACATCGATCAGGCGCGCCGGGCCGCACGCGCCACCGTGACGGCGCTCGCGCCGTGGGTCGACCGCGGCTTCGCCGTGGCCGTCGTCAACCCCACGTGCAGCCTGATGCTCCGCCAGGAATATCCCGAACTGCTGAACGACCCGGCCGAGCCGGCCCTCCACACGCAGGCGCTGCTGGTGGCCGCCGCCACGCGCGACCTGGGCGAGTATCTGTTTCAGCAGCGCCAGGCCGGACACTTCCGCGAGGACTTCCGGTCCACGCCCGCCGGCCCGGTGGCGTACCACGCGCCGTGCCACCTCCGTGCGCAGAACATCGGCTTCCGAGGGCGCGACCTGATGCGCCGTATTCCGGGTGTGACGCCGAAGCTGGTGGCCGAGTGCTGCGGCCACGACGGCACCTGGGCGCTCAAGACCGAACACCACACGGCGTCGCTCGAGAACGGCCGTCGCGCGTTCGAAGGCATGGCCGAAGCGGAGGCAGAGACGTGGACGACGGAGTGCCCGCTGGCGGCGCTGCAGTTCCAGCAGGCGTGCGGCCGGGAGCCGCTGCATCCGGTGCAGGTGCTCGACCGCGCCTACCGCGCTGACGGCTTTCCCACGGCGGTGCCGGCGCCCCCGGCGAAGGAGCACGAGGCATGACACAGCTGACCCGGGCGGACATCCTGGACAAGGCGGCCTACGAGGCCGCGCGGCCGGACTTCCGGCGGCGCATCATGCTCGAGAAGAGCCGGCGCCGCGTGCTCGTCGGTGACCACTGCTCGGTGCACTTCGAGAGCCGCGAGACGATGCGGTATCAGGTGCAGGAGATGCTGCGGACGGAAGACAGCTGGACGCGTCCCGGCGCGCTCGAGGACGAGCTCAACGCCTACAACCCGCTGATCCCGGGACCGGGCGAGCTCTCGGCGACGCTGATGCTCGAGTACGAAACACCGGCTGAGCGGGCCGTCGCGCTGCCGCGCTTCATCGGGCTCGACCGCCACGTGTGGCTGCAGGTCGGCGACACGCCGCGCGTGCTGGCCACGTTCGACCGCGGACAGATCGACGAGCAGGCCGTGTCGTCGGTCCAGTATGTGAAGTTCGCGCTGACGCCCGCGCAGGTCTCACTGCTCGC
>CAYNUO010000048.1:0-23096 GCA_964400405.1 uncultured Bifidobacteriaceae bacterium | reverse complement strand
ACCGTCTTGTTGTGCGTGACGGGCTGAACCGGGCTGGCCTTCGGCTTCGGACGGCCCTGGAGGCCGGCGATCTGAAGCGTCGGCTGCTCCTTGAGCACTTCCTGCCGGTAGAGCCGCTCCATTTCCTGGTGGTGACGGAGCTCCTCGGGCGTCATGTGCGCCGTCTTGCGGGCCGCCAGCTTCTCTTCGCGCGCGTTCTTCGCGATGCCGAGCTCGTCGAGGTCCGTCTGTGCGCCGGCCGCGACGGCCTCGGCGTTCAGCACGAGCGAGTGGCTCGCGTCGGCCATCGGGACGCTCTTGTTGCCCGCCCAGATCTCATGACGGCCGTGTTCCTCGTACCACTTGGTCAGCGTGGCCGTCATGTGCATCTTCTCGATGATGTTCCGCCAGCCGATGCCCGTGTTGTAGGCGCAGAAGGAGATCTCGCCCTGCTGCGTGGCATACGGGATGATGCACATCTCGGTGCGGCGGAAGTCGTAGTTGAAGAGGTCCTGGAACCACATGCCGGCGATGAACAGGAAGTTCCAGCGATCCGCGCGGCGCTTCTCGATGTCCGCCATCGTGCGGTCGCCGCCCACGGAGCCGTAGTCCTTGCCCGTGGCGCCGAAGGTCTTGTCGAACTTCTTCAGCAGGTCCATCAGGCGGAAGTGCGTCGGCGCCTTGAACGGGTCGTAGTTGCGGAGCAGGGCCAGCGCCATGCCGGCCACGGACAGGAACTTGCCGCGCGCGGCGTCGTTGACCTGCGCGACGTCCTTGGCCAGCCGCTCGGCCTTCAGGAACGCCGTCACCGGCACGGCTTCCTTCGTTTCCTTGTCGATCATCAGCGCCATGCCGACGCCGCAGTTCGGGTGGCAGCCGCACGTCAGGTTGCCCCACGGCGTCTCCGGCCCGTGGACGACGTCCGCCCAGTCGGTGAAGGTGCCCATGAACGAGATCGGGAACCAGTCGCGCGTCGGCTCGCCGAGGTTGACCTGGTTCTTCACGTCGTGCGCGAGGTGCGAGAGCGTGTAGCGCTGCGCGGCGCGGCGCTCCGGCGTCACTTCCTCGTCACGGCCCGTGAACGACACGGGCTGGAACGACAGGAAGTTGATGCGCTTCGGGTTGTCGAGCGCGAACTCGATCACGCGGCCGACCTGCTCGTTGTTGACACCGTTGACGATCGTGATGACCGGCACGATGTCCACGCCGGCGGCGTGCAGGTTCTCGATCGCCTTGAGCTTCACGTCGAAGAGGTTGCCGACGCGGCGGTGCGAGTTGGCGGCGTTGCCGATGCCGTCAAACTGCAGATACGCGTACCGGAGACCCGCTTCGGCCGCCTGCTTGGCGAACTCGAGGCTCTTCGCGAACTCGATGCCGTTGGTCGCCGCCTGCACCGAGCTGTAGCCCACCTTGCGGGCGTAGCGCACGGCGTCGAGGAAGTACGGCGACATCGTCGGCTCGCCGCCCGAGAACTGCACCGACATCTGCCGCTTCGGCTTGATGGTGATCGCGTTGTCGAGCACCGTCTTGATGTCTTCCCACGTCAGCTCATGGACGAAGCCGACCTGGTTGGCGTCCATGAAACACGGGTCGCACATCATGTTGCAGCGGTTGGTCAGGTCCACGGTCAGGACCGAGCCGCGGCCGTGCTTGATGGTCGAGCTGCCGTGGTTGTGGAGCTTGGCGTCGTTGTGCGCCTGGATGTCGCGGCCCGGGAAGACGTCTTCGAGGTGCTTGAAGAACGCCGTGTCCATGGCCATCACGTCCTCGAAGTGGCCGTGAATCGGGCAGTCCTTGACCATCAGGATTTTGCCGTCGCGCTCGAGAATCGTGGCCTCGATCTCGCCGACCTTCTCGTTCAGCAGCACCGAGACGTCCTGCTTCCCGTCGAGGATCGACTGCCGCGCTTCGCGCACGCAGGTCGGACAGAGGGAATCGGTCTTACGCGGCCAGCCAAGCGGCGGCTTGGTCTTCTGGTAGGACTTCAGCAGCGGCTTGTCCGACCAGGCGGGGATGAACGACGGGTTCTGGGCGATCTTGTTGGCCGCGGCGAACGCATGCCACACCCCGTTGGCCGCGAGGGCCATCCCCTTCTCGACATACTTCATTGGCGCGTGCATCTCGACAACTCCTTGATCCAGTGGCGTTTGTGGCCACCGCGACGTGCCATTCTAGCCAGCTGATCCGGTGATTTTGAGGGTTTTCCGGCCATCTGGCGAAACGGGCGGGTCAGCTGGCACTTTCAGCGGGGGAACGGCGTGGTGCATCCTGCCCAGACTGGACCCATAATTGTCGCGGCCTGTAGCGGAACCTGCCCGACCGGTTGGCCGTCTCTAACAGCGTCAAATTCACGCCCCAGCTCTATCAAGGAGAGTCCGAATGAAGCGCGTAACCATGTTCCTGGCGGCTCTGGCCGTTGCTCTGCTCCCGACGATTGCTCGTGCCGATGTGGCGACCGCTGACGCTGCCGCCTACATGGGTGCATGGGGCCTGACCTTCGACGGTCCGATGGGCGCCATCGAGTTCACCGTGACGTTCACCGACAACGGCGGCAAGCTGGCCGCCAAGATCGAGGGCCAGGGCATGGGCGCCGGCCCGGTGACCAAGATCGAGAAGGGCGCCGAGGGCGTCAACCTCGACTTCGAGATCGACGTCGCGGGCATGACCATTCCCGCCACGCTGACGGTCAACCCGAGCGGGGCCGAAGCGAAGGGCAACCTCGACATCATGAACGGCGCGTTCTCGGCGCCCGGGACCGGCAAGAAGAAGTAGCCGCCGGTACCTTCGCGTTCTCACCGGCGCCCGCATTCTGATAGAACGTTACGGATGATCCGTGACGTTCTGATCGTGGGCGCCGGTCCTTCCGGCCTCGCCACCGCCATCGCCGCCAAACTGGCGGGCCTCGACTACGCCCTGGTCGAGAAGGGCACCCTCGTCAACTCCATCTTCAACTTTCCGGTGCACATGGTGTTCTTCACCACGCCGGAACTGCTCGAAATCGGGAAGCTCCCGCTCGTCTCGCCGTTCGAGAAGCCCACGCGGCTCGAAGCCCTCCGGTACTACCGCAGAGTCGTTGACACCTACGACCTCTCGATTGCCTTCGACGAGACGGTGACCGCGATCGAGCGGGATGCCGACGGCGTCTTCACCGTGGAGACCACCGCGCCGCGCGGACTGACGCGCGTCCGTCAGGCGCGGGCCGTCGTGATGGCCATCGGCTACTACGAGCGGCCGAACATGCTCGGCGTGCCGGGTGAGGACCTGCCGCACGTCTCGCACTACTACACCGACGCGCACCCGTACTACCGGAAGCGCGTGGTGATCGTCGGCGGCAAGAACTCCGCGGCCGAAGCCGCGCTCGAGCTCTACCGGGCGGGGTCTCATCCGACGATCGTCCACCGCCAGGCCACGCTCGGGGACTCGATCAAGTACTGGGTCAGACCCGATATCGAGAACCGCATCAAGGAGGGGTCAGTCGGTGCGCGGTTCGAGTCGCGCGTGGTCGAGATCACGCCGACGGCCGTGCGTATCGAAGGGCCGGACGGGCGGACGGAAGAATTGCCCGCGGACGCCGTGTTCCTGCTGACGGGCTACCTGCCGGACGTCGACCTGATGCGCCGCGCCGGAGTGGAGTGCGATGCGAACACGCTCGCGCCGGCCATCAACCCCGAGACCTTCGAGACCAACGTGCCGAATCTCTTCGTCGTCGGCGGCGCGATGGCGGGGCGGGCGACCGGGACGATCTTCATCGAGAACGGCCGCTTCCACGGCGAGAAGGCCATCGCCGCCCTCGCCGCCCGGTTGAAGGACTGAAGGCCGAGGGCCTCGTCAGAGTTCGCGGGGGGGCGCGTCGTCTGCTGGCGGTTCGCGATGGGACCCAGCCCGGCGAAACCGGCTCGCCAGCCACTCACCGAGTCCGGCCTTGAGGCCGTCGCCGACGGACGTTGCGCCGTGGTAGAGCGCCTCGATCACGTCCATCACCGTCTGGACGCCACTGGTGGCGCGGTTCACCTCGGTGCTGATGTTGCCGACCACCTCCCGCAGCAGGACCGCCACTTTCTCCAACTCCCGGCTGACGCCTTTCGCGTGACCGGCGATGGTCTTCAGGTCATCGACGAGGCCGTCTGTTCGTGAATGCAGCGTGGCCAGTTCCTGCTTCAGACTCGCGAACTGCCTCCCCGCCCAGATGACTCCGGCGATCAGCAGAAGCAGCTGCACGACGGAGACCGCCGCCATGATTGCGAGGATGAGGTTCGTCGTCCCGAGATGCTCCATGCCGTGCGCTCCTGGAAGGGTTCACCTTACAGCGTAGCCCACCGGCACCGTGCAGGAGTTCCACGCGACGCGTCCGCAGCTCGGGCATTTTGACGTCACGCCCGCCCGGAAACAGTTCAGAAGGGTACGGCGTGTCTGGCACCCGTCTTGTATCGTCGCCATCAGAAGCACGGTCGCGCCGACGCGCGATCGCGTACGGAGGCAACCATGCGTATCGGACCTGTAGTCGGCGTGATCCTGGCGGTGGCCGGCGTCGCGGCGCAGCATCCCACACCTCAGCAGTTGTTCGAGAGCGGCCAGCTGCAGCCGGCGGTCGAGGCCATCGCCGAACACCGGGGCCAGGGGCAGGACAGCGCGGTGGAGTCGTTTCTCGAAGGGCTGATTCTGGTCAAGCTCAACGAACCGGATCGGGCCAGGGAAGCCTACTCGCGTATGACGGCACTGGGAGGTGAGCCATGGGCGCCGGTTCAGGCGTCGGCCCTCGCGCTGCTCGACGGCGACACGGAAGGTGCGCGTCACGCGGCCCTGCAGGCGACGGCGGGTTCGCCGGAGCTTCCGCAAGCGCACTACCAGCTCGGCACCGTGCTCGCGCGGTTCGAGGATTGGGGAGGGGCCGCCGACGCGTTCCGGCGGGCGGCGCAGATCGACCCGAACTTCGCCTACGCGCACTATTTCGCAGGCCTGTCGTTCTCACGGGCGGGCCGGGCCGACCGGACGTCGGAACACTTCGAACGCTTCCTGCGGCTCGCGCCGAAGGCTCCTGAGCGGCCGGCCGTCGAGACGTTGATGCGCACGTTGCGGGGACGCTAGATGCCGGAGTGCCCGGTCGTAGGCAGGCGACGCGCGTTTCGTGCGCTCCCTGGGCGCATGCAAACCACACCCGGCTCGGATCTTCTTTAGTCGCGCTCGAAACACGCGTCGCCTGCCCACGCCCGGTCCGTCCGGCAGTGGCGTCCGGCGGCGCGCTTCCTCAGAACACGTGGCCGAAGCCGAAGTTGTAGCGGAGCGACAGGTCGCGCCGCGGCAGCGGCGTGGCCACGTCGAACCGGAAGAGTCCGACCGGCGTCTTCACGCGCAGGCCGGCGCCCGCCGCCCACTGCAGGGACCCGAGGGACAGGTTCGTGGCCCGTTCGAATACCTGACCGGCGTCCACGAAACCCACGCCGCGGAAGTACTTGTTCAGCGCCACGCGCGCTTCCTGGTTGAGCACCAGCGTGGCTTGTCCGGCAATCGGGTCGCCGAAGAAGTCGAAGCCCGCCAGCCCGTCGTCGGGATAGCCGCGCACCGTGTTGGCGCCGCCGGCCAGGAAGCGCTCGCTGAGGATCAGATCCTGCCCGCCAAAGCCTCTCCCCACGTTCATGCGAACGGCGGACGCGGAGACGATGCGCGCGCCGAGCGGGACGAAGTGCAGCTCCTGCAGCGAATACTTCAGGAAGCGGCCGTTGCGGCCCAGTGACTCGAGGCCGAGCTCGACGGTGGAAGAGTGCAGCAGCCCGGCGCGCGGCTCGGTGAGGTCGCTCCGGTTGTCGAAGACGACCGAAGCCGAGAGCCGGCCCTGCCTCCAGCGTTCGTCGAGCGAGAACGGGTCGCTGGGGTCGGCGTCGGGCGCGAAGACGTGATTCCGTTCGAGCTGGTACGCGTAGGCGACCTTCGTCCGCGTTCCGAGGCTCACCCGCTGCTCGGCCGTGAAGGTCGTGCGGTCCGTGACGAAGGACAGGATGTTCTCGCCGCTGACGGACTGGCGGGAGCGTGCCGTGTAGAGGCGCGACGAGATCGCACGGCCAAAGAGCGTCGGCCACGTCACCGAACCGCGGGCGACCTGCTGGTCGTCGTTGTAGCGGAACGAGACGACGCCGCTGCCCGGACGGCCGAAGAGCCCCTGCCGCTCGAGCGCGACGTTCGCGCCGCCGCCGAACGTGCGTCCCTGCTCGACGATGGGCGCCAGCTCGTCCGTGATGCTGATGCCGTAGCGGACGCGCCACGGGTTCGCGCGGATCAGCGTGACGTTCGCGCGCACCGGCTCGACGCCGGCCGACGCCTCGATGTCCGGGATGCGCTCCACCTGTACGTCGGCACGGCGGAAGAGACCCGTCTGGAAGAGCCGGCGGCGTCCGCCGTAGAGCTGCTCCATGTCCGCGGGCATGCCGGGCGTCACCTGCATCGCGCGGTTGACGACGCTCGGCGCGACGCCGGCCGCTCCGGTGACGGAGAGGTCTGCGACGACCTGCTGCACACCTTCGTCGACGTGCACGGCCAGGTCCACGGTCGATGTTCCGGTGTCAACGGCGGTGCCGATTGTGACGGCGGTCTCGTTGAATCCGTCCTTCGCGTACGCGATCGTCAGCGCCTGACGTCCCTTCGGCAGCAGGTCCGGCGTGAATGCGCCGCCTTCCGCCATGCCCAGATCGCGCCGCGCCGCCGGTTCTGTCCTCGACGTCGCGCCCGCGATCGAGATGCGCCCGATCGTGAAGGCGGCGCCTTCCTCGATACGGATCGGGAGGATGGCGCGCTCGCCCTCGAACACGGTGGGTCCGGCCTTCACCGTGGCGGCCAGGCGGCCCTGCTGCCGGTACCGCTCGCGGATGTCGTCGGCGAGCGTGTCGGGTGTCAACCAGGCACCGGTGCCCTGCCGGCCGGCAAGTTCCGCGATCTCTTTCGTGGAGACGGTGGTGTTCCCGGTGATCTCGAGCGTCCGCGCGACGCTGCGCGGGCCCGGCGAGACCCGGACCTGGAGGCGCGTACGCGGGTCCGAGGCGTCCGCCTCGATACGCCGCACCCGCACGCGGGCGCGGAGAAAGCCCTCACCCGCGAGATGCGCCCGCACGGCGGCGTGGACGTCGCCGGCGAGGCCGACGTCGAGCACGGCCTCGTTCCAGATGCGTTCGACACGGCTCCGCACGTCGGACGGCAGATTGACGCCTTCGACCTCGATGACGGTGGGTGCGTGCGCCGTGATGTGGTACTCGAGTACGACGCCGGGCGTCCCGTCGGCGGCGGGGGCCGGAACCTGCCGTGAGCCGATCCGCGCCTCGCGGTAGCCCCGCCCGACGTACAGCTTTCGGAGCCGATCGCGATCGGCCTGCCACTTGAGGAAGTCGAAGCGCTGACCGGCTTTCAGGCGCAGCTGGCTCTCCACCTCGCTCACCGGGATCGCGGTGTCGCCGGTGACACGCACGCCCACGACGGGCGTCCCCGCCGCGCGTGCCGGCGGGGCCGGGGCCCCGGGAGGGCCGCCGAACGCGACGTCGTGACGCACCTCGTAGGAGCGGCTCGTGTCGTCGCGGGAGAGCGTGCGCAGCTCGATGGACTTTCCAGGCGTGAGGGAGGCGATCCACGTCTGCCGGTTGGTCTCCCGGAGGTTCTGCGACACCGTGATCTCGGCCTTGTTCGAGATGCGCCGCGACACGGTGAGGCGCTGGGCTGGGTTCACTTCGCCGGCCAGCGACGCGTCTGCGGTGAGGTCCTCCGCGTTGGCGCCGCGTTCGAACCGGATGGCGTCGACGCCGATCGCTCGTGCGGCAAAACCGAGCGTCTCGCCGGAGAGGTACCCGATGAACTGGTCGCGGGCGATGGCCGTGCCCGCGCCTCCCACCTGGTCCGCCAGGCGGCCCGTGGCGAGGAGCGACACGATGTCGGCCTGTGAGCGGTCTGGACTCGACGTCAGGTTCGTCTTGAGCGTGTCCGGCGTGCCCGTGATTTCGAGCGTGATGTCGTAGGTGGCCGGAGCACCGGATTCGTCGGTGCCGTTCACGCGCGTCCGGCCGGTGACGTCGAGGTTCGGGAAGATCTGTCGCGGATCCGAGAAGTCGATGACGCCGCGGTCGACCAGATACGTGCGGCCGCCGAGGAAGAGCGCGCCGCCCTCGCGGATCTCCGCGCGGCCGACGACCGACGGCTCGAGGAGCGTGCCGACCAGCCGCACGTCGAGGCCGAGCGCCAGCCGGCCGTAGTTGTTGTCGACGATGAGATCCTCGGAGCTCGTGATCGCGACGTTCAGATCGACGTCCTCGAGCATCGAGGTGCCCGCGCCCTCTGGCGTCATGGGGGCGAGGGCGTCCCGCCCGGCCAGGGCCAGGGCTGCGGCGAGGCTGAGCGGTTCGCGATAACCGCCGCGCAGGATGTCCACGCGCCCCGTTACGCGCGTGCCGTCATCGTTGGCGCCGAGCGTGACGCTGGCGTTCACCTCGGTCCGGACGCCCTCCGGAACGTCCAGCGCCACGTGCTGCGCCTCGAGGACGACGCTGCCGCCCGTGAACGTCGTGCCGGCGTACTCGAGACCTCCGGTCACGGTCAGCGCCCCGCCGTTCAGTGAGCCGCTCAGGCCCTGTGCGTCGATGCGGCCCGGTCGGAACTGGATCGAGCCGTTCAGGCCGGACAGCCCGATCCGCGGGTCGGTGAGCTGGACCTCACCGTTGGCAAGCGTCAGTGTGCCGTCGGCAACCGGCGCGGACGCCGTTCCGCGCAGGGACAGGGCGAGGTCGCCCGTGCCGTCGGCCGCACCGTTCGGAACGAAGAGGGACGCGAGGGCCAGATCCAGCCGGCCGTCCACGCGCAGGTCGAGCGGACTGTCTCGCACGAGGCCGGCCGTCCCCGTCACGACCAGCGGGCTGCCGGCGAGAGTCCATTCCCAGTCGGTCACGCGTACCACGCCCCCGGTGAGCTGGAGACGCGTCGGCCGTCTCTGCTCAATGGGTACACCGTGCGCCTGCAGGTCGAGCTGCGGAACCCGCAGCGTGCCGGTCACGGCGTCGAGTTCCGGCGCGTCGGCCGAGACGTCGAGCTCGACCGTCGCTCGACCGGAGAGGTCGTCGAGCGTTGCGGCATCGACCCACGGTGCGGCCAGGGCCGGCGTCAGCCGATCGAGCGCGATCCGTGCGGTTGCGGTGTGCGTGGGGTCATCGGGCATGACGCTGGCCGGCAGCCATTGCTGGAGAAACCGGAGCGGCACGCGCGCCTGACCACTCAGGTTGCCGCCCTGCCACTCCGCGCCGACGGCCGGCACGTCGACGACGCCGTCTCTGAGCGTGACGGTCGCGGTCACGTTTCTGACCGCCGGTGTATCCGGCCACGTCAGGCGTCCGTCCACGAGCGTCGCGTCAGCGGTCAACACGGGCCTTTCGAGTGAACCGGCGGCTTCGGCGGTCACGGCGATCGTGCCCGTTGCCTCGAGCGCGTCCGGTGCGCCGAATGCCACCAGCCAGGGCCGGAAGTCCGAAAGGGAGCCGTCGATCCGCGCGCGCAGTCCATCTGCCGAGTTCCGGACCACTCGCCCCGTCAGCGCCAGGCGCGCGTCTCCTGTCCGGACGCGGAACGATTGCACGGTCAGATCCCGCGCGCGGTACACGGCGGCCGCCGGCTCATCCAGCCGCAGTGTTGCCCCACGCATCCGCAGGTCCAGCGTCTCGATGCGGGCCTCCGCGGTGGCGTCCGCGATAGCGGAGGGCGTGCCTGTTGCCGCAACGTGCGCCGTCAGCGTTCCGGCCAGCTCCTGCAGCAGTGACGGAGCGAAAGACCCCGCCCTCGCCACTGCGGTTGCGACGTCCGTGCCGGTGGCGTCGACCGTCACCGTCGTGTCGTGGGGCGCGGCGATCGTCGTCACTGCCTTTGCACGCAGCGCCACCACCGGCGCGTCGAGATTCAGCGTGGCTCGGCCGTCGGCGAGCGCGAGATCCGCCGTGACTCGCTCCAGATAGGCGTCGGTCCACTGCAGGTCCGCGACCTCGAGCCGTCCACCGCCGGCTGGACGTTCCGGCGTGCCGCCAAGCTCGAGGGCGCCGTTGATCTGCCCCGCGAACGGGAGCCTGTTGTCGTTCCCGACCCAGACAGGCGAGAGCAGGAGTTGCTCGACCCGGAGCGTCAACGCGTGCGCGCCACCATCGAATGCGTACCGGCCGGTTGCCAGCAGCCGGCCACCGCCGGTCTGGCGCAGCTCGGCGTTGGAGATGGCGAGGCCGCTGCTCGAGGCTGCGGCCGTGGCCGACAGGGTCCCGAGATCCTGGCCGGCGAGGGCGAGACCGGAACCGGTCGCGGTGATCGCCGCCGACGGCGCAGACGCCGTTCCTGCGAGATCGACCTGCGTGCGCAACTGCCCCTCGGGATGCCAGCGGTTGACGACGTCGTCGCCGAGCGCATGGACGTCGGTCACGGCAAGCTCGAGGTGTCCGGCGAGGGTTCCGTCCGTCCGCCCGACCGTGACGTCGCCCACGGCGCGGTTGGCGCCGATCGCGGCCTGCAGCCCGCGGAAGGCGAACTGCCGGGGCTCGACGGCGAACTCGGCGTTCGCGCTGAGGGGGCCAAGTCCCGCGGCGCGGACGTTCGTCAGCGTGACCGGCCCGCTGGCGGCCGGCGCGGAGAGCGTACCGCCGACATCGATGCGCGCCTGCAGTTCGCCGGAGTCGACGGCGGGCCATTCCTGCTGCCAGACCCCGAGGCGTGCGGCCGTGCCGGTCACACCGGGGAGGCTCCGCGCGCTCAGCACGATCGAACCGCGGATGGCGGAGTCGGTCAGGCCGGTCTTTGCGAGACGGCCCGTGAAGCGGCCCTCCACGCGTGCGTCGCCGGGCGAGGTCAGCGTCGTCCGCGCCCGCCAGTCGTCTCCGGAGGAGGACAGCGAGAGGGTCCCGTCCAGCGTGCGCGCGCCAGCCGTCTCGGCTCTGACGGTGGCTTCGAGGCCGAGCGTCCGCGCCGCGCCGGACAGCCGTGCATCCAGCGCGGCCTGGCCGCTCACGCGGGTGCGGCCGAAGGCGGAGGGCTTCATGTCGGCGACCGCGTCGACCGGGATGTCGCGCCACGTGGCGCTGCCGGTGGCCTTGCCCGAGTCCAGGGCGTAGGCTCCGCGTGCATCCAGCACGCCGGGGCCGAGCCGAACCGCGGCCGACTCGAGCGTCACCTGCGCGTTCGTGGCGGCCGCGCGGACGGCAACGTCGCGTGCGACCAGGTGCTGATAGCGGATCTCGTCGCTCCGTGCATCCACGGTGGCGGCCGGGTTGTCGCGCGGACCCTCGATGCGGCCGGTCACGGTCACCGAGCCCGCGGCGGCCGGCGTGATCGCGAGGGTCTTCGAGAGGGGCTGGAGTGCCAGCGTTGCGGCGATGGCCAGCGCCAGTCTCGGAGCGGAACCGAAGATGTCGGCGCGGCCGTCGAGCTGGACATCGCCGAGGTCGCTCGTCAGCCTGAAGGCATCCAGCGTGATGCCGACGCCGTCGTACGCCAGGCCGCCAGCCAGCGTGCCTTCAAGCGCGGCGTTCCCGGCTCGCGCCGAGACGTGGGCACCGGGGGGCAGACGGCCGCGCCCGCGGTCGACCGCGGGGTCGAGACGGAGCGTCAGATTGCGCACGTCGACGTGGTGCTGTGCGCCGGGGTCGTCATAGCGCAGGGCCGCCTGCTCGAACTGCAGCCGTTCGATGCGGAGTCTGGCGAGCGGCGGGCCACCGCCCGATCCACCGGCCGGCAGGTTCAGGGTCCCGTCCGCCGCGCGGACGATGTGCACGACAGGCCGGGTCAGCGCGATCCCATCAACGTGGATCTCGCCGCCGAGGATGCTCCACGGCACGTCCGCCTGGATGCGGTCCGCCACCAGGAACGGCGTGTCTGCGTGTATCGCGCGCATGCGGACGCCGCGCAGGTCGACGGTGAGCGTCAGCAGGTTGTAGGTGATCCGTTCGACGGAGAAGTCGATGCCCTGCGACCGGAGCCACGATGCCGCCGCGGAGCGGACGAGGGTGCGTCCCGGAGGCGTGTGCAGCACGCCGACGACGGCAACGGCGCACACCACGACGGCGGCCAGGGCCACGCCGGCCATGCGCGAGAATCGTCGCATCCTGATTGCAGCTTACCGCCCGGCCGGAGATGGCGATGTCGCGAATGCGACCTGCCGTCACCCCGCGAGGGGGGCGTCGTCGGGGCGTGGCCGCCAGAGCGTGAGCACGCGGCCCACCTGCTGGACGTCGGCAGCCCCGGTTCTCGCGCACAGCGCCGCCGTCAATTCCGTACGGCTCTGACGATCTGCGCCGTTGAGGCGCACCTTGATGAGTCCATGCGCCGTCAGCGCGCGTTCCACCTCGACGACCACGGCATCCGACGCGCCGGCCTGGCCGACCTGCACGACGGGCTCTAGCGCGTGCGCGCGGGCCTTGAGCTGCTTGCGCTGTCGCGGGGAGAGGGAGACGGGGACGTGCGGGTCAGTGGGAGGCACGGCCGCTCCAGTTGAAGTCATTGGTCATTCCGTTCATCTGAATCAGGTCGATGAGCGACCGGCAGCGGTCCAGCACGCCCTCCCGCTCGAGCAGCGCCTGACGTTCAATCGGTGCGAGCCGCATGTACTGCGAGAGCCCGTTGACGAGATCGTCGTCGGGGATGGCTGGTGGAAAACGCGGCTCGGAGCCGGCGCGTTCGAGCGCCGCGGCCAGCACGGCCTCGAGCCGCAGGCGCTGCCGGTGCAGCTCGCCGCGGCCCGCTTCGTCGAGGGTCTCCGGCACGTGCTCGACCACACCGACCCGGTATGGCTTGCCGGCGTCCTCGCCGGTCAGGCGGAACTTCTCCAGGCCGCGCAGCACGATGTTGTAGCAGCCGTCGGGCAGCCGTTCCGTGTGCGTGATCACGCCCGCGCAGCCGATGGGGTAGACGGCCGGCCGGCCGTCGTATTCGACTTCGTATCCCGGTTTCAGCAGCATCATGCCGATGAGCCGGTCGCCATCGAGCGCATCCGCCACCATCGCGCGATAGCGCGGCTCGAAGATGTGCAGAGGCAGGAACACGTTCGGAAAGAGCACCGTGTTCGGCAGCGGGAAGAGCGGGATGGCCGGCGGGAGCATCGACACGTCAGTGGATCGTCCGCGTCTTCTTGTCCATGTAGTCCATCAGGACGTACTGGCCCAGCGTATACGGCGTCGTGAAGTACGCCTTGCCGCGGCAGACGGCCGCCACGCGGCGCACGAACGCGACCAGGTCGGGGTCGCGAGCCAGCATGAACGTGTTGATCATGATGCCGGCCTTCGCGCAGTTGGCGACCTCCGCGAACGTTTCCGAGATCACGTGCGGGTCGAGGCCGAAGGCGTTCTTGTAGATGCGCCCGTCGGGCTGCGTCAACGCCGACGGCTTGCCGTCCGTGATCATGATGATCTGGCGCATGTCCTTCCGCTGCCGTTCGAGCAGCCGCCGGGAGAGGCGCAGACCCTCGCGCGTGTTCGTGTAGTACGGGCCCACGCGCACACGCCCGAGCTGCTTCAGCGGAATCTCCTCGGCCGAGTCGTGAAACAGCACGGCGTTCAGCGTGTCGCCGGGGAACTGCGACCGGATCAGATGCGAGAGCGCCAGGGCAACCTGCTTGGCGGGCGTGAACCGGTCCTCGCCGTAGAGGATCATGCTGTGGCTGCAGTCGAGCATGATGACCGTCGCGCACGAGCTCTGATATTCGCTCTGCGCCACCATGAGGTCCGGATAGTCGACGTCGATGCGCGACGCGCCGGAGGCGTGCTCCGGTCCCAGCCGCCGGACGGCGTTCAGGATCGTGGCGCTGGGATCGAGATTGAGCGTGTCGCCGAACTCGTAGGGCTTCGAGGCGGCCGCCGCGTCGACGCCGGTGGAGAGCGTGTGCGTATCGTGCCGGCCCGCGCTCGACCGTCCCGTGGCGCCCATCAAATCCCGCAGGGCGCGGTAGCCCAGGAAGTCGAGGCTCTTGTCGGTCACCTCGAAGCGGGCCGGTCCGGCCGGTTCGCCGTCGCCGCCGCCACCCTCCCGCCTTCGCGCGTCCGCGTCCAGGTCTGGCGCGCCGGTGATGAAGCCGTCCTCCATCATCTTGTCGATGACGCGCTTGATCAGATCCTCGAGCTGCTGGCGCGCGGCTTCGTGATCGCCGTCGGCCGGATCGCCCAGCAGGCGTTCGATGGCCTCGTCGGACAGCACGCCGCCGCTGAAGAGGGCGTCGAGGATGGCGTCGTGCAGCGCCTGCATCGTGCGGTCGCCCTCGCCGTCACCCGGGTCCCACGGGTTGCTGAAGCCGCTCGACAGGAACAGCTCGGACAGCTTCGACACGAGGTCATCGAGGTCGATCTCGTCGAGCAGGTCCCCGGTGTATTTCGTGTAGCGGAACTTCATCGGCCGGTGCTGGGAATCGTGGCGCCTAGTTGTAGTAGCGCTTCTTCGACGGACCCTGCGGTGCGTCGTCACCGCCGTCGTCCGCGGCGACCGGCCGCGTGGGTCTCCGGACAGGCGTCTCGCCGGCGTGGAAGCCGCGGTCGTCGCTCCGGCTGATCTTCTTCAGCGCGTAGAGGCCTTCGAGGATGAAGTCCACGCCGGCCGCCAGCACCGGTTCGGGTGCGTGCGCCGGAATGCCGACGTGCGGCGTCAACTCGAGCAGCCCCTGCACCTGCGCGGCCGCGGCGACGACGTCCGCGGCGGGCGTCGTGTCGGCCAGCTGCAGGCTGCCGCCGAGGTCGAACCACTCGATCACGCGATGCGTGTCGAGATGCGACAGATAGCCGTCGGCGACGGTGGCCACGGCCGCGCGCACGAGCTCGCGCGCCACGGCTTCGGCGCCCTTCAGCTCGCCTTCGTACTCCAGCTCGAACTTGCCGGTCATCGACGGCAGCGCCGCGTAGACATCCGTCACGCGGGCGGCGGCCACGGATTCACCGCCGAGCAGCGCCCGCCGCTCGGCGTTGGACGCGACGTTCTCGAGCGCCGAGATCGGCAGCCGCTGGCTGACGCCCGACCGCTTGTCCACGCGGCGATCCTGCCGGGCCTGGAACGCGATCTCCTCGACGATTTCCGCCACGAACGCCGGGAGCTCGACGGCCGGCCCTTCGCCGTTGCGGACGATCCATGCCTCCTGCGCCGTGATGCGCTGCGCCTCCTGGCGCGCCGCCGGGTAGTGCGTCCGGATCTCGGAGCCGATGCGGTCCTTGAGCGGCGTGATGATCTTGCCGCGCGCCGTGTAGTCCTCCGGGTTGGCCGTGAACGCCATCAGCACGTCGAGCGGCAGGCGCACGGGGTAGCCCTTAATCTGGACGTCGCCTTCCTGCAGGATGTTGAACAGGCCGACCTGAATCTTGCCCGCCAGATCCGGCAACTCGTTGATGGCGAAGATGCCCCGGTTGGCGCGGGGCAGCAGCCCGTAGTGCATCGTCAGGTCGCTGGAGAGCTGCAGGCCCGAGCGCGCGGCCTTGATCGGGTCGATGTCGCCGACCATGTCGGCGATGGTCACGTCGGGCGTGGCCAGCTTCTCGACATAGCGCGCGTCGCGTCCGAGCCAGGCCACGGCCGTGGCGTCGCCTTCCGTTGCGATGCGGGCACGGCACGCGCTGCAGATCGGGTCCAGGGGGTCGTCATTGATCTCACAGCCGGGCATGACCGGCAGCCACTCGTCGAGGAGCGTCGCCAGCGCGCGCAGCAGCCGCGTCTTTGCCTGCCCCCTGAGGCCGAGCAGGATGAAGTGGTGCTGGGAGAGCAGCGCGTTGACGACCTGGGGAATCACGGTGTCGTCGTAGCCGACGATGCCCGGGAACAGCTCCCCGCCGCGCCGGAGCCGCGAGATGAGGTTGTCGCGGACCTCCTGTTGTACGCTGCGACGGGAGACGGCGCCGGACAGGACGGCGGCCTTGAGCGCGCTGAGCGTCGATACCTGCGGGGGGGCGGCCATGCCGGCGATCTTATCAGCCGCCCGCGACCTGCCGGCCGCCACCTGCATCCATTCGTGACCTTCTTCGACCATCCCGCCGCCTTCGTCTTTGCCCACCGCGGCGGCCGCGCCCTTGCGCCCGAGAACACCCTCCTGGCCTTCGAGACCGGCCTGGCCGCCGGGGCGGACGGCCTGGAGTGCGACGTCCGGCTCTCGCGGGACGGTGTTCCCGTGGTGATTCACGACGCGACGCTGGATCGGACCACCAACCTGACGGGTCCGGTCAGCGCCCGGACCGCGGCTGAGTTGGCGCGCGTGGATGCGGCGTCGCACTTCGAGCGCGACGGCGCCTTCCCCTGGCGCGGGCAGGGCGTCGGCATCCCGACACTGGCCGAAGTGCTCCGGCGCCATCCGGACCGCCGGATCATCGTGGAGATGAAGGATGACCGGCCCGAGCTTGGCGCGGCCGTCGCGGCGCTCCTGCGGCGCGAGCCCGCGCTGGAGCGGATCTGCGCCGCGGGTTTCGGTGCGCACCCGGTACGGACCGTGCGGCAGCTCCTGCCGGAAGTGGCGACCAGCGCGCACATGGCCGAGGTGCGGTCCGCGCTCTACGCGTCGTGGGTGGGGTGGCCGCGGCGCGGCGTGTACGGCGGATTCCAGGTGCCGGAGGCGCGCGGCGGCTGGCGCGTGGTCTCGCCACGGTTCGTCCGCGCGGCACACCGCGCCGGGCACCGGGTGCAGGTCTGGACGGTCAACGACAAGGCCGACATGAACCGGTTGTTCGACTGGGGCGTCGACGCGGTCATCACCGACGTTCCGGACGTGGCCGTCAGATTCGCGGACGCGTGGAGTGCGAAGACGCGTCGCTGAGTCGATTGCGTTCTCCTGGACGACGGACTATCATCCGCGCGCACGGGTGGCCCGGGCCTGTCCGGCGCACCCCTCAGTTTTTCGGGTCTACCTACTTACACGGAAGGATACGCGTATGCGCAAATGGACTTCAGGCGCGGTCGTCGCGCTCGCAGTCGTGGTCGGCATCTCCGTCTGGGCGGCTGAGAAGCCGTCGGCCGAGTTCCAGGCGGCCATGAAGAACGCCGGCGGGGCGATCCAGAGCGTCGGCAAGGCGGCCGCCGCGATGGATTACGCGCAGGTCGAGAAGGATGCCGCCACGCTGTCGGCCACGTTCCAGGTGGTGGGCAAGTACTTCAGCGAGACCAAGAACGATGCGGCGCTCGTCCACTGCAAGGAAGCCTTCGCGGCAACGGGCGAACTGGCCGCGGCCGCCAAGGCGAAGGACGCCGCCGCCATCGGCGCCGCCACGAAGAAGCTGGGTGGCGCCTGCGCCGCTTGCCACATGTCCCACCGCGAGAAGGGTGCGGACGGCGGCTTCCTGATCAAGTAGCGACTCCGTAGTACCTGTGCCGCGGGGCGCGTACGCGTCCCGCGGTCCTTCCTTTCGGCCGCCGTCCGGCCCCTCCAGTCTTCGCCCTTCGAACGACGTAGTTCACCTCGGCCGCACGGCCTCACCCCGTGTGCGGTTTAGCACAGGCGCGCCGCGCGGTTGCGGTGCAGACTGGCGCATGTTGTCAGAAGCCGAACGCGAAGACCCTGCCGGACGGTCGCGCATGCAGCAGTCCGAGCAGGCGTGGCACGACGCGCTGTACGCCTCGCATCAGGGACGGGATCTGGTGGTGCCGCGCGCGATTCGGGAGCGGTATCTCTCCGCGTCGGGCAGCCCGCGTTTCCAGCTTGAGCACCTGTTCACGCTGATGGGTGACCTCGAGGGCCGGCGTGTGCTCGTGGTCGGATGCGGCGACGACAGCACGACGGTGCTGCTGGCGCTGAAGGGTGCGGACGTCTGGGCGTTCGACCTCTCCGAGGAAGCCGTGCGTCTCCAACGGCAGATGGCGGTGGCCAATGGCGTGGAGCACCGTGTGCATCTGCTGGTGTGCGCGGCGGAGGAGTTTCCGTTCGCCGACCACAGCTTTGACCTGATTGTCGGCGTCGCGATCCTGCATCACATCCCCGACCACCTGGCGGCGCTGCCTCCGAGGCTGGCGCGCGCACTGGCTCCCGGGGGACGGGCGCTGTTCGTGGAGCCTGTCATCCTGAGCCGCACGCTCGGCCGGGTGCTGGCGTGGCTGCCGGGGCATCAGGACATTTCGCCTGGGGAGCGGCAGTTGATGCAGGCTGACCTCGATCACTTCTCCAGGGTGTTCACCGTCTCCCTGCATGGGTTCTGTCTGCTGGCACGGTGCGACCGGTTTGTCCTGAACGGACCGCTCGAGACGGCCTCACGCTGGCGCCGGCTTCTGGTGCACGCCTTTCACTGGGCCGACCACGTGGTGCTGCGGGTGCCGATGTTCCGGTCGCTGGCCGGCGTCGCGGTTCTTGAATTGCGCCCCCGCGCATCCCCGGTTCCACGCCGCCCGGGACTGGAGCCGGCGACGGTATTCACGATGTGATGCCGAGCGCGCGCCTGGCCGAGCGGAAGACGTCTTCCATCATCGG
Organism: uncultured Bifidobacteriaceae bacterium; assembly: GCA_964400405.1. Classification (GTDB taxonomy): domain Bacteria; phylum Acidobacteriota; class Vicinamibacteria; order Vicinamibacterales; family UBA2999; genus CANKJK01. The sequence continues at coordinate 4,714 of CAYNUO010000048.1, read as the reverse complement.
CGCCGTCAACCGGCCGGTATTCGTGTTCTGCCGGCTCGGGTGATAGCAGCCGATCAGGATCGGTTCGCCCGGGCCCAGATCGCAGACGACGCCGTGGCCGAAGACCGGCCTCGGGCGCACCACCGCGCCCCGCTCCGCGGCCAGGCGCAGCCACGCCGAGAACGCGATGCCACCCAACGCCACAACGACGCGGATCCGCGGCAGCGCCGCGAACTCCGCCGCCAGGTGCGGCAGGCAGCGCGTGATCTCTTCGGGCGACGGCTTGTTGTCCGGCGGCGCGCACCGGACCGCCGCCGCGATGTAGGCGTCCGTCAGGCGGAGGCCGTCATCCCGGTGCCGCGACGTGGTCTGATTCGCGAAGCCGGTACGGTGCAGCGCTGTCATCAGGAAGTCGCCCGAGCCCCCAGGCCCGTCGCCGGTGAAGACCCGGCCGGTCCGGTTGGCTCCGTGCGCGGCCGGCGCGAGGCCCACAAGGAGCAGACGGGCCTGTGAATCGCCAAATCCAGGGACGGGCCGCGCCCAGTAGGTGTCGTCCCGGTGAACTTTCTTCTTCTCCTGGCCGATTCTCTGGCAGTAGGCGCGCAGTCGCGGACAGGCGTCACAGTTCACTATCGCGCCATGAACGTGCGCCAATCCTGTCGGTAGCTGTTCGATACGCAACCTTCTCGGCATTGCGAGACCGCTAAGATATCGGGAAAAGAGGATGCATGCGAAACCCAGTGCCGCCTGACGCGACCGACATTGAGGCGCTTGAGACCCGGGAGTGGCTCGACTCCCTCGACTACGTGCTGCAGCACGGCGGACCCGCCCGCGTGGGGCGTCTGCTGCATGACCTCGGCGTGCACGCGCAGGAGGCCGGCGTCCGGCTGCCGTTCACGGCAGCCACGGCCTACATCAACACGATCCCGGCCGACCGCCAGCCTCCGATTCCCGGCAGCCGCGAGATCGAGCGCCGCATCAAGAGCCTCGTGCGGTGGAATGCGCTGGCCATGGTCGTCCGTGCGAACCGCAACGAGGACGGCATCGGCGGTCACATCTCGACCTACGCGTCATCCGCGACGCTCTATGAGGTGGGCTTCAACCACTTCTTCAGGGGCAAGGCCAACAACGACCAGGACCTGATCTTCTTCCAGGGCCACGGCGCACCCGGCATCTACGCACGCGCGTTCCTCGAAGGCCGGCTCTCCGTGCAGCAGCTCGAGAACTTCCGGCGTGAGCTGAAGCCGGGCGGCGGGCTCTCGTCCTATCCGCACCCGTGGCTGATGCCGGACTTCTGGGAGTTCCCGACGGTGTCGATGGGCCTCGGTCCCATCACCGCGATCTATCAGGCGCGCTTCATGCGCTACCTCGAGGACCGCGGGCTGAAGCCGAAGGGCAAAGCCAAGGTCTGGGCCTTCATCGGCGATGGCGAGACCGACGAGCCCGAGACGCTCGGCGCGCTCACGCTGGCGTCGCGCGAGAAGCTCGACAACCTGATCTTCGTCATCAACTGCAACCTGCAGCGTCTCGATGGTCCCGTGCGCGGCAACGGCCAGATCATCCAGGAACTGGAAGCCGCTTTCCGTGGCGCCGGCTGGAACGTCATCAAGGCGATCTGGGGATCCGAGTGGGATCCGCTGCTCGCGAAGGATCACGACGGTCTGCTCGTCAAGCGGATGGGCGAGGTGGTCGACGGCGAGTATCAGAAGTACGCCGTGTCGTCCGGGGCCTACGTGCGCGAGCACTTCTGGGGCAAGGATCCCCGTCTGCTGGAGATGGTCAGCCATCTCTCGGACGAGCAGCTCAAGAAGCTCTCACTCGGCGGTCACGACCCGGTCAAGGTGTTTGCCGCGTACGACGCCGCCGTCCGGCACACAGGTCAACCGACCGTCATCCTCGCGCGCACGATCAAGGGCTACGGTATCGGCGAAGCCGGCGAGGGCAAGAACATCACGCACCAGCAGAAGAAGCTGAACGAAGCCGAGCTTCGCGCGTTCCGGTCGCGCTTCGGCATTCCGATCTCCGATGAGGATGTCGCGAACGCGCCGTTCTATCTCCCGCCTGCCGACAGCCCGGAGGCGAAGTACATCCAGGCGCGCCGCGCGGAGCTGGACGGCTACGTGCCGTCGCGGAAGGTCAGCGCGGCACCGCTCGAGCTGAAGACGCTGCCGGACGTGTTCACGGAATTCCATGTGGGCACGCCGGACCGCAAGGCGTCGACGACGATGGCGTTCGTCCGCATGCTGTCCAAGATGCTGAAGGATCCCGAGATCGGCGAGCTCGTCGTGCCGATCGTGCCGGACGAGGCCCGCACCTTCGGCATGGAGCCTCTCTTCCGGCAGGTCGGCATCTACTCGCATTCGGGCCAGCTCTACGAGCCGGTCGACAGCGACACGCTGCTCTATTACAAGGAAGCGCGGGACGGCCAGATTCTCGAAGAAGGGATCAACGAGGCCGGCTCGATATCGTCGTTCGTCGCCGCGGGCACGGCCTATGCCACGCACGGCGTCAACACGATCCCCTTCTTCATCTTCTATTCGATGTTCGGGATGCAGCGCGTCGGCGACCTCGTGTGGCTCGCCGCGGATTCGCGCACGCGCGGGTTCCTGCTTGGCGGCACCTCAGGCCGGACGACGCTGGCCGGCGAGGGTCTGCAGCATCAGGACGGACACAGCCACCTGCTCGCGAGCGCCGTGCCCAATCTGCTCGCCTACGACCCGACGTTCGCCTACGAGATCGCCGTGATCATCGAAGACGGCATCCGGCGGATGTACAAGGAGCAGGAGAGCATCTTCTACTACATCACCGTGATGAACGAGCAGTACGGGCAGCCCGCGATGCCGGACGGCGTCCGCGAGGACATCCTCCGCGGCCTGTATCGTTTCAAGGCGGCCGACAAGAAGACGGGGCTGCGCGCGCAGCTCCTTGGTGGCGGCGCGATTCTGCTCGAAGTGCTCAAGGCGCAGGAGATGCTCGCGGCCGATCACGGTGTGTCGGCTGATGTGTGGAGCGCGACGAGCTACACCGAGCTGGCGCGGGACGCCAACGCCACAGCCCGCTGGAACCGCCTGCACCCGGGTGCGCCCGCGCGTGTGTCGCACATCGTGAAGTGCCTCGGCGAGACGGACGGTGTCGTCGTGGCGGCCTCCGACTACGTGAAGGCGCTGCCGGACGCGATCGGGCGCTGGCTGAAGCGCCCGGTGGTGAGCCTGGGTACGGACGGATTCGGCCGCAGCGAGGGACGGTCGGCACTGCGGGACTTCTTCGAAGTCGACGCCCGGCACATCGTCGTGGCGACCCTTTCCGCTCTGGCGGACGACGGGAAGGTCAAACCTGATGTCGTGAAGAAGGCGATTCAGACCTACGGGATCGACACCGATCGCCCGAACCCCGCCGTCTCATGAGCACCTTTGTCCTGCCCGAGCTGGGCGAGAACGTCGCGGCGGGTACCGTGGCCCGGATTCTGGTCAAGGTCGGCGACACCATCGCGAAGGAACAAGGGGTCGTCGAGCTCGAGACCGACAAGGCCACCGTCGAAGTGCCGTCGAGTGTCGCGGGTGTCGTGCGGTCGATCGCCATCAAGGCCGGCGACAAGGTGACGGTCGGCACGGCCGTGCTCGAAGTCGAGGACGGCGCGACCGCGCCTGTGGCCGCGCCGACGCTGGCAAGCTCCGCACCACCGGAGCCGCTGGCAGGCACACCGGGAGACGTGGCGATGGCACCGGGGTCCCTCGCGGCAGCGGCGCCAGCCGCCGCTGAGGCTTCGGCAACGGTCGCGCCTGCGGTCCCGCCTGTCGTGGTGCCGTTTCCACCGCAGCCGTCCCGAGGAGGGCTCGCGCCCGCGTCGCCGCGCGTGCGACGGCTCGCGCGCGAGATCGGCGTGGACGTCAACGCCGTCTCGGGCAGCGGCGCCGAGGGCCGCATCACGCAGCACGACGTCAAGGCGTTCGCCACGCAGGCGCTCGCACGGCTCGGAGCAGCGCCGGCCGCTGGCGGCACGGCGGCGCCACGGGCACTGCCGGATGCGTCCAGGTGGGGCGAGGTCGAGCGTCAGCCGATGTCGAGCGTGCGCCGCGCCACCGCCGTGCACCTGTCGCAGGCGTGGACGACGATTCCGCACGTCACGCAGGTCGACAAAGCGGACATCACCGAGATCGAGGCGATCCGCAAGCGGTTCGCGCCCGACGTCGAGGCACAGGGCGGCAAGCTCACGATGACGGCCATCCTCGTCAAGGTGCTGGCCGTGGCCGTGCGCCAGTTCCCGCAGTTCAACGCCTGCGTGGACATGGCGAAGGAAGAGGTCGTCTTCCGGAAGTATGTGAACGTCGGCGTGGCCGTTGACACCGACCGCGGGCTTCTCGTGCCGGTCGTGCGCGATGCGGACAAGAAGGGCCTGACGCAGATCTCGATCGACGTGCAGGTCCTGGCGGCGAAGGCGCGGGACAAGAAGCTGAGCCTCGACGACATGAGCGGCGGCGGCATCAGCATCTCGAACCTGGGCGGCATCGGCGGGACGTCGTTCACACCGATCGTGAACTGGCCCGAGGTCGCGATCCTCGGCGTGTCACGCGGGGCCATGGAGCCGGTGTGGAAGAACGGCGCCTTCGAGCCAAGGCTCATGCTGCCGCTCTCGCTCTCCTACGACCACCGCCTGATCGACGGTGCCGACGCGATCCGCTTCCTGCGCTGGATCGTCGAGACGCTTGAGCAGCCCCACCGGCTCGCGCTGGGGTAG
>CAYNUO010000047.1:21283-23877 GCA_964400405.1 uncultured Bifidobacteriaceae bacterium | reverse complement strand
GCAGGCGCATCCCCCGCCGCGCCGATGGTCGCGATCACGGTGCCGGCCGCGACCTTGTCGCTGCCCGCCGGCACATGAATCTTCACCAGCACGCCGGTCTCGGGTGCCTCCAACTCCACGCTCGTCTTGTCGGTCTCGACCTCGGCGATCGGCTCACCCTTGGTGACCGCATCGCCTTCCTTCTTGAGCCACGTGGACACCTTGACGGTGGCCATCGACTCGGTGAGCTGGGGGAGACGGAATTCGGTAGCCATGTTCTGGGTCCTAGCTTACGAGACGAGCACGCGGGCCGCGGCGTCCACCATGGCATCCGCGTCGAGGCCGTAGATTCGATAGAGGTCCGGGATGTTGCCCGACTGGCCGAAGCGGTCCACGCCGAGCGAGACGATCCGCTGCCGGCGCACGGCGCCGATCCACGAGAGCGTCGCGGGATGGCCATCGAGCACGGTCACGAGTCCGGCATCGGGCGAGAGGTTGCCGAGCAGCCGTTCGATGTGGCTCGGCCCGTCGCTCCTGCGCGGGTCCTTCTGTGATGTCTGCCAGCCCTTGTACAGCCGGCTCGGAGAGGTCACCACCATCAGACCGGCACCCGGCGCGTCCTCGACGAGTTGCGCGTGCGCGTCGAGCGCCTCCGGAATCACCGGGCCGCAGACGACGAGCGCCAGGTCGGAGCCCTCGGCCGGTGCCTTCAGCCAGTAGGCCCCCTCGAGGACGTCCCGCCGGAGCGCGTCCGTCATCTCGCGCTGCGGCTGCGCGATCCCGCGGGTCGACAGGCGCAGATAGATGGACCCGCCGTCCTCGGCCTGCATGTGCTCGAACGACCAGCGGAGCACCTCGGTCAGCTCGTCGATGTAGGCCGGCTCGAAGAGCGTCAACCCGGGCTGGCTGATGCCGATGAGCGGCGTGATGATCGACTGATGCGCGCCGCCCTCGGGCGCCAGCGTCAGGCCTGACGGCGTCGCCACCAGAATGAAGCGGGCGTCCTGGTAGCAGGCGTAGTTCAGCGCGTCGAGGCCGCGGCAGATGAACGGGTCGTACACCGTGCCGATCGGCAGCAGCCGCTGATTGAAGAGCGAGCCCGAGAGGCCCAGTGCGCCGAGCATGATGAACAGGTTGTTCTCGGCGATACCGAGCTCGATGTGCTGCCCCTTCGGTCCGACGGACCACTTCTGGGGCGACACCACCTGCGCATCCGCGAACTGGTCGCCCCGCTCGCGGCGGTCGTAGACGCCACGCCGGTTGACCCAGGTGCCGAGGTTCGTGGACGTGGCGACGTCGGGCGCGGTCGTGACGATGCGGTCGGCCAGTTCAGGATGCGAGCGGCCGATCGTCGCCATGATGCGGCCGAAGCCCTCCTGTGTGGAGAGCGTGGTCGCCGTCGGCGACTCGATCGCCGCCGGCACCGGGACCTTGGCCGCCGTGTGGCGCCGGTTGCCGCCCTGGTTGAACGGTGCCTCGTCGAGTGCCTTCCGGATCTCGGCCACAGGCACGTCGAATCCCGCGAACGGGTCCCACTCCTGCCCTTCCGCGATCCCCATCTCGGCGCGGAAGCCCGCCATCTGGTCCGGCGTCATCAGGCCGGCGTGGTTGTCCTTGTGCGCGGCGAACGGCAGGCCGCGCCCCTTGATCGTGTAGGCGATGAAGACCGTGGGCCGGTCGCTCGTCACGCCATGGAACGCCTCGAGAATCGACTCGAGGTCGTGGCCGCCGAGGTTCGTCATCAGCGCGCGCAGCGTCGCGTCGTCGCGCGAGTCGAGGAGTTGCTTCACGCCGGAGGCGCTCCCGATGTCCTTCAGCAGCCGCTCACGCCAGGCCGAGCCGTCCTTGTTGGCGAGCACCGTGTAGTCGATGTTCGAGCAGTCGTCGATCCACTGCTTGAGCGCGCCGCCACCCTTCTCCGTAAAGGCCGCCTCGAGCTGCTTGCCGTACTTGAGCGTGACGACATCCCACTCGAGGTCGCGGAAGGTCGAGGCAAAGCGGTCGTAGAGCCGGTCGCTCGCCACGGCGTCGAGGCTCTGGCGGTTGTAGTCGACGATCCACCAGGTGTTGCGGATGTCGTGCTTCCAGGCCTCGAGCATCGCCTCGAAGATGTTGCCTTCGTCGAACTCGGCGTCACCGAGCAGCGCCACCATGCGCCCGGGCGGCTGTCCGGCCGGCATCCAGTCGCGGGCGCGCAGGTATTCCTCGACGAGCGCCTCGAAGGCCGTGATCGCGACGCCGAGCCCCACGGACCCGGTCGAAAAGTCCACGTCGTCGTGGTCCTTGGTGCGCGAGGGATAGGACTGCGCGCCGCCGAGCGACCGGAACTTCTCGAGGTCCTGCCGGCTCTGCTTGCCGAAGAGGTACTGAATGGCGTGAAAGACCGGGCTCGCGTGCGGCTTCACGGCCACGCGGTCCCACGGCTTCAGCACGTCGAAGTAAAGCGCGGTCATCAGCGTCGCGAGCGACGCCGACGAGGCCTGATGCCCGCCGACCTTCAGCCCGTCCAGCTTCGGCCGGACATGGTTGGCGTGGTGGATCGTCCAGGACGACAGCCACAGCACCTTGCGTTCGAGAGCCCGGAGGATCTCGAGCCGGGACGTGGCAGGGGCGGT
>CAYNUO010000047.1:0-21183 GCA_964400405.1 uncultured Bifidobacteriaceae bacterium | reverse complement strand
GACATCAAGATCCTCCACCACCTGCAGCGCGAGGCCCGGATCTCCAATGTGGAGCTGGCCAATCGTGTCGGTCTGTCACCCGCGCCGTGCCTGCGCCGGGTTCGCGCGCTGGAAGAGGCGGGCGTCATCAGGAAGTACGTCGCCCTGCTCGACCCGCGTGCGCTCAACCTGAGCGTCGAGGTCATCGTGCAGGTCAGCCTGGATCGCCAGGTGGCCGAGCGCTTCCAGCTGTTCGAGGACGCCATCCGGGATCGGCCGGAGGTGCTGGAGTGCGACGTGACCACGGGTCCGTCGGACTTCCTGCTGCGTGTGGTCGTGAAGGATGTGACGGCCTACGAGAAGTTCCGGCGCGACTTCCTGAGCCGGATCGAGTGCGTGTCCAGCACCAACTCGAGCTTCGCGCTCAAGCAGGTGAAGTACTACACGGAGCTGCCGCTGACCGAGGCGCTGACGCCGGACCACGGAGCCGCGACCCCGGAGGACGACCCGAACACGGAGGCTGAGCTGCGGAAGCGGGCCCGCGGGACCGCCGTCGCGCAGTCCGTGCACACGCCCAAGACCGGGCGCCGGCACTAGGCGCCTGCTGAAGAACGGGTGGCGAGATGATGCTGCATATGCGGCGCATGACAGTCGTGGCGGTGCTTGGACTGGCCCTGGCCAATCCGGCAGGAGTGCCGGGACAGACGGCCGCACCTCGAGGGCCGTTTGCGGATGCCCGCGTCGAACATGCAGGGATCGTCGTGGCCGATGTCGACAGGGCCGCCAGGGCGTACGCGGAGCTATTCGGGATCGATCCCGTCGCGCCGGCAGACTTCCGTGGCATCGCCTATCCGCCAGACTTCCGGGGGGACCGCGAGGCGCATCCACGCTACGCGATGCTCCGGTTGACGGGCGCCTCCCTTGAACTGCTCCAGCCGGTCGGCGGCGCCAGCCCGTGGCGCGAACACCTCGAACAGTACGGCGATAGCCTGCATCACATCTGCTTCGGCGTCAGAGACGTCGCCGTCGCTGCCGCGCACCTCCAGTCGCTCGGAGGCCAGCTGGAACTGGGCGGCGGACCCGATTCGACGTATGCCTACGTGAACTTCCGCGAACCCCTGGGCTTCACGATTGAGCTGTCGCGACTGCGCCCGGCGATGACGGCTGCGGACACCAGCTCGGGCGTGGTGCAATCCACGCTCGGACTCTCCCCGATTCGACACATCGGGATGATCGTGAAGAGCGTCGACACCGCCGCCGCGTTGTTCGGGCGAATCCTCGATGTGCCCGTACCCCCTGCGCGTCCGCCCTCCGTGATCGTCTTTCCGCCGGACTTCCAGGGCGACCGGAACGCGCGCAACCGTAACGTGACGTTCCCGATGAACGTCAACATCGAGATCGTCGAACCTGTGGGCGGCAAGAGCATGTGGCGCGACGAAGTCGACGCCCACGGCTCGTCGATACATCACCTCGGCATCGGGGTCGCACCCAGCATGGCCAGCTGGATCGACTACCTCCGCGCACAGCACGGCCGCCTGGTCACCGGGCCCGGGACCGGGTACGCGTTCGTTGATCTGCGACCCGGCTACGCCCTGACGCTCGAACTGAACGGAAAGTAAAGCGTCGTCAGAGCGACGCCAGATTCAGGGCCCCGCTGCTGTCACCGAGCCTGTCCATCCTGACATCCATCCGTTCGAGGATCGTCAGGTGCAGATTGGTCACGGGCGTGCCCTGTGGGAACCGCAGATGCCGTCCTCCGGCTATGCCGAAGGCGCGCCCCGGAAAGAGAACGAGGGGCAAGTCGTACGGTGAGTGCTGGTCCGAGTTGCTCATGCCGCTCCCATAAAGCAACAACGAGTGATCCAGGAGTGAGCCGTCACCGTCAGGGGTGGCCTGCAATTTCTGCAGGAAGCTGGTGAAGAGCTGCAGGTGGAAGATATTGATCTTCGCCTGCTTCTCGAGCTTCTCTGGGTCGTTGGAATGGTGAGACACCGGGTGATGGGGATCCGGCACACCAATCTCCGGGAACGTGCGTAGGCTCAGCTCCCTGCCGAACATGAACGAGGCGACCCGGGTCTTGTCGATCTGGTAGGAGAGGGCCAGCAAGTCCAGCATCAGCCTGGCGTACTCCTGATACGAGCTCGGGAAGCCGGACGGCCTGTCGACGACGGGAAGAGCATTGGCGAGCTGGGACTCCGCCTTCTGGATCCGCTGTTCGGCGTCCCGGACGGAGTCCAGATAGTCCGTCAGTCTCTTGCGGTCCGTGGGACCAAGTGTTCGCGAGAGTCCCCCAATCTCCTGACTCAACGAGTCGAGGATGCTCCGGTTCTTCACCAGATACGCCCGGCGCGTTTGCGCGTCGGTGCTTCGGCTCGCACCAAACAGGCGCTCGAACACGGCGCGCGGCTGGCCCTCCATCGGCAGGGGCTGCGTCGGGCTTCGCCAGGACAACGTGCTCGTATAGGTGCAGGCATAGCCTGAGTCGCAGGCGCCGACCAGATCCAGCGTCTCCAGGGCGATTTCGAGAGACGGCAGTTCGGTCGCTCCGCCGACAGCCTGCGCCACGTATTGATCCAGTGTCGTACCTGCATGCAGGTCGGCACCTTCCGTCCGCTTGGCGGTCACGCCGCTCAGCCACGCCGTCTGGCAGCGCGAATGTGGGCCTCCTCCGCTCTTTGAGTCAGCAGCCTGGTGATCCAGCCCGCTAATGACGACGGCGCGCTCCTTCACCGGCGCAATGGGCGTCAGGGTCGGCGACAGCTCCAGCGGACCTTCCTTCGGGGGCGTCCACTTCTTCACGAAGACGCCCATGGGCACGTAGAAGAGGCCGAGCCGCTTGGTCGGCGCCGCCGCCGACAGTCTCGTCGGGGTGAAGACCGGGATCATGCTGTCGAGCAGAGGGAGCGCGAGGCTCGCACCCGCGCCGCGCAGCACCCGACGCCGGGAGAGGTGTTTCCGGAAGACCGTCATGACTCAGCTCTCCGCATCTGGAAGGGCACGCTCCGGACGATCGCCAGCACCAGCGCCGTCCAGCGGCCCCCTCCCTCGTTGGCTTCCCGCACGATCCGTCTGACCGCCGGAAGGTCCGTGTACTCCACGCCACGCCCCAGCGCGTAGGTCAGCAGCTTCTGCGTCATCGTGTCCACGAAGGCGCCCGAATAGCGCACGAGCCCCTCGCGCATATCCGCGGGGCCTGTGAACTTCACGCCGCCAGGCAAGACACCTGACGCGTCCACGGGCTTGCCCGCATCCGTATCGCGCCAGGCGCCCACGGCATTGAAGTTCTCGAGCGCGAATCCCAGCGGATCCATCTGGGAGTGACAGGAGGCGCAGACCGGATTACGCCGGTGTTGCTCCATCCGCTCCCGGACAGACGTGGGTGCCGCGGCATTCCCTTCCGGCAGCGGCGGAACGTTCGCCGGAGGATCGCCGGGCGGAGTTCCGAGAACGTTCTCGAGGAGCCACTTGCCGCGCAAGACGACCGACGTCCTCGTCGCGTACGACTGGACAGTCAGGAAGCTGCCGTGGCCCAGAATGCCGGCACGACGCGAATCCGGATAGCGCACACGGCGGAAGTGGGAGCCGTACACTCCCGGCACGCCGTAGTGCCGGGCCAGCCGCTCGTTCATGTAGGTGTAGTCAGCCGTCAACAGCTCAAGCACGGGGCGGTCTTCGGCGAGCTGGGCCTGCAGGAAGAGTTCCGTCTCCTGCTGAAACGCGGCACGGAGACGCTCGTCGAAATCGGGAAACGTCTTCGTGTCCGGCTTGGCCAGCGCCACGTTCCTCACAAAGAGCCACTGACCGAAGAAGTTCCTCACGAGCGAGCTCGCGCGGGGGTCGGCCAGCATCCGCCTGACCTGGCGCTCGAGCGTGGCGGGGTCGCCCAACCGCCCGGAGGCCGCGACCGTCAGCAGTTCGTCGTCAGGGATGCTGCTCCAGAGAAAGAACGAGAGGCGCGAGGCCAGCTCGATGTCGCTCACGCGGTAGGCCGCCCCCGGCGCAATCCCCGCGGGATCCTTCTCGATGCGGTAGAGGAACTGCGGCGAGACCAGGATCCGCTCGACTGCTGCCTGGATTCCCGCGTCGAAGCCTTTCGCGCGACCCTGGTCGAAGAAGGCCATGAGCGGCTTCACATCGGCCGGCGTCACCGGCCGGCGGAACGCCCGCCGCGCCAAGCCGGACACGATCCGCGACGCGCAGGACCGATCCTGGCCTGGACAGACGAAGATCCGCCGGCGGCTCGCGGTCGTGCCCGGGGCCACGGCGTTGAACGGCCCCTCGACCTGAATCGCGTCGATGCCCATGTCGATACGCCCGTCGGTGGCCGTGGTGGCCGTCTGGGCGGAGAAGCCGTGGCTCGCAACCGGCAGGCGTGACGGCCCGATGCCCTCGTAGTACCACGTCGCCTTGTTCAGGACCACGCCCAGGGTGTGGGCGCCCGCCTTCACCGGGACACGGACTTCATAGTCCCAATCAATCGACCCGTCGCGCGTGGCCCCAGACACGATCGCCCGGCCAGCCGGTGTCCCCTTCCCGCCAACCGCGAAGACACGGAGTCGCGAACCGTCCAGGCGCAGGTCGATCTCGTTCGCGAAGTCCAATCCACGCACCACGCCACCGAGGACTTGCTGGTGGCGTTGCAGGCGGACCTTGATCAGGTACTCACCGTCCACGGGGAAGTAGTGAGACAGCGCGCCACCGCCGCGGGAGCCAAACGGCACGTCCTCGTTCAGCCGATCGTCTTGCGGGTCCGCGAGCCAGGGCAGCTGGAGGCGGACGATGTCAGGGGTGATCCCAACGTCACCTACGGACTGCGCCGCAACGACCTGGGCTGCGGACATGTACCTGTCGAGCAGGGCCGGCGACATCAGCAGCAGGTCCCCGATGTTGTCGAAGCCGTAGCCGGTCGGGTCTCCAGGCAAGAGCCCTGTGACGTCGATGTCGACTGCGAGCAGGTCGCGAACCGCGTTGGCATACTCGACGCGATTCAGCCGGTGCACGATGGATCGGCCGGGATTGGCTGGAAGCCGATCGAGTGACGACGACAGCCATGCCGTGAACGCCGCGTACCCGGCCTCGTCCGGACGCGGCGCACCAGCCGGTGGCATCGCGCGCACGCGCAGCTTCCGGAGCACTTTCTCCCACAGGGCGGGTTGCGCGCCAAGATTGGCCGTGTCGACGGCCGATGGCTCCAGCACGGTGCCACCAGCCTTTGCACGGGCGTTGTGACAACTCACGCAGTAGCGATCAAGGACGGCTCGAGCGTCCGCCGGTGAAGCCGTTTGCGCAACGGAAGGTCCAGCCACCCCCAGGAGCGCCGCGGTCATCGCAAGGATTCGCGTCATCTGCATCTGTCTGTCCCGCACAGGCGGAGCCTATTCGGTCGCTCCGAACTCCCGCAGCACCTTGCCGACGGCCTCTTGATAGTGAAGTTGCATGGCGAACACGACGCCGTCCGCGACTCTCAGTGCCGTATAGCCCTGCTTCGTCTTCGCACCGAGCGGCGCGCCCCGCTCGATCAGCAGGCGCGTGATGGTCGGAAACCCGGCCCACGCCGTCGCATGAAGCGCGGTGCTTCCTGCGGCATTCGAGGCCCTCGGGTCGGCGCCCCTGTCCAGCAGCAGGCGCGCGACCGCCAGAAAGCGGGACTCGTCGATATGGCTCTCGGGCCCCGAATGGAGGATGCCAGACGCGGCCATCAACGGTGTCGTGCCGTCGCCCGCCGCAAGGCTCGCATCCGCCCCCTTCCCAAGCAGCAGCGTGACCGTCTCGATATCCCCTGCCGCGGCGGCAAACCAGAGCGGAGAGGCACCAACCTCCGAGACCGGCGCGAACACACGCGAAATACGTCCCCCAAAGCGGGGCGGCGCCTTCGCGGCCCGTGCATTGACGTCGGCCCCATGCCGAAGCAGGGCGTCGATGAACGCTGGCTTTTGCGCCCGCGGCAGGCCCTCGAGCGCGAGGTCCTCGTCCTGGTAGTCGAACGACGTCAGGCTCTCCCAGACGCCGCTCGCCCAATGCAGCGGCGTGAAGCCGGCGGCAGAGTTCCCGTCGGCCCGCGCTCCACGTTCCAGCAGGAAATACGCCAGGGGCAGCTTGTTCCTGACCGCCGCCATCAGCAGCGGCGTCACTCCATCAGCCGCCGCATCGTCGATGGCGGCCCCCCGGTCGAGCAGGAGCTTCGCGAGCTCGAGGCGTCCCGTCCGCGCGGCGAACAAGAGGGGTGTGTATCCCTGCTTGCTCCTGGCCGCGATGCTGGCACCCGCGTCGAGCAGGGTCCTGACGGTGTCGACATGTCCCTCGGCGGCAGCCCACATGAGGGCCGTCTGCCCGTGGGTGTCCTCCGCCTGATCGACCACGGCTCCACTGGCCAGGAGCAGTCTCACCACGTCCACGCGGCCAGTTCGTGCGGCGGTCATCAGCACGGTCTCGCCGGATGGCAGCGCCGTATTGCCGTCGGCCCCGGCCTTCAGCAATCGCGCCACCATCGAGACGCTCCCGTTGATGGCCGCCAGGTGCAGCGGCTTCACGCCGTAGTCGTTCGCCGCCGCGACTCTGGCGCCTGCGCGAAGGAGGTCATCAGCCATCGCGGCGTCGTCCCAATGGGCCGCCCAATGGAGCCCGGTCGCGCCGTCCGCCTGGGGCGCGTTCACGTCCTCACCCTTCGCGATCAGGGCGGCCAGGGCCTTGCCGTCACGGGCCCGGACCGCTCGCGCGACGGTGGCGTCCGCGGCGTGCGAGCGCGAGGGGCCCAGAAGGGCGACCGCCAGAACGGCGCCGGTGATGAAGCGGGGGACAGTGTGCATCGTGGATACGCGTCAGCGCGGCGCGTCGTGACTCCGCAGGTACGCCGCAACCTCCGGCTGAAACCAGACCTGCATGACAAGCAGGGTCCCCTCGGCGATGCGCCGGGGTGTCTCGTCAGTCTTGTTCTTGAGGTCAAGCCTGGCGCCACGCTCGACGAGGAGCTTCGTGATCGAAAGGAACCCCGACCACGCCGTGGCATGAAGGGCCGTGTTTCCGCCACTGTTCGCCGCATTGATATCGACGCCGAACTCGATGGCCGCCTTCGCCGCATCGAAGTAGCGTGACTCCGGCACGTCGTTCTCGGTCGAGAGGTAGTTGACCCCGGCGGCCATAATCAGGGCCGTCGTCCCGTCATTGGAGGCGAGCTTCGGGTCCGCGCCACGCGCCACCAGCAGGCGCATCACCTCGGCCTCGCCGCCCATCGCGGCAAACATGAATGGCGTCGCACCGATCTCGCACGACGGGTCCATCGTACGTGGCGACCTGCCGAACCCAAGGCGAGGCGGTGACTTCGTGGCCCGCGCGTTGACGTCCGCGCCCTTATCGATGAGAAGAGTGACGAACGCGAGCTTCTGCGATTCGGGAATGCCGGACATGACCTGCCATTCGGCGCGCCCGACCTGGTAGTCCTTCGTCGTGAGCGTGTCCCAGCGACCCACGGCCCAATGCAGGGGCGTGAAGCCGGGACCCGCCGCGTTGGGGTTCGCGCCCTTCGCGAGCAGATGCTCCGCGAACGCCACCTGTCCACGGACAGTGGCCACGTGCAGGACGCTCATGCCGTCATCGGCGGTGGCATTGATATCCGCCCCGGCCGCCACGAGCGACTCGCCCAGGTCGAGGCGACCGTCCCGGGCGGCGAAGGTGAGCGGCGTGTAGCCGGTCGCAGACCTGGCGCGTGGGTCAGCTCCGGCCTCGAGCAACATCTTCACCACGGGCGCATGCCCCTCGGCGAGCGCCCACATGAGCGCGGTCTGGCCGCGCGTGTGCTCGTGAGCGTTGACGTCCGCACCGGCGGCGAGCAGCCGCGTGATGATCGCTGGCTCCCCCACCCTGGCTGCCATCATCAGAGTCGTCTCGCCTGTGGGGAGCGCGCTCCCGGGCAGCGCGCCCGCCTTCAACAAGGTTTCGACCGAGACGGCATCCCGATTCTCGATGGCCAGCATGAGTGGGGTGACGCCGTAGTCATTCGCCGCGTTCACGGTCGCACCCGCCGCGATCAGCGCGGTGACGCTGGCCCGGTTGCCGTTGTGGACGGCCCAATGCAGGGCCGTCGCGCCCTCGGCATCGTGCGCCTTGACGTCGGCCTTGCGCTTGAGCAGCGCGGCGACGGTGGCGACGTCCCCGCTCCTCGCGGCGGCCACCAACGACGCGCCTGTTGGGGCGGTGCGCGCCGCCTGGCCGGCGGCCGACACGCCATGAAGGCCCGGCACGAGCAACAGCAGCAGAAGGACGGGGAGTCGCACGCCTAGATTCCGGACAGGAGGTTGAGTGGACCGCGGCTGTCGCCCAGGCGCTCCGTCTGGACCCCCATCTTGGCCAGCAGGGTGAGATGAAGGTTCGTCAGGGGCGTTCCGTCCGGGAACCGGACATATCGCCCGCCACCGGTGTCGAACATCTTGCCGGCGATGACGACGGTCGGGACGTCCTCGGGCAGGTGGGTGTTCGAGTCGCTCATGCCGGTGCCGTACAGCAACAGCGAGTGGTCCAGCAGGGAGCCGTCACCATCGGGCAACGTGGACATCCGCTCGACGAAGTACGAGAACAACCTCATGTGGAACAGATTGAGCTTGCCCTGCTTCTCGAGCTGCTCCGGCCGGTTCTGGTGATGCGAGAGCGGGTGGTGTGGGTCCGCAATCCCAATCTCCGGATACGTCCGCACGCTCAGCTCGCGGGCCATCAGGAAGGTCGAGATCCTGGTGGTGTCGCTCTGATACGCGAGCATCAGCAGGTCGAACATCAGCCTCGAATGTTCCTCGTAGCTTGCCGGAACGCCAGGAGGCTGGCTCACCACCGGGAGGTCGGCTGAGATCTGTGCCTCGGCCTTCTGAATGCGCGTTTCCACGTCACGCACGGAGGTGAGGTACTGGTCCAGCCTCGCCCGGTCGGTTGCATTCAGCCCGCGTGAGAAGCGCAGCGTCTCCTCGACGACCGAATCGAGCAGGCTCGCGTTCTTGCCGAGGTGAGCACGGCGAGTGCGCTCGTCGGTGCTATCGGCGGTGCCGAACAGGCGTTCGAACACGGCCCGTGGATTGTTCTCCATCGGGTTCGGCACGGTGTCGGTGCGCCAACTGAGCGTGCCCGTGTAGGCGCACGTGTAGCCGTTGTCGCAGGAACCCACCACCTCGACGCTCTCGAGCGCCAACTCGAGCGAGGGCAACTGGGTCGCCGTCCCCAGTTCGCGCGCCGCGACTTGATCCATGGAGATCCCGGCACGCAGATCGGGCCCTTCCGTCTTTCGCGCCTGCGTCCCCGTGAGCCAGGCGGCCTGGATGCGCGAGTGGGGCCCTCCGCCATCGCGCGAATCCGCGTTTCGCATCTCGAGGCCGCCGACGACGAGCAGGCGATCCCGGAACGCCGCGAGGGGCTGGAGGGTCGGCATGACGACGAGCGGCCCCGGCGTGGGCGGGTTCCATTTCGTCATCTCCATGCCCATCGGCACGTAGAAACATCCGAGGCGCTTGACCGGGGCGGCCGCGGACAGGCGCGTCGGGACGAACGCCGGGACCATGCCATCCAGGAGCGGGAGCGCCAGCGCGGCCCCTGCTCCGCGGAGGACAGCGCGTCTGGGTATGTGACGGCCTCGATTGATCATGACTCGGACCTCCGCATCTGGAACGGAACGCTCTTGACGACATTCAGAATCAACGCCGACCAGCGGTAGTTCTGAGCCTTGCTCTCCCTGACGATCCGCCGGACCGCCGGCATGTCGAACGGCTCGGTGCCCCTGCCCATGGCGTAGGTCAGGAGCTTGGACGTCATGGTCAGCACGAAGGTGTCCTGCTCCCTGAGGAGGGCGGCCCTGAAGTCGGCAGGGCCGCTGAACTTCGTACCGCTGGGCAGCACGCCCGACGCGTCAACCCGGCTGCCGGCATCCGTCTCGCGCCACTTCCCGATGCCGTCGAAGTTCTCGAGCGCGAAGCCCAGCGGATCCATCACGGAATGGCAGGCGGCGCACACGGGATTCCGGCGATGCTGTTCCATCTTCTCGCGGACGGTCCGTGGTTGGCCGGCGCCGTCTTCTTCCGGGAACGGAGGCACGTTCGCCGGCGGCGGAGGTGGCGGACTCCCGAGAATGTTCTCGAGGAGCCACTTGCCGCGCACGACGGGAGAGGTGCGGTGTGCGTAGGCGAGCGCCGTCAGGATGCCGCCATGACCCAGCACGCCTCGACGCCGCTCGTCCGGCAGCGCGACTCGCCGGAAGTGGCTGCCGTAGACGCCGGAGATGCCGTAGTGACGGGCCAGCCGCTCGTTCAGGAACGTGTAGTCCGCGGTGAGGAGATCCACGGCGCTGCGGTCGTCCCGCACCATGTTCTCGATGAGCATGCGTGTCTCGGTCTGGAACGCCTCGCGGAGGTTGTCGTCGAACTCGGGATACGCCTTGGGGTCCGGTTGCGCGAGCGCCACGTTCCTGACGAACAGCCACTGACCGAAGAAGTTGGAGACGAAGGCAGACGAACGTGAATCGCCGAGCATGCGCCGGACCTGCCGTTCGAGCACCCCGGGAGCCCGGAGCCGCCCGGCCACCGCGAGGTCCAGCAACTCGTCGTCGGGGATGCTGCTCCAGAGAAAGAACGAGAGGCGGGACGCCAGCTCGATGTCGGTCACGTTCGTCGCGGTACCCGGCTTCGCGCCTGGCTGCTGACGCTCGGCCCTGAACAGGAACTCCGGGGATACGAGCAGGCGTTCCAAACCTCGCTGGATGCCCGTGTTGAAGTCGCCGGCCGCACGGCCCTTCTCGTAGAAGTCGAGAACTGGTGCCAGGTCCGCACCCGTCACCGTCCGCCGATATGCGCGGCGCGCGACACGGGTCAGAATCTGCTCGGCGCAGGGCCGCTCGTCGGCCTGACGTCTGGGCGCACAGACGAAGATGGCCCGGCGCGACGCGGAAGCGGCTGGAACCGTGGCGTCGAACGGCCCTTCAATCTCCACGCGGTCGATCCCCATGTCGACGCGACCGAACTCCGGCGTGGTGCGGGTGCCGTACGAGTTGCCGTGGCTGGCCGCTGGCAACTGCGACGGCGCCACACCTTCCGCGTACCACGTCTTCTTCTGCAGGGCGATGCCCACGCGATGCGCCCCGCCTGAGACCCGAACGCGCAGGTTCAGGTTGTCGTCGGTGGCCTGGCGGTCTCTGGCTTGCCCGCCCCCTGCGCCGCCGGCGGGCGGCATTGCCGCGGACGCTTTGGCGCCGAGGGTGAACACCTTGACCCGTTCGCCGTCGACGCGCACGTCGATGGCGTTCTCGTCATCGAGGCCGCGAATGTTGGCACCGGACGTAATCGAGTGCCGCTGGACGCGGACACGGAGGAGATAGTCGCCATCGGCTGGGAAGGTGTGCATCACGCTGATGCCCCCTCTCGACCCGAAGGGCAGGTCCTCGCTCATTCGCTCCGCCTGCGTCAGCGTCAGGTACGGGAGCGAATAGGTTGCCACCACGGGCTTCAGACTCGGGTCCCCGACGGCGACGCGGCTGATTCGCTCGGCAGCGGCCATGTAGCGCTCGAGCAGGCTGGGCGAGACACGGAGCAGGTCGGCAATGTTGTCGAAGCCGAAGCCCGAGTCATCCGGGGGCAACATCGACTTCACGTCAAGCGAGACAGAGAGCAGGTCCCGGACGACGTTGGCGTACTCGGTTCGGTTGAGGCGATGCAGGACCGGAGCTCCCGGGTCAGGCCGCTCGGCCGCGCTCGCGTCAAGGGCGCTCTCGAGAGAGGCCACGAAGGCCTGGCGGGTATCGGCATCCGGACGCCGCGCCGTCATCGGCGGCATCGCCCCGATGCGCAGCTTCCGGACGACTCGCTCCCACACGTCCCGATGCTCCCCTGGGCGCGATGTGTCGAGTCCATCGAGGACGAGCTGTCCGGCTTTCGTGCGCCCGTTGTGGCAGGTGACGCAATACGTCTTCACGAAGGCGGCGCGCGTCTCCGGCAGCTCCCGGGTCTGCGCCGCCCAGGCGGGATTCGCCACGACTGCGCACAACAGGGCGAGTGCCCGCGCTGTCCACATACGCACCTTCCTCTTGGTCACAAAGATTGGCTCTCTTTCGGGCTCGTCAGGAGCGCCGGGCCGCCACCCTCGGCGAGGCTTCCCACACGACCTGCCCGTGGAATCCGGGCGTTGACGAATCAAGCATCACGGGAGTGTCTTCGTGACGTGCGCCAATCTGAAGCTCCGCCAGGTGCCTGGCCTGCCGCACGACGACACTGACGTTGACGGCCACGACGCCCAGGCTTCCGAGACACTCCCGCTGAAAGACCCCGAGCGAAGTGAGGTCAGCGGCGACCACGAGCAGTTCGAAATCCCAGTATTCACTCAACTGCCAGCACTGGAGGACTTCCCTGCGCCGCTGAATCGCGGCCTCGAATGCTCGCACCCGGTCAGGTGCCCCCCGGTCGAGTTGCACCCGCACGAGCGCCGTGAGGCTCAGTCCGAGCGCCGCGGGGTCGATGACCGTCGCGTACCGGCAGATGACGCCCAGCGCCTCGAGCCTGCGCACGCGCCGGACACACTCCGAGCCCGAAATGCCCGCCTTTGCAGCCAACGTCCGCGAGGGAATTCTGGCGTCGCGCTGCAGGTACGCGATGAGCGTCCGGTCCGTCTCGTCCAAGTCACGCCTCACGGACTATCCACACCTCTTGCACGGTGGCCAATTACTAGCAGGCTTAGATGGCGCAAAGGGGCCTATTATTGGATCGAATCGTCCAGAAAGACCAGGAACTCAGGAAGGACGCAGATGCCGGACGCTCCGACTGGCCGAGCCGCCTACCGGGTCAACCACGATCCGCTCTCCGTCCTGATGGACGAGGTCAGGATCCGGACGCTGTACATCGGAGGCCCGTTCGCGCTGCGCGCCCCTTGGTCCATGCGTCACCAGGCCTTCGACTCTCAGCTCTACATCATCACCGGCGGACCCGTTTGCCTTCGCGTGCGTGAGGGGAGCCCTGGCGAGACGACCGTCGAACTCGAGAACGGAGATCTTGTTTTCATCATGGGAGGCGTAGCCCATCGCCTGTCAGACTCGCGCCGCACCCCATCCCTGGAGAGTCGGTTCTTGGAGCAGATGGCGCCTCCCGGCACACCGAATACTTCCGGCTTCGTCGGCATGGAGTGCGAACTCCATGGGGCGCCCCAGACCATGCTGCTCGGCAACCTGCCGGAGCTCATCTGCATCCGTGCCAGGTCCTGGCCCCCTGGAGCAGCCTTGGCGGCCACCTTGACGGCATTCGGCACCGAGCGGCGCCAGCAGGGCCCGGGCCATGCCGCGATCCTCAAGCGCCTCGTGGAGATCGCGCTGACGCAGGTGGTGCGCACGTGGATCGACATGCCGGATCACTCCACCAGTTGGCTGAGAGGCCTCCGGGATCCTCAGCTGAGAGAGGTGCTGCAGGCCGTGGTCGGGCGGCCACACGAGAAATGGAATCTGCAGCGCCTGGCGGACATCGCCGGGATGTCGCGTTCGTTGTTCGCGACACGATTCCGCGAAACGGTCGGCAAGACGCCCATGGCCTACGTGACGCAGGTGAGAATGCACTTGGCCGCCAGAATCCTCGACGAAGGAAATCGGGCGCTGAAGGCAGTCGCCATCTCGGCCGGCTATGAATCCCAGGCGTCGTTCCGACGGCACTTCAAGCGGCACTTTGGAGTATTGCCTCGGGAGTTCAAGGGCCGCACCCCTCGGAGGCCCGGCGAATCCGCCACCTCGTCACCACGATCGCGAGTTCAGTCGCGGCACCGTTGAGCAGACCCTTGTCCAATGCGTCATCGCGTATCATCCGCCTTCGAGAGGAGTCGTCCCATGCGCACACGTTCTGCGTTCGTTCTCACGGGTCTGGCTGGTTGCGTCGTTGGCTCACTCGTGACATCACAGGTGTTGCGCGGTCAGGCTGGCACGCCACTCGAAGGGTCGTTGTCCCATATCTCGTTTGTCGTCCACGATGTCGACAAGACCATGCAGGCGTTCGGCGGTGCCTTCGGCGTGAGTGGCAAGCCTGCGCAGACATACCGCGACGTGCCGTGGGGACCCGAGTTCCCAGGCAAGATGATGCACGGCAAGATCGGCCAGCTCCGGATCAACAACGTGGGCTTTGAGTTCATTCAGCCGCTCGAGGGTGAAAGCCCCTGGAAGGAGCAATTGACCAGGAGCGGCGAGAGCGTCCACCACATCGGGTTCAGCGTGGCCGACGTACCTGCGGCGGTAGCACTCCTCAGGTCGAAGGGCGGGAAGCAAACGCAAGGCTATGCGCCCACGGTCGTCTACATGGACATGCACGGCGCCGGCATGCCGATCACGTTCGAGGTGACCGCCGGCTACAAGCCGAAGCCGTAGGCGCCCAGGGCCTGCGCCTCACAGCAGGTGTCCGCGGCGGCCGGACAGGGCTCCGGCCGCTGCGGTCCTTCAGGGCCGCAGGACGGCCGGTGCGCACTGACGGATCAGAAGAAGAACTTGCCGACCAGGCGTGCCGTACGCCCGGCCAGGATCGAGGTCGGGCGCTGCCAGGCGGCGCCGTAGGTCGCGTTGTTGAGCAGGGCCGCCGCGGTGTTCGTCGCGTTGAACAGGTCGAAGGCACCTTCCAGGCGCCTGCTCCCGAACCGGACCGTCTTGCTCACCCGCAGGTCCAACTGTTTGATGTACGGCTCGTACAACTCCATGCCTGGCGCATAGAGGGGGATGTTCACGGAGACAGCACCCGTCAGGTTGCGGCCGAGCGAGGGAGCGATCTCGGCGTTGCTGTACGACCGCGTTGCGTTCACGGCGATGCCAGGAATGGCCTGGAACGCCGCGCTGAACTGAATGCCCCACCAGGGAAGCGGATACATCCCGTTCAGCTTGACCTGGATCGAGTTCCCCCAGGGCGTGGCCGTCTCGCAGAAGTCGAGCGAGGACACAGAACCCGCGGCGACCGCGCCGGTCGAGGTCTGAGGGGCATCGACCACCGTGCAGTTCGTATTCACCGTACGGCCCACGTTCACGCCGCCGCCAACCTGGATGCCCTTGCGGAACCTGGCGTTCGTGCTGATCCGAACGCCGTTGTAGACCTGTGAGCGTTCCCCGAAGTTTGACTGCTGAGTGATCAGATTGTCGACCTGACCTGCCTTCGCGGGCTTGAGGTCGAAGAGATTGCAGATCGGATAGCCGCCCCCCTTGGGCAGGCGTGGGTCGCTGGGCGCCGTCACGCAGTACGGGTCGTAGTCAGCGGGTGTGACCAGACGGTTGTCGGTCACCGTGAAGTTGCCGTACCACGTGCGGTTGTAGGAGGCATCGACACCCCAGCCGTCGAGGAACTGGTGCTGCACGCCGACGGACGTCTGCCAGTTGTAGAAGCGGCCCTGCGCCTTGTTCAGGGCCGGATCGCGAAGCGTGGTGGCCACGGGCTGTCCGAACCTGGCATTGGAGAGAACACCGCACTCTCCGTTGGCCGTGACGCTCTTGAGATCGCAATCGGGCACGAAGTTGCCATTGGCGTCAGTCCACGCGCGCGTGGCACTCGTGGCGATCGCCAGTCCCGCGTTGTACGGCTGAATGGTGTCGATGCCCGCGGAGTTGTAGTAGTGACCGATTGAGAATTTCAGGGCCGTCTTGGAATCTCCAAACAGGTCGTACGCCACGCCGATTCTGGGAACAAAGGTGTGCCACTGAGGCAGCGCGCTGCTTTTCACCTCGGGAACCTGAATGGCAGACGCCAGAGGACCAGCCGGCTTCACCTGCGCGGGAATATGGCCCGTGTAGTAGTCGTAGCGAACACCAAGGTTCAGGGTCATGCGGCGAAGCGTCCACTGGTCCTGGAGGAACAGACCGTCTTCACGAACCGACGCGAGCGAGAAGAACGGCCCGGCGAACTGGGTGATGCTCTGCGGGATGCCACCGCGGAAGGTGTACGCCACCTGCCTGACGTTGTAGTCGTTCTCGTTCTGGGATGTGCCGCGCAGGAACTGGTACCCGACCTTGAACGAATGCGAGCCAGGCACGTAGGAGAGGCCGGCCCGGCCGTTCCAGATCTTCGACAGGTTGTACCCGTAGTCAAACGTCGCGGGAATCCCGGCCGAGTTGCCCTTGGCGCCGTAGCGCATGCCTGCCGGGACCGTGGCGGTCCCCAGCGTCTCGGTGATCGCGATGTCCTTGTCGGTCGTGCCGTCTGGCCTGATCAGGTTGTTGCGGTCATGGAGACGGGACAGTCCAGCGTCGAGCAGCAGCTTGTTCGTGGCGGGGTTGCTCCACGACATCTGCGTGAGGATCACCGGGTTGAAGTCCGCCTGAACGACGGCCTCGGGTGCCACGTTCCCCGTCACCTCACGATTGCAGACACAGCTCTTCTGGAAGCTGTTGTTGATCGTGAACTTGTGCTTGGAGGTCAGCTGAACAGCGAGGCGGCCCGTGATGTCCGTGAAGTGAGGATCCTGGAACGCCCGCTTCGTCAGGTCCGGCACATAGGCGCTGACGCCGCTGTTCGGGTCG
Source organism: uncultured Bifidobacteriaceae bacterium (assembly GCA_964400405.1). Lineage (GTDB taxonomy): Bacteria > Acidobacteriota > Vicinamibacteria > Vicinamibacterales > UBA2999 > CANKJK01. The sequence continues at coordinate 4,724 of CAYNUO010000047.1, read as the reverse complement.
CCCAGGTACTTACCCTGCACGGAGTTGTAGTAGATGCTCGGAGAGTACTCCTGCGATCCGTTGTACCGGCCCGCCGTGAAGAACCAGGCGCGGTCCTTGTGGATCGGCCCACCGACGCCGCCTGAGTAGTCGAACAGCTTGATGGCCTCGGCGGCCTTGAGGACGCCCATCGCCTTGAACCGGTCCGTCAGATTGCTCGACTGCATGGCGCCATTGCCGTAGTTCAGGTCGACGAGGCCCGAAAACTCGTTGCCGCCATCACGGGGCACGAAGTTCATGTTCACGCCGCCGGTCTTGCTCTCGGCCCCGATACCGGCCAGCTCCAGCGCCACTTCGGTCATCGCGGTCACGTTCACCGCATAGCTGCCCTGCTGACCGTCGCCGGTGCCGTTCAGGTTGTTGTAGATCATGCCGTCCTGGAGGGTTTTCATCACCGGACCGCCGTTCATCGTGACGAACCCCTGCTCGTGCCGGTTGCCTCCGACGTCAAGCGAGCCGCTGTCGACGACAAGGCCGACAGTCAGCGTCGCAAAGGCCTGCAGGCTCTTGTTGGTCGGGAGCGCCTGGAGGGTAGCCTGGGAGATGACGTTCGACTGCCGGACGTTCTGGGTGTCGACGACGGGCGACGCGCCTGTCACGGTCACGGTCTCCTCGAGCGACCCGACCTTCAACTCGGCGTTGGCCGGGACGGTAAAGCCCGTTGCCAACTCGAGGCCTTCACGCCTGACGGTTCCAAAGCCCACCAGCGTGAATGTCACCGTATAGGTTCCGGGCCGCAGGTCCGTAATCTTGTAGTTACCACCGCCGTCAGTCACCGCGGTACGGGTCTTCTCGATCAGGGCCGGACTCGCCACCTCCACCGTGACCCCTGGGAGCACCGCCCCCGTTGTGTCCTTCACGACACCGGCGATCGCACCGTTCGTCGCGGTCTGGCCGACGGCAGATGCGGCCGTCACGGCAGTCATGAGTGCAAGTAAGGCAATCCGGACACGCAGTCTCGTCATCTCAGCCCCTTCCTGGAGTGTGGGAAGAACCGGTTGAGGCTATGCCGAGAGCCCGGCCTGCGTTCCCGGACACCTGAACTTCGACATAAACGTCTTCCGCTCCGGCCTTGTTCGCGCGGTTGGTTGTGCACACTTGGAGCAAAATCGCGATTTATTGCGGCCTTTCACGCTCCGGGCCGGGCCACAGGGACTGCCGGTAGGATTCTGGGGTTCTCGCCGATCTTGTTTCTCGCTCGATTCCAGGCGGGGCGACTCACACCAGTCGAGGTACACGTTGACCATGCGTCATCGATCGGTTCTGGCCGGCGTCACGGCGGCTGCGATTCTCGGAGCGATCGCCCTGGTTCCGGCCCAGCGGCGCCCCGCCGACACGGAGTGGCACCATTTCAGCGGAGACCAGCAGTCGACGAAGTACTCCCCCCTCGCCCTGATCGACAAGGCGAACGCCGGCAACCTGCAGGTCATGTGGCGGTGGACCTCCCCGGACCGGCAGATTGAGTCGCAGAACCCCCTCTGGAGGGTGAGCAAGTACGAAGACACGCCGCTCCTCATCAGAGGGACCCTGTATACGGTCACCTCGCTGGGCATCGTGGCGGCGATCGACCCTGGCACCGGCGCGACGAAGTGGACCTACGACGCCGAGAGCTACAAGAACCTGAAGACCCGGCCGCCGAATGGCGGGAACTTCTCGAACCGGGGAATGGAGTACTGGACCGACGGCAAGGCGGAGCGGCTCCTGTTGGGCACCGTCGACGCCAGGCTCCTCTCACTCGACCCGAAGACGGGCAAACCTGACCCGCTCTTCGGAAAGGGCGGCTTCGTCGATCTGACGGCCGGCATCCGCCACGCCATCGGCGGAACGAACTTCGTGGCGCGCCGGCCACTGGCGGCCGGGGACGTCATCGTCGTCGGCAACGGCGTGTCCGACGCAGTTCCTGGCGTCGCCGGCAGCCCTCCGGGCTACGTGCAGGCCTACGACGTGCGGACCGGCAGACGTCTCTGGCAGTTCCACACGGTCCCCCTCAAGGGTGAGGTCGGCTACGAGTCCTGGCTCGAGAACTCCGCGGACAACGGCGGGAACTCCAACGTCTGGGCCGGCATGACGTACGACCCCGAGCTGGGCTACGTCTACATGGCGAGTTCCACGCCGAACAGCGACTTCTACGGCGGCCACCGCCCGGGCGACAACCTCTTCGCGGAGAGCATCCTGTGTCTCGACGCGAAGACGGGCCGGCGGATGTGGCACTTCCAGGCCGTCCATCACGGCCTGTGGGACTACGACTTCCCCGCCGATCCGGTGCTCGGCGACATCACGGTCGACGGCAAGCGCATCAAGGCTGTGATGGTCACGAGCAAGCAGGCGTTCACCTACGTCTTCGACCGCAAGACCGGCACGCCGGTGTGGCCGATCGTGGAGAAGCCGGTGCCTCAGTCGACGGTGCCCCGGGAACGGACGTCTCCGACACAGCCGCACCCGACGAAGCCGCCGGCCTTCGACCTGCAAGGCTCGACGCCCGACAACCTGCTGGACTTCACGCCGGCACTCCGGGCCCGGGCGCTGGAGCAGCTTCAGAAGTTCGACCACGGCCCCGTGTTCACCCCTCCGTCGCTGAAAGGCGCGGTGTTTCTGCCGGGCGTGTTCGGAGGAGGCCGTTGGGGCGGTGGGGCGCTGGACCCGGAAACGGGGTGGTTCTACGTGCCCTCGATTACGGTGCCCTCAGTCGGGCGCGCCACCCTGGCGGATCCGAGCCAGACGGACCTGCTCTATCGGGCAAGCGGCGGTGCGCCGGCTCCAGAGCTCTTCATCGACGGACTTCCGATCTTCAAGCCTCCCTACTCGCGCATCTCGGCGTTCGACATGAACAAGGGCGCGTTGCAATGGATGGCGCCGCTGGGCGACGGGCCGCGGAACCACCCGCTGCTGAAGGGCCTCAACGTCGGCCCGCTCGGGACGGCCCCGCAGATGACGCACGTGCTGCTGACGAAGTCCCTCCTCTTCGTCACGATTACCTATATGCAGAGCAGCGGCGTGCCGGGGAGGGTCCCGTGGGCACAGTGGGCAGCCCCTGACCTCTACCGGGACGTCCTGTTCGTCTTCGACAAGCAGAGCGGACGGCTGCTCCACACGGTCAAGATCGAGGGCGACGGCGTCGCCCAGCCGATGACGTACGTCCACCAGGGCCGGCAGTACATCCTGATGGCAGCTGGCGGCTCTGGCACGGCGGAACTGGTCGCGCTGGGCGTCCACACACCGGTCAGGACGACGCAGACCACATCGGGAACTGGGCCCGGGGCCACTGCCGGCGGCTCGCGCTCGGCCGCGGACGGCGTCTATACGGCCCAACAGGCGGAGCGCGGCCTCACCGCGTACCGCCGTAACTGCGAGACCTGCCATGGCCCGAAGCTCGAAGGCGGCGCGTACGCGCCGGCGCTCGGTGGCGCCACGTTCGACGAACGCTGGCGCCCGAAGACCGCGGGTGCGCTCTTCGACATCCTGCGCCTGACGATGCCTGAGGGCCGCCCAGGCAGTCTGGAGGCCGGGGCGTACGCGGACATCGTCGCCTACCTGCTGAAGATGAACGGCTACGCCGCAGGCGCCAGCGACCTGCCGTTCGACCCGACCGTGCTCAACCAGATTTCGCTTCAGCCCAAGGAGACGCGATGACTTTCCGCTGGATCGCAGGGACCGTCGCCCTGCTCGCTGCCACTGCCCTGCTCTCCGCGCAGGCCCCCGCCCGCCCGGCCGCGAAGGCCGCGAAGGCCGCGGCGGCACCGTGGGATCCCGCCGAGGCGTACTACACCGCCGCACAGGCGGAGCGGGGCGCGAAGCTGTATCAGCAGCTCTGCGAGAACTGCCATCCCGGGGGCTACAAGGATCACGTCCGGATGAAGTTCCAGGGCAAGGCGGCGTATCCGAGCGTCTACTACCTCTTCAAGCGGATGGAGGATCAGCCGCCGCGGCCGAAGTCCATCACGCAGCAGCAGCGTGCCGACATCGCGGCCTACCTGCTGAAGACCTCCGGCTTCCCCGCGGGCCCCTCGGAGCTGACGCCTGATTACGAGGCGATGAAGCTGATGCCGCTCGACGAACCTGGATTCGTTCGCCTCTTCAATGGCCGGGACCTCTCGGGGTTCACGTTTGTGACGGGCGAGATCATCGGCGGCGCTGACGGCAGGGTCATTCCGTGCACGAAGCCCGGCGGGTGCCAGACTGACCCTGCACCGAACTGGGTCGTGCGCAACGGCATCCTGGTGTGCGCGTGCGTCGAGCATGGCTACTTCTACACGCAGAAGAAGTATCAGAACTTCACGTTCCGCCTCGATTACCGCTTCGCCCGTCCGGCCGCGTGGGAGGGACCGGACTACCTCTTCGGGGGCAACAGCGGGTACTACATCTTCCTCGACCCGGTGAACGCCAAGGCCATCGCCATCGAAGGCAAGAACCGGCAGGTGCTCTGGCCCTACGCCATCAACTCGAAGGCGAAGTTCACGGAGGACATCGAGGCGCGCAACCGGATGCTGAACCCACTCGGAGAGTGGAACGCCGTCGAGATTGTCTCGAAGGACGGCCAGGTGAGGTCGTATCTCAACGGCACCCTGATCTCGACGGTGACCGAACATGAGTTCAAGGCGCCGGGATTCCTGGGCTTCCAGAATCAGGGCGCGGAACTGCACTGGCGGAACATTCGCGTCCGAGAGGAGTAGGCGGCGTATGCGGCC
>CAYNUO010000046.1:0-23964 GCA_964400405.1 uncultured Bifidobacteriaceae bacterium | reverse complement strand
CCGTCGAGCAGGCCGAGCGCCTCCTCGTACTTGCCCGTGACGACGTAGGCCGTCGCCAGGCGCCGCGTGAGGTCGTCGTCCGCGGTGCCGCGCGTGACGGGCGCGAGGACGTCCACGACGGCCGAGGCCTGCCGGGCACGCAGGCGCGCGTCGGCGATCAGCACGTAGACGATCTTCGGCTTCGCGCCGCCACCTCCGGCTCCGGCCACTGCCAGCTGCCAGACGCCCGCCGCGTCCCGGTCGCGCCCCGCCTCCGCGTAGCAGGCGCCGAGGTAGAACGCCGCGGGAAAGAACTCGCGGCGCGGACCCGCCGCGGTCGTGAACTGCGTGGCCGCCTGGTCGAGCTGGCCCTTCATGAAGAAGTCGAGGCCCTTGAAGAACGCCGCCACGGTCTGTTCACCCGCCGTCAGCGCGTCGAGCGCGGCGGCACCGTAACGCCCGGCTCTGGCTTCGACCAGCGCGTCGGCAAGCACGGTCGACCGGCCCGCGGCCAGCGTCAGCATCTCGGCGACGACGGGGGCGGCCAGCACGCTGGCCCGCGTGAACGCCGGCACCCATGACGTCAGGTGCGCGGGCGGCAGGGGTCCGCTGCCTGCCGGCTGCACGATGAACGGCCGCAGCAGCAGGCCGACCGGCTTCCCGCTCTTCTCGATGCGCGCCCGCGCCATGTAACGGCCCGGCGGCAGCGCGGCCGTGCTGATCGCGGCCGACGCGATGACCGTCGTCGGCTGCGCGCCCCTGAAGAAGCTGGCCGGCGTCGTGGTAAGGGCCGGCGCGTCCGCATCCTCGGCCACCTCCAATGACACGCTCGTGCCGTCGAGCGACGCCGTCGTCGCCGCGTAGATTTCGAGATAGGCGCTCATCTCGCGCTGGTGCACACGCGGCTCGACCTGCGGCCGCGAGAGCTCACCCGGCGCGGAGGGGGCGTTGCCCACGAGCAGGTCACCGGCCGTGAACTCCACGCCGTCGATCTTCCAGGCGCGGATGTCGCGGACCACGGACCCGCGGCGGCCCTGCGCATCCACCACGCCGAACCGCAACGTGTAGACGCCGGGGTCGACGATGGTCGCGAACTGATACTCGAGCGGCGCATCGGGCTGGCCGTCGACCGACGTGAGCGTCTCCGCGCGCGTCGTGCTCGCCACGGCGCGGCCGTCCTGGCCGAACATCACGAAGCCGACGGTGTACTCCCCGGCGGCCGCGCCGGCCTGGCCGACCTCCGCCGACACCAGCACGCGCACCCGCGCGGGATTCTGCGTGTCCTGGAACGAGAAGTTCGTCACGCGCAGCGGAAGATCCGAGACGGCGAACGGCGACCCGAGCGCTTCGACCAGCCGGTCCCGCGGCGAGGCCGCCCTGGCTTCGGTGCTCGCCGTGACGAACGCCCGATGCGAGCGCAGCGTGAGGCCGCGGCGGCGGATCGAGACGTCGAGCCGGTGCCGCTTGCCGTCGACGTCACCGGCCGCCTGTTCGATGCCGAGGACGTAGTAGCCGGAGAGCTCCGACGAGAGCCGGTCGAAGGCCTGCTCGCCGTTGCCGAACACGCGCGTGAGCACGCCCCGCGCCGAGGAGGCGAGCGATTCGAGGCCCGAGGTCTGCAGCGCCCGATCCTGCGAGGGCGTCGGCGGCAGCTCGATGCTCGAGACGTCGTTCTGCGTCACGTCCATCAGCAGCACGTTCATGCTGGTCCGCGCGATCGCCGCGAGCCGCGCGACCTCGTCGCCCGACGCGCCAAGGTCGTCGAGCACCAGGCCCTCGGAGAGCAGCACCATGGCCTTGGTGCCGTCGAGCACGCTGAGCCTCCGGAGCAGGTCGCTCAGCGAACCGAGCGCCAGGCTCGACTCCTGGCGTGCGAACCGAGCGCGTCCGTTCGCCTCGTTGCGCACCTCGCGCTGGCATTCCTGCAGCTCCGGGCCGCGGACCGAGGCGCACTCCCGCTCGGCGACCTGCTTGAGCACGATCTCGTCGAACCGCTCGGCGATCGCGATGGCCTCGTACAGCCCGATGTTGAAGCGGCCGGAGTAGTCCTGCTGGTTGCCGACCACCTGCTCCATCGCGGCCTTGACGCGGACACGATCCGTCGTGAAGTTCACCTCGGGGCCGGGTGGCGGAAACGCCACGAACGCGACCTGGTCCGCGGGACCGAGCCGGTCGACGAAGGCGGCCGCCGTGCGCAGCAGCTGCCGCACCGCGCCCGGGCGGATGTTCGACTGGTCGACCGCGATGATGATCATGCGGCCCTCGGGCGGGCCGATGTTCGACGTGAAGAAGGTCTCTTCGCCGGCGTGCTCGGCCGCCGCCTTCCGGGCCGCCTGGACGTCGAACTGCACGTGCTGGGCCGACACGACGCGCCGGAGCTTGCCGTCTACCTTGACGGTGAAGTCCGCGGCGAGCAGGTCACGGACGGGCCGCCCGTTCTTGTCCGAGACGGACACGTCGACCGTGACAAGCTCGACACCGGCCTTGAACGTGGCGGCGGGCTGATCCGTCTGGGCGTGCGCGGCCGCCGCGCCGAACGCCGCGCACACGACCGTGAGCGCCGCGCAGGCGGCGCCGAGCTTCGCGAGTCTCGATGACGTGCGCACGGCTGACACTCCGCTGACTTCGGCCGGTCTGCCCGACCTGCTACCGGCGCGGCTTCGTGAACTGCCGCAACTGCGCGAGAAAGCCCTGGGCGAGCCCGTGGTTCGGGTTGAGCGCCAGCGCCTTCTCCAGATGCACGATGGCGGCCCGGTCGTCGAAACGCCGCGTCTCGGCCTGCGCCATCATCACGTAGCTGTCCGCCGAGGCCGGATTGAACTCGAGGTTCATCCGCATCAGCGTCAGCACGCCGTCCGGCACGCGGTCGACGAGTTTCTGCGCCACGGTCAGCAGCGTCCGCTCGGAGAAGTCGTAGGTGTCCCGCCCGAAGTAGCGCGCGCGCAGCTCGCGATATCGGATGACGCCCTCGTCGAACCCCTCCTGCTCGATCGTGCGCGTGAGGATCTCGGCGAGCGGCCGCGGGTCCGGGACGCCCCGATGGCACGTCGCGCAGGTCACGACGGTGGAATCCTCGGTGGACTTCAGCACGGAGGCGGGAATCGTGGCGTTGATGTCGGCCGTCATCGCCACCATCATCCGGGCGACGCGCTTTTTCGGATTGGCCTCGGAGCGGAAGTCGATCTCGCGCGCATCCGTCCGGGGCTCCACGGGGACGTGGCAGTAGACGCACGTGACGCCGAGCGCCTCGTTCATGGCCTGCATGTTCGGCCGCGGCGTCCGGGGTCTGGCGGGTTCCGCCTGGGGCGGTGCGGTCTGCGCGGCGGGCAGCGCTTCCCAGAGCGGCGCTTCCCAGAGCGGCGATTCCCAGAGCGGCGTCCCCGACAGCAGCAGCCCGGTCACGAGCAGCAGGTCGACACGAAGGCGGCGGGCGCGCATGGGCGGATCATAGGCCAGCGACTAGAATCCTCTCCAGTGCGGATTCTCTCGATCACGGCCGGCGCCGCGGACATGTACTGCGGCAGCTGCCTGCGCGACAACGCGCTGGCGCGCGGGCTGAAGGCGCTCGGCCAGGACGTGACGCTCGCACCCGTCTACACACCGACCCGGGTGGACGTGGAGAACGTCAGCCAGTCGCGGGTGCTCTTCGGCGGTGTCAGCGTCTACCTGCAGCAGGCGTCGGCCCTCTTCCGCCACACGCCGTGGGTGCTCGACCGCCTCTGGGATTCCACCGCGTTCCTGCGTCTGGTCTCGAGGCGGTCGATCCAGGTGAACGCGAGGAGCCTGGGTTCGATGACCGTCTCGACGCTCCTCGGCGAACACGGCAATCAGCGGAAGGAGATCGACAAGCTCCTGCACTGGATCGCGTCGGAGCCCCCGTTCGACGTGATCAACATCCCGAACGCGCTGCTGATTGCGATGGCCGGTCCGATCCGTCGCGCCACGGGGCGGCCCGTGTGCGTGACGCTCCAGGGCGAGGATCTCTTCCTGGACGGACTCCCCGAAGCGGACCGCGAACGCGCCGAGGAACTGATCCGGGAGCACGCGCGCGACGTGGACCTGTTCCTGTCGGTCAGCGACTACTACAAGGACTACGCCGGCCCGCGGTTCCGCATCGGCGCCGACCGGATTGCCGTCGCGCCGCTCGGAGTCTCCACCGATGACCTTGCCCCCGGCGGGCGGACGCGGCTCCAGTCGGACCCGTTCGTCATCGGCTACTTCGCCCGCATCGCGCCGGAGAAGAGCCTGCACCTGCTGGCCGAGGCCTACCGTGTCGCCCGGCGTGAGCGCGGCCTTCCGCCGTCGCGGCTGGAAGCGGCCGGATACCTCGCGGCCGAGCACCAGCCGTACCTCGCGCGCATCCAGCGGGACCTCGCCGACTGGGGCCTGGCCGACGAGTTCCGCTACCACGGCGCGCTCGACCGCGCGGGCAAGATCGCCTTCCTGCGCGGGCTCGACGCCTTCTCCGTGCCGAGCACGTACGTGGAACCGAAGGGTTTGTATCTGCTCGAGGCGATGGCCTGCGGCATCCCCGTGGTCGCACCGAACCACGGGGCGATGCGCGAGATGGTCGGCGCCACGGGCGGCGGCCTGCTCGTCACGCCGGACGATCCGGCGTCATTCGCCGACGGGCTGATGGCGCTGCGGGAACACCCCGGTCAGGCGCGCGACATGGGCCTGCGCGGCGCGGCCGGCGTCCGCGAGCACTACACCGAACGGCAGATGGCGGAGCGCGTGCTGGCCGCCTACACCACCGCCGTGGAACGCCACGCGCTCTTCGCCGCCCGCAGCTGACCCATGCTCGTCATCAGCCACGTGTCGAAGGACTACGACAGCCCGAACGGGCCGGTCTCCATCCTCAACGACGCGAACCTCGCGCTCGACCACGGTGAATCGGCCGCCATCACGGGGCCCTCCGGCAGCGGCAAGAGCACGCTGCTCTACATCGCGGGCGGGCTCGAACCGCCGACCACCGGCACGGTGCTGCTGAACAAGACCAACCCCTACACGCTCGGCGAGGACGACGCGGCGAAGTTCCGCGGCGCCACCGTCGGGTTCGTGTTCCAGGACCACTGCCTGCTGCCGCAGTGCACGGTGCTCGAGAACGTGCTCGCGCCGACGCTCATCGACGACCCGGCCCACGCGGCCGTCCACCTCGATCGCGCCCGGACGCTGCTCTCCCAGGTGGGCCTCGAACACCGGCTGACGCACCGGCCCGCGCAGCTCTCCGGCGGCGAGAAGCAGCGCGTGGCCATCGCCAGGGCGCTCATCCGGCGGCCGGCCGTGCTGCTGTGCGACGAGCCGACGGGGAATCTGGATCAGGGCAACGCCACGCTGGTGACGGACCTGCTGCTGTCGCTGCACGCGTCCACGGCGATGGTGCTGCTGCTCGTCACGCACAGCGACGCCGTCGCCAGCCGGTTCGCGCGCCGCTACACCATCGCCAACGGGCGCATGGTCGGCGCGGCATGACCACGTTCACCTACGCCACGGCGAGCCTGCGCTACTACTGGCGCACGAATCTGGCTGCCGCCGTCGGCGTCGCCATCGCCGTCGCCACGCTGGGAGGATCGCTGCTGGTCGGCGTCTCCGTCCGCGCCAGCCTCCACGACCTCGCGCTCGCGCGCCTCGGGCGGGTGCACGCCGTGGTCACCGCCGACGCGCTCTTCACCGAAGGCCTCGCCGGCCGGGTCGGTGGCGTGCCGGTGCTGGCGCTCGACGGCGTCGTCGTCCATGAGGAGAGCGGCCGGCGGGCGACCGGCGTGCAGGTGTTCGGCGTGGACGACCGCTTCTGGCGGCTGCAGCAGGTGTCCGGCGTCTCCGGGCCGGAGAACCGCACCGCGTTTCTGAGCCCGGCGCTCGCCGCCGAGTTCGGCGCGAAGACGGACGACGCCCTGCAGGTGCGCATCCAGAAACCGTCCGCGATTCCCGCCGGCGTGCTGCAGGGCCGGCGTGACGAGCCCGGGCGCGCGGTCCGCGTGTCCGTCGGACGCGTGCTGACGCGGGAGGAATCCGGCGAGTTCCTGCCCGCGCCGCGCCAGGGCGAGGCGCGGACGATCTTCGTGCCGCTCACGCGGCTCCAGCGGGACGCGGACCTGCCGGGCCTCGCCAACATGATCCTGACCGGCGCCGAGGCAGGCGCGGACGCGGCGCGGCTGCGGTCGCACGTCGGCCGGGCCGTTCACATCGAGGATCTCGGCCTGCGCATGCGGCCGCTGGCCTCGGGCACGATCGCCGTGGAGTCGACGGCGGGCTATCTGTCAGACGTCACCGCGGCGGGCGCCACGCGGGCCGTGGGCGACGCCGGCGGCAGCGCCACGCCCGTGCTGACCTACCTCGCGACGGCGATCAAGGCCAACGGCCTCGACACGCCGTACTCGCTGGTGTCAGCCCTGCCGCGCATCACGATCACGGACGAGCTGACGCGTGACCGGACCGGCGCGAACCCCGACGGCGATGCGACGGCCACGACCGCGCCCGCACGCACCACGGGCGCCCCGCGGCGGGCGCTCCGTCCCGGCGAACCGCCGACGGTGCACGTGCCGGCAGACCCGTCGGCGCCTCCCATCTGGCTGACGGCCTGGACCGCCGACGATCTGGACGCCCAGCCCGGAGACGCCGTGACGCTCGAATACTTCCTGTGGTCCGACGATGGCGGCCTCGCCAGCGGCGCCGCGACGTTCGCGATGGCTGGCGTGCTGCCGATGGCCGGCCTGGCCGTGGACCGCGACCTGACGCCCGAGTATCCGGGCGTGTCGACCAGTGAGGAGATGGCGGACTGGGACCCGCCCTTCCCCGTGGACCTGACCCGCGTGCGGAGCAAGGACGAGGACTTCTGGCGCGAGTACCGCACGGCCCCGAAGGCCTTCATCACCATCGAAGACGGCCAGCGGCTGTGGACGTCACGCTACGGCAAGGTCACGTCCGTCCGCGCCGCGGGCGCACAGGAGCCCGCGCTGCGGACAGCCCTCGGCGCGCGGCTGCCGGCGAGCACGGCCGGCTTCCGTGTCAGCAGCGTGCGGGCGGACGCGGTGGCCGCCGCAGCCGGCACCACCGACTTCGGCGAGTACTTCACGTACTTCAGCGCGTTTGTCGTGGGCGCCAGCCTGCTGCTGACCGCGCTCTTCTTCCGCCTCGGCGTCGAACAGCGCGCCGCCGAGGCCGGCACGCTCGCGGCCTTCGGCTTCACGCCGGGACTGGTGCGGCGGATCTTCATCGTGGAGGGTGCGCTCGTGACCGGTGCGGGCGCGCTGGCCGGCATGGCGGGCGCCGTCGGGTTCACGGCGCTGATGATGGCGGCGCTGCGCACGATCTGGATCGGCGCGGTCGGCACGACGGATCTCCATCTGACGGTCACGGCCGGCCCGCTCATTGCCGGGGCGCTCGGCGGCATGCTCGCCGGCCTCGCGTGCGTGCTGTGGACGCTGCGCGGATTCAGGCGGACGTCCGTCCACGGGTTGATGGCCGGCACCTGGCTGAATCCGGATGGCAGCGGGCGGCACGTGCGTGGGCTGCGGGTGGCCACGATGGTCATGCTGACGGCGGCGGTGGCGCTCGTGGTCGCGGGTGCGCAGGACCGCGTGCCGGCCGTCGCCGCGTTCTTCGGCTCCGGGTCGCTGCTGCTCGCGGCCGGACTCTGCCTGGCGGCGCTGCTGCTGCGGCGGCTCGGCACCCGCTTTCTCAAACCGGGCCCGCGGCCGCTCTTCCGCCTCGGCCTGCGGAACGTCAGCGCACGGCCCGCGCGCTCGATTCTCTCGGTGGCGCTCATTGCCGGGGCGAGCTTTCTGATCGTCGCCGTGGGCGCCTTCCGGCTCGGCGGCACCGCCACGAGCGACCCCCACGGCGGCACGGGCGGGTACCTGCTCGTCGCCGAATCCGTGCAGCCGCTGATGCACGACCCCTCCACCGCGGCTGGCAGGGACGCGCTGAACCTCCCGCCCGACGCGGCCACGCTCGACATCGCGCGCTTCCGCCTGCGGCCCGGCGACGACGCCAGCTGCGCGAACCTGTACCGGCCGTCCAGCCCGCGCCTGCTGGGCGCGCCGTCGGCGTTCGTGGCGCAGAACCGCTTCAGGTTCACGGGCAGCCTCGCCACCACGGCCGAGGAACGGGCGAACCCGTGGCGGCTGCTGGAGCAGCCGTCCGAAGAGCGGGTCGTGCCGGTGATCGGCGACGCCACCTCGCTCGCGTACGCCTTCCACGTCCGGCTCGGGGACGACATCGTGATCGACGCACCGGACGGCCGTCCGCTGAAGCTGCGCGTCGTCGGCGCGCTTCGCGACTCGGTGCTGCAGTCGGAGCTCATCATGAGCGACGCCCAGTTCACGCGCTGGTTCCCGCGGCACGAGGGCTACCGCGTGTTCCTCGTCGGGGAGGGGGCGGCTGGCGGGGCGGGCGCGCCGGCGCGCGGCGCTGACGCCATCGCGACGCTGCTCGAAGGGCAGCTCGGCGACTTCGGCTTCGACGCGCAGTCCGCGGCGGCGCGGCTCGCGGCCTACCACCGTGTCGAGAACACCTACCTGAGCACGTTCCAGGCGCTCGGCGGCTTCGGCCTGATCCTCGGCACGTTCGGCCTCGGGACCGTACTGCTGCGCAACGTCCTCGAGCGGCGGCGCGAGATGGCGCTGCTGCGCGCGACCGGCTTCCGGACGTCGCACCTCGTGCGGGCCGTCGTGACCGAAAGCGTGTGTGTGCTGGCGACCGGGCTCCTGCTCGGGCTCGCCTGCGCGATGGTCGCGATCGGCCCGGCGTACGCGGAGCGGGGCGAGGGCGTGCCGCTCGGCGCGACGTTCGGGCTGCTGGCAGCGGTGGCGGTCAGCGGGCTGATCTCGACGCTGCTGGCCACGCGGGCGGTGGCGGCCTCGGATCTGCTCCCCGCGCTCAAGCACGAATAGCCGCCCGCAGGCGGCCTGCTAGACTTCGCGCCATGAGACGCACGCTGGCGATGGCCGCCGCGGTCCTGCTCGGGACGATGGTGCTGCGCGCGGCGGACTGGCCGCAGTGGCGCGGCCCGGAGTTCAACGGCACGAGCCCGGCCTCGGGCGTACCGGCCACGTGGGACACGAAGACGAACGTCGCGTGGTCGCTCGCGATGCCCGACCACAGCGGCGCGACGCCCATCGTCTCGGGCGAGACCATCTTCCTGAACGTCGCCACCGGCGAGAACCTGGCGCTGTGGGCCGTCGATCGCAACACCGGCGCCGTGCGCTGGAAGCAGGCTCTCGGCGGCGGCAACCACCGCGCCCGGAAGCAGAACATGTCGTCGCCTTCGCCGGTGACCGACGGGAAGACCGTGTGGGTGATGACGGGCACAGGACGGCTGACGGCGTTCGACTTCTCGGGCCGGTCGATCTGGTCGCGTGACATCCCGAAGGAGTACGGCGCGTTCGGCCTGCAGTGGGGCTACGCCTCGTCGCCGCTGCTCGTCGACGGCGCGCTCTACATCCAGGTGCTGCACGGGATGTATACGGACGACCCGTCCTACGTCTTCAAGGTGGATGGCGCCTCGGGCAGGACCCTCTGGAAGGTGAACCGTCCCACGACGGCGCGCATCGAATCCCCCGATGCCTACACCACGCCACTCGTCGTCCGCACAGCTACGGGACCGGAGATCGTGATCACGGGCGGTGACGTCGTCACCGGACACGACCTCGCCACGGGAAAGGAGCTCTGGCGCGCCGAGGGGCTCAATCCCCACGGCCACGGCGCCTACCGCATCGTCGCCTCGCCCATCCCGCTCGGCGACCTGGTGATCGCGCCCACCCGTGAGCGACCCATGCTCGCCTTCAGGGCCGGAGGACGCGGCAACGTCACGAAGAGCCACCTCGTCTGGTCGAGCGACAACGGACCCGATGTGCCCACGCCGGCGACAGACGGCACCTACCTCTACGTCGTACGCGACAACGGCGTCGTGTGGTGTCTGGATGCCAGGACCGGCGCGCGGGTCTACGGTCCGCAGCGCCTGCGCTCGGGCACCTACAGCAGCTCGCCCGTGGTCGCGGACGGCAAGGTCTACGCAACCAGCGAGGACGGCCTGACGAGCGTGTTCAGGACCGGCCCCGCGTTCCAGCTGCTCTCCGAGAACGCGCTGAACGACTACACGCTCAGCTCCCCGGCCGTCTCCGACGGACAGATCTTCATCCGCACCGCCGAACGCTTGTGGGCCATCGGCCGGCGCCGCGCCTCATGACCCGCGCCGTTCTCGCTCTCGTGCTCACCGTGGCGTGGTTCGCCGCTCCACTGGGCCAGTCGGCGTCCGGCTTCGTCGTCCGTCACGAAGGCCTCGCCAAGGCCGGACCCGCGGCGGTCTACCGCGTGCTGGTGGACCGCGTCGGCGAGTGGTGGGACTCACGGCACACGTATTCTGGAGACGCGAAGCGCCTCTCGATCGATGCCCGCCCTGGCGCATGCTTCTGCGAGCAACTGCCGCAGGGCGGCGGCGTGGAGCATATGCGCGTCATCTACGCCGCTCCGGGAACGCTGCTGCGGATGAGCGGTGCGCTCGGACCGCTCCAGGGGTCGGCCGTCATCGGCACGATGACCATTGCGCTGACGGGCGAGGGCGGCGGTACGCGCGTGACGGCGTCCTATGCGGTCAGCGGTGCGATCGACGGAGGATTCGCACCACTGGAGCCGGCGGTTGCGCGCGTGGTCACGGAGCAGATCGACCGGCTGATTGCGCTGGCCGGAAACGGGGGACGCTGATCAGAGCAGATACCAGGCGGCGCCGGCGAGGGCCACCACCGTGACACCGAAGAGCGGGAAGGCCACCATGCCGACCGCAACCAGCGCGGCGACCGTGACGGCGAACGCGAGCGGTGCCACGGGCCACACGAGCCCGAGCAGGACGCGGGTGCCCCAGCCGGCGTCGGTGCGCGCCAGCGCAATCACCACTCCGATCAGATAGAGCGCGAGCAGGACCTGCGCGACGGTCATGGCTGCACCGCGATCTGCTCGAACTGCGGCAGGTGGTGGCGTTCGTGCCCGGCGAGAGCCGTGATCACGTAGTCGACGTTCCACAAACCGAACTCCGGATGCGTGAGCGTGCGCGCGCGTTGCTCGGGCGACAGCGACCGGATGAGCGCCACCGTCATGCGGCGGAGGCCGAGATACGCCGAGAGCGCCGCCCGCGCATCGGCGCCGGGGTCGAGCGACATCCACAGGTCCTGATCGAAGGACGTCACGACGTAGTCCGGCGTCGTCAGCGCGAAGCGGATGCGGTCCACGAAGACCGTTTCGCAGTGGACGAGGTGCAGCAGGAGCTGGCGCGCGGTCCACTTGCCCGGCGCGTAGCTGCGCTCGAACTGCTCGTCGGTCCAGCCGTCGACGAGGTCCGCGATCCAGCCGGACACCTCCACAAGTGATGTCAGCGCGTCGCGACCGTCGAGATACTTCGCGTAAGGTCCGGGATTCATCGCGGCTATCCGAAGCAGATGAGACGGCCGTCGAGCGAGCCGATCACGATGCGGCCCGACGCCATCGCGGGCGAGGCGGTCAGCGGCGCCCCGGCGTCGTACTCGTAGAGCTTCTGCCCCTTGTCGACGCTGAGCACGTAGAAGCGGCCGTCGCTCGACCCGACATACACGCGGCCGCCGGCCACGACCGGCGAGGAGTCCACGCGAGCCCGCGTCATGAACGTCCACTTCGCCTTGCCGGAGCCGGCGTCAAGGGCATGGATCATCTTGTCCCGCCCGCCGACGATCACGAGACCGTTGACCACGGCGGCCGAAGCGTAGAACGGAAAGTGGCGCTCCTTGTGCTCGTACCGCCAGAGCGGCTTCTTCGACGCCACGTCGATGGCCAGCACTTCGTTGTTGAACGTGCCGAAGTAGGCGCGCGTGCCGACGATGGCCGTCGAGGCGCCGGTGTTGCCGCCGAACGGAATCGTCTGCACCTCCTTACCGTCGGCGAGACGCACGACGTGCAGCACCTCGTCGCAGCCGGCGAGGTACACCATGCCGTCGACGACGGCGGGCGTGGCGTGGATGTAGTTGTCGGTCTGCAGCTCCCAGAGGAGTTTGCCGTCCTTGAGCGACAGGCAGTAGAGCTTCGCGTCGTAGCTGCCGATCAGCACGCGGTCGCCGATCACCACGGGGGACGACTTGATCTCGGTCGCCGTCTTGAATGTCCAGGCACGCGACCCATCCGACGCGTGCACGGCGTGAAACACGCCTCCGAGGTCGCCGACAAAGACGAGGCCCTGCGCGACGGCGGGCGACGACTCCCCGACGGCGTGCTCGACTGCGTACTTCCACAGGAGCTTGCCGTCCTCGAGGTTGAGCGCCAGCAGATGTCCGGTCGCCGCGCCGACGAACACCCTGCCTCCGGCGATGGCCGCCGAAGACTCGATCGCGTCACCCGCCTCGTAGGTCCACTTCACGGAGAGCGTGTCCGGGAGGCTCCCCTGCGCCACGCCGGTCAGCGCCGGGTTGCCGCGAAACTGGGGCCACGTGTCGGCCGCGGGAGCGGCGGACGCCACCGGCGTCCTGGTCGGCGCCTGCAATCCGCGCGCGCCCATCGACGGCACCGCGAGCGGTGCGGCGACCAGCGGAAGGACGGCGACAGCCAGCAGGATCGACTTCATGCGTTCCAGGCCCTTTCGAAGATCGCGCGTGCGCCAGCCGCGTCGAACGGGCGCGGATTGAAGGTGCCCGTCCACTGGGTCGCGGCCAGCGCCACGAGCGCATCCAGATCCTCGCGCCTCGCCCCGGCCGACGCAAGGTCGGCCGGCATGCCGCCCGCGCGGGCCGTCCGAGTCAGGACACCCATGAGATCGGGGTCCAGCTCGCGGTAGCGGGCGGCGATCGCGGGGTCGCCCTCGGCGTTCCAGGCCACGACGTGGCGCAGCAGCAGGCCGATCGCCACTCCGTGCGCCGTGCCGTAGCGCGCGGTCAGCGCGTTCGCGCAGGCGTGCGTGGCGCCGAGCATGGATCGCTCGATGGCGGCGCCCGCCTTGAAGGCGCCCGTCAGCATGGCGCCCCGGGCCTCGAGGTCGTCCGGCGCCGACAGCACGCGCTCGTAATGCGCGCTGAGCAGGCCCCAGGCCTCGCGCGAACAGACGTCGGATTCCGGCGTGCGCCTGGTGGTGACCCACGTCTCGACCGCGTGCGCCATCGCGTCGTACCCCGCGGCGGCGGCCACGCCGGCCGGCTGGCTCACGGTCAGCACGGGGTCGAGGATGACGGCGGCGGCCAGCGCCGTCGGGTCGCCGCACGCCATCTTCTCGTGCGTCACGGCGTCGGAGATGAGCGCATAGGACTGCGCCTCGCTGCCGGTGCCGGCCGTCGTCGGCACGGCGATGAGCGGCAGCAACGGGCGTGTCGCCTTGCCGTAGCCGCGGTAGTCGCGCATGGTGCCGCCGTTGGTCAACACGAAGTTCGTGCCCTTGGCGCAGTCCATCGAACTCCCGCCGCCGAGGCCGACGAAGCCGTCGATGCCGAGCGGCGCCGCCGCCTGCCGGCCGGCTTCGACCATGTCCGATGTGGGGTTCTCGCCGAAGGCGTGGAACGTGCTGGCCGCCACGCCCGCCGTGGAAAGGCTCCGCAGCGCGTTAGCCACGTAACCCGCGGCGCGGATGCCCGGGTCTGCCACGACGAGCACGTGCGTCAGCCCGAGTGACCGGGCGAGCTCACCGAGACGTGCGAAGGAACCGGGGCCTGAAACGAGCGCTGGCGTCATGCGAACGGAGCGACGGTCACGGCTTGAACAGCAACAGCGTCGCCGAAACGCCGTCGCTCGTCCAGATGCGCCGCCAGGACGCCGTCTCCGCGAGGAAGGCCGGCATGCAGCGATTGTCCGGAACGGCGCTGCCCGGAAACCCGACCGCCACGCCGACCGACGCCGCGGGAAACGGCCGCAGCGCCGCCGGCGGCGGGATGTACCAGTTGGCGTTGTCGAGCACGAACAGCCCGCCCGCCTTCAGCTTTGCGATGGCGATGGCGCAGAGACAGGAGCGCGGAGCCGTGTCGACCAGCGCGTAGTCGAGTGAGGCATCCGGGATGGCGCGAGCCCGCGTGAGCCACTCCGACGCGTGACAGGCGTCCTCATCGGCCATCCACTCGAACGGCACGTGCTGCAGGTCGACGTTCCTCAGCCCGCGCTCGGCCAGCTTCTCCCGCACGACCGGGTAGTACGCGGGGCTCGTCTCGAAGCTCGTCAGGTGGGCCGTGCGTTCGGCGAACCAGGCCGTGGAGTTCCCCGCACCCCACTCGACGCCGGCATCGCCGGGTCGAAGCAGGCGCTCCAGCAGCCCGATGGACTCGCGCGTCAGCGACGGATCGTCCGGGTGCCGCCGCCTCGCGACCTCCGCCCGCACCCGCCAGTAGAGGTACGTGGGCGTCAGGTGCCGGTACGAGCGGCCGCGGAGCCTGAGCATCAGCCCCGGACGCAGATCAGACATTCCGGCGACGATACCGGCTGGTTCGTGCAGGGTCAACCGGCGCCCCGACGCGAGTACGATCGCGCGATGCGCACCGAGCTCCGCGCGATGCTGCGGATCGCCGGCCCCGTCATCCTGGGCGAGATCGGGTGGATGACGATGGGCCTGGTCGACTCGGCCATGGTCGGCCCGCTCGGCCCCGCCGCGCTCGGCGCGACGGGCATGAGCGCCAACCTCTTCATCGCGGTCGCGGTCTTCGGCATGGGCCTGATGCTCGGACTGGACACGCTCGTCTCACGCACGACGGGCGCGGGCGACCGGGCGGACGGCATCCGGTGGCTGGGCCACGGCCTGTGGCTGGCCCTCGCCGCGTCGCCGGTGCTGCTGCTCGTGGCCGCGGGGATCTTCCTGACGATCGATCACTGGGGCCTGCACCCCGACGTGCTCGTGCTGGCGCGCCCCTACATGCGGACCCTGCTGCTGGGCCTGCCGCCGCTGCTCGTCTACGCGGCCTGCCGGCGGTACCTCCAGGGCATTCACGTGGTCGCCCCGATCGTCTGGGCGCTCGTGACGGCCAACATCCTGAACGCGTTCGGCAACTGGGTGCTCATCTACGGCCACCTCGGGATGCCAGCGCTCGGCGTCATCGGGTCGGCCTGGGCCACCAACATCGCGCGCGTCTACGTTGCCGTGGTGATGTGGCTGGCCGTGCGCCGCGTGCACCGCCGCTGGGGTCCGGACACGCCACGTGTGCGCGTCACGATCACGCGGGCGCGGCTGGCGGAGCTGCTGCACCTCGGCGGGCCGGCGGCGCTGCAGGTCACGCTCGAGGTCGGCGTCTTCTCCGTGGCAAGCGCGATGGCGGGCATGCTGACGCCGGTGGCGCTCGGGTCGCACCAGATCACGATGAACATCGTCTCGGCGGCGTTCATGGTGCCGCTGGGGCTCTCATCGGCCGCGGCCGTGCGCGTCGGTCACGCGGCCGGGGCGCGCGATCCCGCCCGGATGGTGCACGCCGGCTGGGCGGCGTTCGTGGCCGTGACGGCGATCATGCTCACCATTGCGGCCGTGTTCGTGATCGGGGCCGCGCCGCTGGTGCGGCTGTTCACACGGGACGCCGCCGTGGTGGCGGCCGGCGTCCAGCTGCTGTGGCTCGTGGCGCCCTTCCAGTGGTTCGACGGCGCGCAGGCCATCGCCACCGGCGTGCTCCGCGGCCTCGGGGATACGCGGACGCCCGTGCTCGCCAACGTCGTGGCGCACTGGATTCTGGGCCTGCCGCTCGGCTACGCCCTCTGTTTCTGGTGGGGCTGGGGGATATCGGGACTCTGGCTCGGGCTCTACACCGGCCTCACGGTCGTCGGGACCTTCCTGATGCTCGTCTGGATGCGCCGCGCCCGCGGCCTCACGGCGCAGGCCGGAACGACGGGGTGAGCGCCCGCGCTACCGGGCGAGGCGCGCGAGCTCGTCGTCGATGATCTCGGCGAACACGTCGTAGGGGTGCGCGCCGGTCAGGCGGCGTCCGTTGATGAACGTCGTCGGCGTGGAGTCCACGCCGAGGTCCCGGCCCAGACCGGCGCCTTCCTTCACGCGCCCCGCGTGCCTGCCTGACTCGATGCACGTGGCGAAGGCCTTCGGCTCGAGCCCCACCGCCGTGGCGTGCTGCGTGAGTCCCTCCGAGCCGAGCGTCCCCTGGTTCACGAACAGGCGGTCGTGAAACTCCCAGTACTTGCCCTGGTCGCCCGCGCACCACGCCGCCTCCGCGGCCTTCTGGGCCAGCGGATGGATGTCGTAGAGCGGAAAGTCCTTCCAGACGATCCGGATGCGCTCGCCGTAGGTCTCGCGGAGCCGCTTCAGCGTCGGCGTCACGCGGGAGCAGAACGGGCACTGATAGTCGGAGAACTCGACGAGTGTCACCGGCGCCGTGGCCGGACCGCGGACCGGGTCGTGCGGCGCGACGCTGACCGTCATGCGCGGCGGGTCGAGCTGCACCCGTACCGGTGTGGCGGCCTTCCGCAGTTCGGCGACGATCGCGTCGTGCGCGGCGTCCTGCTGCTGCTCTTCGAGGAACCCGCGGATGCTCGCTGAGACGTCCGCAAGCGGACGGCCCTGCATCTGGTCGGCGTTGGACTTGAAGAAGGCGCTGACGTCGGCGTCGGTGACGGGCTTCACGCGCTTCGCGACCTCGTCGGCCATGTACTTGCCGGCGTCCACGCCGCGGGTCTTCGCCGCCTGCTCGATGAGCATCCCGGCGACGAGCCGGTCGAGCGCGTCCTTCCGGCCGTCGTAGATCGCCTGATCGGCGTCGGCCTTCGACTTCGCGTCGGCGGCCCTCCAGGCGTCGTCGAGCTCCTTCACGGTGAACGTGCGGTCGCCCATCCTCGCGGCGACGTCGCCAGGCTGCTGGGCCGCCGCGGGCAGCGCCAGGCCGAGCAGTGCGGTGCAGAGCGCCGCGCGGTATCCGCGGAGAATCGCGTGCGTCATCACACCACCATCCTGTAGCGCGCGCCGTGCGGCGTGCCGTCGATGAACTGCCGCGCCTCACCCAGCATCTGCTGCAGCGCCGCGCCCTGGATGTGCTGCTGGAGCGACTGCTCGTCCTGCCAGCGCTCGAAGATGCAGAGGTCGAGCGGATCCTCCGGGCTCTGCAGCAGGTCGTACTGGTAGCAGCCCGGCTCACGCCGCGTCGGCGGGACGAGCTTCGCGAGCGCCTGCTTCAGCGCCTCGTCCTGCCCGGGTTTCGCGCGAAAGCGGGCCACGATGAATACGGATGCCGCCATGTGGTCAGGTCCCCTGTGAGTCGATTACCTAGCGCCCGACCTGGAGCCGGATACCCGCGTTGACGAGCCGCGGGGTCCCGATGGTCGTCGGGTTCGTGCCGACGTAGTACTCGGAGCCGAACAGATTCTGCACGCCGACGAACAGGCTGGCCTGACGGCCGATCCCGCGCGTCGCCGTGAGGTTCGTCATGTGATAGCCGGGCAGGCCGATGACCGTGCGGTCGGCCAGCGCCGGCAGAATGCGCGCGAGGTTCTGGTCGTCGTCGAACTGGTGCCCGACGAACTGGTGCTCCAGCGAGATGATCGCCAGCTTCGGATTCACGTAGTTGATCTCGAACGACGCGCGGTGCTTCGGTACCTGCGCGAGATACCGGCCGGTCAGGTCAAGGCCCGTTGCGTCGGCCACGCCCCGGTGCACCTTGGCCACGTCGAGCACGTAGGCCGCCGAGGCGTTCCACTGCGGGCCGAGGCGGAAGGATCCGTCGAGCTGCAGGCCGGAGATGTTCGTGCTGCCCACGTGGCGCACCTGCCGCGTGAGGCCGTTGGCCGTCACCGACGCGTTCGCGATCGCGTCGGTGACGCGGTTCGTGAACCACGTGCCACGGACGGTGATCCGGTCGTTCGGCGCGGCGCTGATGCCCGCTTCGCCGCCCGTCAGCCGCTCCGGGCCGAGGTTCTCGTTCGAGAGCGTCAGCACCTGGCCGACGCGGAAGGGGCTGTAGAGCTCCTTGAGTGTCGGCGCACGGAAGGCTCGGCTGAGGCTCGACCACACGGAGACGTTGCTGCGCAGGCGGTAGAGCACGGCCACGCGCGGGCTGACCGCCGTGTCCGCCTTGTCCGGCAGCGAATCCCGATGGGCGGCCGTCGGAAGGCCGGTCGCCAGCGTCGTCTCGCGGTTGTGCGCGTCGTAGTTGCGCCACGAGTCGAGACGCGCGGAG
Source organism: uncultured Bifidobacteriaceae bacterium (assembly GCA_964400405.1). Taxonomy (GTDB): domain Bacteria; phylum Acidobacteriota; class Vicinamibacteria; order Vicinamibacterales; family UBA2999; genus CANKJK01. The sequence continues at coordinate 5,893 of CAYNUO010000046.1, read as the reverse complement.
AAAGTCAGCTGCCACTTCGGTGTCAGCTCGACGATGTCCTGCCCGAACAGCCCCACGAAACGCTGGCGTCCGCCGGCAACGCGATGGATGAGCGGCGTCAGGCCGGTGGCGAGCGCGTACGTCCGCTCATCGCTGTCGCCCACGATCCGGCGGAAGTCCGTGCCGGCCGTCACGACGTGCGGATACCCGCGGAGCGTCAGCACGCGCGACCACTGGACGAGCGAGCCGATCGCTCGCGACGGCACGATCTTGTCGAGCGTGAGATTGCTCGCGCTCCGCGGCGGCGTGGCCGCCGGCACCGCGAACGTGTTCTGGTGGAAGTCCTCGTGGTCGTAGAACAGGCGCGCCTGGAGGGTGCTGCCTTCGCGGAGCTGTACGCGGGCGCCGCCCTGCGCCGTGGTCCACGAGGTGTCGTTGAGCTCGCCGACCTTGCCGTTGTCGCGCTTCTCGTCGAAGTACCCGGCGCGGAAGAACAGGTTGACGCGGTCCGACAGGCGGTAATCGGCCCGGCCGCTGAGGTTCTGGAAGCGGACGTTGGCTTCGTTGTCGATCGCGCCGCGCTCCTCCGGCGCCACGATCACGTAGCCGTCGGTCTGCAGCGCGCTGGCGTCGACCGTCACACCCAGCCGCCCCCAGACATCGCTCGCGAAGAGGTCCATCTTCGGCGTGGCGCGGTTGCCGTACTGCGGCTTGAAGATCAGCGTGCGCGGCGACGGCCGGTTCGTCACGATGTTGATCACGCCGCCCATCGCGTAGTTGCCGTACAGGCTCGACGAGGGTCCCTCGACGACCTCGATCCGCTCGGCGTTCATCAGCGGCACGCGCGTCCAGAACACGTTGCCGCCGAACGGGTCGTTGAACGGAACGTCGTCGAGCAGCACGAGCGTGCGGCTCACGCCGCTCGGCCCGATGCCGCGAAGGGAGACGCCCTGCGCCGTCGGGTTGGCCGCGATGCTGCTCGTGCGGCGGAACAGGCTGAAGCTGGGCACCTGCCGCAGGACGTCGTCGGCCACGACGGCGGCGGAGCGCAGGATGTCCTCCTGGCTGACGACACTGACGCTGGCGGGCACATCCGCGACGCGCTGTTCGGAGCGCGTGGCGGTGACGACGAGCTGCTCGGTGATGCCGGCGAGCTTGAGGCTGACGCTGAGCGTCTGCTCGGTCTGCGCCGTCAGATCCGCCGTCAGCTCCTGGGCCTCGAACCCGGCCGCGGACACGCGCACCTTGTAGCTGCCGGCGGGCAGATCCGCGAGCGTGACCTGCTCCGAGGCGCTCGTGGCGGAGCGATCCATGTTGCCGACGGCGAGGATCGCCGTCACGCGGGCGCCGGCAATGGGCAGGCCCTGCGTGTCGAGGACCGTCACCACCAGACGTCGCGAGGAGGGCGAGGAGGCCTGCGCGGATGCCGGTGCGGGTGTCTGCGCAAAGCCGGGAACGGCGGCCAGTCCGGACAGGCCGGCGGTCAGCAGCGCGGCGGCAAGCAACGATCGACGCATTCTGATACCTCGAGGGCCCGGCGGTACGACGCCGGACGGGGACATGGCCCGTTGAAAATACTCCAAAAGCCACGCGTGCGGGCGGTTCCACGAGCGGAACAGTGTTTGCTCAGGCAGCGCTGGCAGATGGTGTCCCTGCTAAGCTCAAACGCGATGACCGCCTCTCCAAGGAGCACCGCCCGTCCAGGAAGCGCCCCACGTCCAGGAGGTGCCGTGCCGCGAACCGTCGCCTTCATCGCGGTGCTGACCGCCGCGCTGGCCGGCACCGCGCCGGGCCGCGCCGTCCGGGCGCAGGAACCCACGACCTTCAAGGCCGGCACGCGGGTGGTACCCGTGATCGCGACCGTGACCGACGCGGAACGGCGCCTGGTCCCCGGGCTCGAACAGGCGGACTTCGCGCTGCTCGACAACGGCAAGCCGCAGGACATCTCGTTCTTCCAGAGCGAGGTCACGCCGTTCACCGTCGTCGTGATGCTGGACACGAGCGCCAGCATGACCGCCAACCTGGACCTGCTGAATCGCGCCACCGAGCAGTTCCTGATGCGCATGCTGCCCGCCGACAAGGGGCAGGTCGGCGCCTTCAACGACAAGATCCAGTTCAGCGGCGCCTTCACGAGCGACCGCGACGATCTGATCGGTGCGCTGCGGGACCTGCAGTTCGGCAACCCCACGCGGCTCTACGACGCCATCTGGGAGAGCATGGCGACCCTCGAACCGGTGACCGGACGCAAGGTCGTGCTCGTGTTCACCGACGGCGACGATACGTCCAGCCGGCGCAGCCTCGGCGACGTGCTGAAGCGCGCGACGGCCGACGAGGTGATGGTCTACGCCATCGGCCTCGAGGCCGAGTTCTTCAACGGACGGCAGCGCGTACGGACGCAGCCGGACCGTGGGCTGAAGAAGCTGGCCGATGAAACCGGCGGTGGCTACTTCGAGCTGAAGAAGACGGATGACCTGGGCCCCACGTTCTCGCGCGTCGCGCAGGAGCTGCACAGCCAGTACACGCTCGGCTTCTCGCCGGCCGTGCTCGACGGCAAGGAACACAAGCTCGAGTTGCGCGTGAAGAAGACCGGCTTCACGGCCCGGGCACGCAAGTCCTACGTCGCGTCGAAGGAATAACGCCGACATGCCGGAACTGACCGATCAGGAGTTTGCCGTCCAGGCGGATCTGGCCATCGAGGCCGCGCAGAAGGCGCTGCTGCCGCTGGCCGACGCCGAGGACTTCGAGGTGGAGCTGCAGAACAGCGTGCTGCAGGTGATCTTCGAGGAGCCGAAGCCCGCGAAGTTCGTCGTGAGCCCCAACGCTCCGGTGCGGCAGATCTGGGTGTCGGCGCTCTCGCGCAGCTTCAAGCTCTCGTGGGACGGCGCCGCCGACGGATTCTGCCTCGACGGCGAACGGCTGCCGGCGCTGCTCGACCGGCTCGCCCGCACGCAGCTCGGCTTATAGCCGGAAGCCTTCGGGGAACGGGTCCGCGTCGTCGACGTGGAACGTGTGCTCACCCGTGATCCACGCCGAGCCTTCGACCTCGGGCTCGATCGCCGGAATCCCGCCGACCTCGAGCCGGCCTGCCACCCGCGCCGTGAAGCAGGAACCGAGCAGGCTCGCGTGCACGAACGGCGAGTCGTCCAGCACCAGGCCCATCGCGTCGAGCACGGCGAGCACGGCCGCCGTAGCCCCGCCTCCCGGTGAGCGGTCGACGGCACCATCCGGATACACCGTGGCGCTCGTCAGATGGGCGTCCTCCCGCTGCGGCGGCCCGGTGAACACCACGGCCTCGACACCGGCACGCGCGCCGTCGACCGGGTGCGTCAGCAGCGGCGACCCGGCGAGGCCGTCCGCGATCAGACGGCCGGCGCGGCGGATCTCCGCGACACCCGACGCATCCAGCACGAGCCCCGCCGACTCGGCGTCGACGATGACGTAGGGACCGCCGCACCACGCGATGTCGGCCCGCACGGGCCGGCCTGGATGATCTGACCGGCCCGGGATCTGGCAGACCACTGCGGGGTGGACGACAAGCGCCGGCGGCAGCGTCACGGCCACCGAAGCCACCCGGTCCACTGCGGTCATCCGCGCCCGTGCGACGACGCGCCCGGCGGGGGTGTCGAGCGTGACCGTGCGCGGGGCGCCGTCTTCCAAGGCGCGATCGAAGAGCAGTCCGCGCTCGATCCCGATGGTCACCGCCCCGATCAGGCCGTGCCCGCACACGTCCGCGTAACCGTCGCCGTGCCGGAACAGCACACCGGCGTGGGCACCGGGGACATCCGTCACGGTGAAGTACCCGGCCGTCACGCCCTCGTGGCCCCGCGGCTCACGGACGAGGGCGGCCAGCAGCGGGTCGGCGTGGTCGAGCATCCACTGCTGCTTGCGGCTGACGGAGCTGCCGACGGGCGTCGGGAGACCGTCGATCACAAGGCGAAGGACCTGTCCTCCCACGTGGGCGTCGATGGTGCGGATGGTGCGTCCCATAGAGATGGCGTCCGGCGAGAATAGCGCGGGATCAGGCGCGATCAGTGTTCCCTTCCGTGGCCTGCCGCTTGCACAATACGAGGGCATCGGCCTCGCCATGCGTCTGCCGCTCATTCTCGCCGCCGCGCTGCTGCTGCCGGTCCTGCCCGGCGGAAGGCCCGCGTCCGCCCAACCGCAGCCCCAGGGGCTGGCGCCCGAAGGGCGTCGCGTCGAGCCCTACGACGAGGCCTACGAACGCGGCTTCCGCGAGGGTGTGCGGGATGCCCGGCGGGGGCGCGAGCCGATGGTCGATCCCGATGGCTCGGGGCGTCGCGTGCAACGTCCCCCGGATCGCCCCGCGGATGGACCTCCGGACCGTCGGCTGGGACGCCCGCCTGACCGGCCGTCGGAGCGCGGGTCCCTGAGCGGCGTGCGGCGCGACCCGAGGCGCGGCCTGCTGCCCGAGCCGCGGCGCGGCCGGCAGGGTGAGGTGCAGCGCGGATACGCGGACGGCTATCGCGCCGGCTTCACGAGCGAGCGCGACGCCCGTGTCGCACCGGCCCCGGCTCCACGGCAGAACTGGGCGCCACGCGGCCCGGCGCCGGACCCGGCCTACGCGCGCGGTCAGGCCGATGGTTACCGTCGCGGGTTCGATGACGGCCAGCACCACGACCGCTACGACGCGACGCGCGAAGGCAGGTATCGCGACGGGGCCGCCGGCTACTTCGCCGAGTACGGGTCGCGGGACGCCTACCGGCGCAACTATCGCGACGGCTTCCGGCAGGGCTACGAGGACGGCTACCGCGACGGTGCCCGGGCACCGCAGGACTAGCGCCGTCTCGCCGGCGCATCGCCCCGCCGCTTTGCGGAACCAACGGGGATCGCGTACCATTTGAAGGTTCTCGCCTGCCACGACGGCGCCGCCGTCGAAGCCCCCGTGCCGGTATCGTCTAGGGGTCAGGACACCTGGTTCTCAGCCAGGGGACCGGGGTTCGAATCCCCGTACCGGTACCACTCGTCGCGCGCACGTTCCGCATGACGCCTTCCCGCCCGACGTTGATCCGCACCGCGCTTCGGCGCGGGCTGCGGAAGCGATGTCCGCACTGCGGCGAGGGCCCCCTGTTCTCCGGGTGGTCACAGTTCGAACGCTGCTCGATCTGCGGCCTGGTCTTCACACGCAATCCCGGGGATACGTGGGCCTTCACCATCATCGGCGACAGGGTGCCCATCGGCGCGATCATCATCCTGATCTACTTCGGTGTGGTCCGCTCGCATCCTGTGGCGGGCCTGACGTTGGAAGTGCTACTGGTGGCGCTGCTCCTCTGGACGACACCGAACCGCTGGGGCGTCGGTATCGCGCTGCACTACCTGTCACGGGTGTACTGGCCCGAGGCGGAAGATCCGATCCCATCGCCCCACCCAGACGGAACCGACAGCTCACAGCCCCGCTCGGGGCGGCGGTGACCCCGGGCTCAGTGCGCCGCGGGGCCGGGCTCGACGAGCGCGCGCTCGATTCGGCGGTCGGGCACCAGCCAGATGACGGCGACGAGCACGTAGACCGCCGCCGCGAGCGACGGCAGAACGAACGCCGACAGGATCCCCGTGACGTACAGGAGCGGTGAGACCCGGCCCTTGACGTCTCGCCCGAGCGCGCGTGCGAGCACCGAGTCGGGGCCGTGTGTGCCGATGATGGTGCGCTGCAGGATGTAGTACGCGAGGGCCGCCATGAGCAGGACGACGCCGTAGAGCGCCGTGGGCCCGGTGGCGAGCTCGTTCTCGCCCATCCAGCCGGTGGCGAACGGCACCAGCGACAGCCAGAACAGCAGATGCAGGTTCGCCCACAGGATGCCGCCGCTCACGCGGTGGACCGTGTGCAGCATGTGGTGGTGGTTGTTCCAGTAGATGCCCAGATAGATGAAGCTCAGCACGTAGCTCAGAAACACCGGGA
>CAYNUO010000045.1:0-24502 GCA_964400405.1 uncultured Bifidobacteriaceae bacterium | reverse complement strand
AGCTGGAAAAAGGCGACAAGCCGGAAGCCAAGGGCAAGATCCTGATGGCCACGGTCAAGGGCGACGTGCACGACATCGGCAAGAACATCGTCGGCGTCGTCCTCGGCTGCAACAACTACGAGGTGATCGATCTCGGCGTCATGGTCAGCGCCGACGCGATCCTCGACACGGCCGTCCGCGAGAACGTCGACCTGATCGGCCTGAGCGGCCTGATCACACCGTCGCTCGATGAAATGGTGTTCGTCGCGCGCGAGATGAAGCGCCGCGGGATGACGCTGCCGCTGGCGATCGGCGGGGCCACGACGAGCAAGGCGCACACGTCCGTCAAGATCGCACCCGTCTACGACGGGCCGGTCGTCCACGTGCTGGATGCGTCACGCGCGGTCGACGCCGTGTCGAACCTGATCAATCCGGCGACGCGGCCGGCCTACGACCTGGCGAATCGCGACCTGCAGGAGAAGCTCCGTGTCCAGCACGGCGCCCTCAAGAAGCGTCCGCTGGTGCCCTACCGCGACGTCTGCGCGCACGCGGTGCACCTGCCGTGGGCCGGGGCGTCGCTGCCCACGCCGGCCTTTACCGGCGCCCGTGTGATCGACGTGCCGATCGAAGAGCTGATCCCGTACATCGACTGGACGTTCTTCTTCGCCGCGTGGGACCTGAAGGGCACCTTCCCGGCCATCCTGACCCACCCGCAGTACGGCCCGGCCGCCGTGGAGCTCTACGAACAGGCACGCGTGCTGCTCGACCGGATCGTCACCGGGAAGTCGCTGACGGCCCGTGGCGTCTACGGCTTCTGGCCGGCACAGAGCGATGGCGGCGACATCGTGCTGTACGACCCGGCCGCCGGACGGCTGGATGCGGACACCGAGCTTGTGCGCTTCTGCATGCTGCGGCAGCAGGAGCAGCTCGGCGAGGGCCAGCCGTACCGGTCCCTTGCGGACTTCATCGCGCCGCGGGCATCCGGCCTCACGGACGTGGTCGGTGCGTTTGCCGTTACCGCGGGGCTCGGAGCCGACGAACTGGCGGCCGAGTACATCGCCGCCAACGACGACTACTCCGCGATCATCGTCAAGGCCCTCGCGGACCGGCTCGCCGAGGCGTTCGCCGAGTACCTGCACGCGCGGGCGCGCCGGGAACTGGGCTACGGCGCCGACGAGCATCTCTCGAACGAGGACCTCATCGAGGAGCGCTACCGCGGGATCCGGCCGGCGTTCGGCTATCCGGCCTGCCCGGACCACAGCGAGAAGAAGAAGCTGTTCGCGCTGCTCGACCCCGCCCGCGCCGGGATCACGCTCACGGAGAACTTCGCGATGCTTCCGGCCGCCGCGGTCAGCGGGCTCTACCTCGCTCACCCCGACGCGAAGTACTTCACCGTGGGGCGCATCGGCAAGGACCAGATCGAGGACTACGCGCTGCGCAAAGGCATCCCGGTCAGCGAGGCGGAGCGCTGGCTGACGCCGAACCTCGGCTACGAACCCGTGTCGTCGTAGCAGACGGCTACTTGATGGAAATCAGCTCGACGTCGAAGACGAGCATCCCCTGCGGACCCCGCTTCCCCTTGTAGGCGAGGTCCGCGGGGATCCAGAGGCGTCGCGTTTCGCCAACCAGCATCAACTGCAGGCCCTCCATCCAGCCGGTGATGACGGCGTTGACCGGGAAGGTTGTCGGCTTGCCGCGGGCCACGGAGCTGTCGAACATCTTGCCGTCAGCGGTCCAGCCCGTGTAGTGGACCGTGACCTCGTTGAAGGCGTTGGGCCGCCGCTTGCCGGTTCCCGGTGTCAGCACCTTCCACGCCAGACCCGACCGCGTCGTCGTGGCGTCGCTCGGCGGTGCGGCGACATCCGGCGGGGGTGGAATCACCTTGAGCGTGGTCTGACCCGCGGCCAGCGTCGCGACCAGAACACACACCATCGTGGCAAGGCTTCGCATGTCTCTCCCCTCCGCGGGCAATCCTACTGCACGCTGCCGGCGGGCCCAGCTGCTCAATACCTGAGCAGACGGTTGACCTTCACGACGAGGCCGCGATTCAGCAACCGTGGCGCGGTCGCGTTCGGGGGCAGGTCGGCCGTGTGGTCGTCGGTGTAGACGACGAAGAGCTCGCTGCCCGGGATGTACTCCCAGCGCCACCGCACGTTCGTGCTCACGCTATTGGAGGCGGAGTTGTATTGCACGAGGCCGCTGACGAACATCCGCGGCGTGAACGTGTAGTTGATCCGCGCCCGGGCCACGCGGGTCGTGTAGTCGACCGTCGGAAAGCTGAACCAGTTCAGCGCCAGGCTCGGCTCGAGCGAGAACTGCGGCGTCAGCTGCACGCGCCCGCCGCTGACGGTGACCGTCGTCTGGTCTCCGTCGTAGTAGCGCCCCGTGCCGACGCTCACCGTGCCCGACACCTTCCGCTGGGACCCGAAGCCGTAGCCGCCATTCACGCTGTAGAAGTCGTACTCGCCGGGCGCGATAGCCGGGCCGCCAGCCAGCCGAAACGGCGCGAACAGGCGGTCGTGCGTCCGCGAGGCGTTGACGAAGACACGGTCGCTCCGGTGGAACTCCGTCGAGAGAGACGCCGAGACCACGCGGGTCACGAGTTCACCCGCGGTGTTTGCGATGTGCTCGACGTCGCCGTCCAGGAAGACCTGCCGCACGGAGGCGATCTTCCGGATCCTGGGGCTGAACCGGCCCGACGCGAGCGTACGGCGGATGTCTGGACGCTGCACGAATCCGACTTCCGGATTGAACGCATCGCCGACGAACAGGTGGTTCAGCTCGAACCCATACCGGTCGGCGTTCCATTCGACGCGGCCCTGGTAGCTCGTCTCGCTGCCCGCGAGGCCCGGCGTGCGCGAGCGCATGTAGAACCCGTTGAGGTTCAGGTAGTTGAGGAACGAGAACGCCCCGTCGATCCCCACGGTCGTGTTCGCGTGGCCGGGCGCGCGCAACGACTCCGATCGGGTCGTCAGCATCGCCCCCAGACTGCTCCGCTTCAGCACATCCTGGCGCAGGCGCAGCACCGTGAAGTTCGTCTTCGGCGTCGCGGACGCCGCCTCCGCGTCCGTCTCCATGTTCAGCGCGCCGATCGTCGTGTTCCCGACGCGGCCCGTCACGCGTCCGCCGGCGATGATCGGAATCACGCGGCCGCGGTTGAGGCCGATCTGCCGCGTGAAGAACAGTTCCGGCACGATGCCGCCGGTCGGCAGGCTGCCACGCACGAAGTTCGGCCGGCCGAACTCGAAGATGCCCCGCCCTTCGAGGAAGAACTCCCGCTTCTCGGGGAAGAAGAGATTGAACCGCGTGAGGTTGACCTGCTGCTCGTCGACCTCCACCTGCGCGAAGTCCGTGTTCACGCTGACATCGAGCGTGATGCTCTTCGTCAGGCCGTACTTCACATCCAGTCCGCCCTGGCGCTCGAAGTCGTTCGCGAGGATGGGGCGCACCGTGTTGTCGGTCCGCACCCCGGCGACGGCATAGGGCTTGATGTCGAGATTCCGCCCCTCGGAGGGCGCCTCCAGCCCGACCAGCGTCGCCGCCCGCGACAGGCGGATCCACGCCCCGGAGCCGTCCGCCGCCGGGAGCGGTGTCAGCGTGCTGTATTCGTTCTTCCGCCGGATCCCCCGCCGGAAGTTGATGCCCCACACCTGCTCCCTGCCGGGCCGGTAGCGGATCGACTTGAACGGAATCCGGATCTCCGTCATCCACCCGCCGTCGAACATCTGCGACCGGACGATCCAGACGGGGTTCCAGTCCTGGTTCGAGTTGCCCTCGTTGGTCACCTGCAGGTCGCGCTGGGCGGCCAGCGGGTTGGTGATGAACATGTAGCCGTTCCGGCGGTCGTAGAACGTGTCGATGATCACGCCGAAGCTGTCGTTGTTCGTGATCTGCCCGTTGTCGCGCCGCATCTCGTTGGCGACCAGCGCCGCCGGGCCGTCCGCGTCCCAGCACCGGGCGGCCACGTAGAACGCCTGGTCGTCGAAGAACACCCAGATCTCGGTCTTCTCGGTCGCGGGCTGGCCCGCCCGGGGAATGTTCTGAATCATGCCGGTGACGGCCCGGACCTCGCCGTACATCGGCTCATCGAGCCGGCCATCCATGCGGATCGGCGCGGGAAGGCGTGTGGCGCGGATGGTCGCATTCCCCTGCGCATCCTGCGCCACGACCTCGGGCGCGAGCGGCGCGGCCGGGCCCAGGATCGCGGGCAGCGACGGTGACTGCGGTGCTGGTGTGGACGGCGGCGTGGCCGACGGGTTCTGCGCGGCTGACTCGCCGGCGGCGCAGGACAGGCAGAGGCCGATGACCAGGATGCGGGACGACAGACGGGTCAAACCGGTGGATTATAGTAGGCAGACCGCACGTGGAGCATCTGATCAAGCAGTACGCGCTCGAGTCCGGCGCGCTCGAGATTCAGTACATCGAGGAATACTTCGGCGAGTTCCCGCGCAAGAAGACCGCGGCCGAGATCATCAACCGTCTGGGTGACCGCGAGAGCCTCATCCTGATGGCGGAGGCACCTCTGCCGGACGACCCGGCCGGCACGGTTGTCCCTGTCTCGTTCAAGATCCTCCATGAGCTGAAGGCCACCGAAACCGACCCGAAGCTGGCGGACCTCGTCGCGAAGCTGCGCGACGTCCTGGATTTCGACGGGCGGCGCATCCTCTACACGTGGATCGGCGGCACCCGGCGCGACTGGCGCGGCCACGGCCACTTCCGGGCGCTCACCGAGGAGTCGGAGGTGTGGGCGCACACGGCGGGCTTCCACGAGGTGGTCGTCAAGACGAAGAACCGCTTCTACGACATGCGCAGCACGCTGGACCACCTGCAGTTCGACGTGATCAAGTACGAGCCGCACGCCGTGGACAACCGCGAATCGAAGGTCTACCTCTCCAAGCAGCTCACGGCGGACGTCCTCCGCACGCACACGAGCCACCGCACCGTCACCTTCGCGTAACACCGGACCTGCCGCATCCGGTCAGGTCCGGCGTCGACTTCCCGACATCGTGGCCGGGTCGGCCATCAGATAGCCGAACTCCCACGGGAAGAAGGGGCCCATCAGCACCTCGCGCGGGAGGCTCCGCAGCCATCTGTCGACGGCAGTTACGTCCATGCGCCAATGCACCGAATAGATGCGCAGCCTGACGGCATCGGGCGGCAGCGGCGCGTGCAGGTCCAGTTGCTTGCTGAATGGCAGGTCAGCGACCTCCGCTTCGGTCTTTCCCACGGCGCGGTCGCGGCTGTCGAGGAAGTCGATCCTCACGGCGACGTCGCGCAGCGTCCGGTCGTTGGTATTGACGAAGCTGCCCGCCCAGGCGCGCTGGCCCGCGGCGTCCGTCACCACGTCGCTGCGGATGAGGGCCAGGATCTCGTCCTCCTGGTGCACGACCATCCACCAGAACACCAGGAGCGGGAGGATCACCAGCACAGCGAGGATCTTCCAGACCTTGATTTCGACGGTCCAACTGCTCCAGCGCCTCGACGGGTCCTGTCCGGTCGTCATGCGCTCCTCCAGTCCCGGCTCGGCGCTACTTCGCCTTGCTGTCCCGGGAGCCCTCGATGCCCAGCACAGGGTGCGGCTGGTACAGCTCTTCGAGGTAGGCGATCTCGGCCTCGTCGAGCACCAGGCCCACGGCGCCGACGGCCTCCTCGAGCTGGGCAAGCTTCGTCGTGCCGATGACCGGGGCCGTAACACCCTTGGCGAAGAGCCACGCCAGCGCGATCTGAGCGGGCGGCACGCCGCGCTTTGCCGCCACCTCGACGCACCGGTCCGCAATCGCAAAGTCGCCCGGCGTCGAGTACAGGTCGTGCGTGAAGTCGTCCGTCCGCGCGCGTGTCGTGGCGGACCAGTCGCCGGGCCTGCGGTTGCCCGCGAGGATGCCGCGCGCGAGCGGGCTCCACGGCGTGACCCCGATGCCTTCCTTCCGGCAGAGCGGCAGCATCTCCCGCTCCTCTTCCCGGTACAGCAGGTTGTAGTGATTCTGCATCGACACGAAGCGCGTCCAGCCGCGATGGTCGGCCATGGCGAGCGCCTGCGCGAACTCCCACGCGTAGCCGCTGGACGCGCCGAGGTACCGCACCTTGCCGGCGCGCACGACATCGTCGAGCGCGCGCAGCGTCTCGTCGAGCGGCGTGGAGGCGTCCCACCGGTGAATCTGGTAGAGGTCGATGTAATCCGTGCCGAGCGCCTTCAGGGACCGGTCCACGGCGTCGAGGATGTGCTTGCGGGAGAGGCCGCGCTCGTTGACGCCGGGCCGCGCCGGATAGAACACCTTCGTCGCGAGAATCACCTGGTCGCGCGACGCGAAGTCGCGGATGGCGCGGCCGACCACCGCCTCGCTCTCACCCGACGAGTAGAAGTCGGCCGTGTCGAAGAAGTTGATCCCGAGTTCGATCGCACGCTTCAGGATGACGCGGCTCGGTTCCTCCGCCAGCACCCATTCCCGCCACGCCGGCGTGCCGAACCCCATGCATCCCAGCAGCAGCCGCGAGACTTTCAGTCCACTCGACCCCAGATTCGTGTACTGCATCGCGTCGTCGAGTATATCGAGACGCCGGCATCACGTTCCCACAGGGTCCTGGGCCTGGCCACCGTCAGCCAGGCCCCGCCCGAGAGCCCGATTGGCTATCGGGGAGCTGTCGCGCGGATGGAAAACTCCGACCCGCTGAGCAGTTCGAGGTCGTCGCGGCCCTGGATGAACACCGACCCGGCTCCAGCACCGGCCCCGACGGCGGCACCAATCGCCGCGCCCTTCCCGCCGCCGGTGATGGCCCCGATGACCGCACCGATGCCCGCGCCGATACCGGTGCGGGTCGCCGTGCGCCCCGTCTGGCTCGTGTCATCCTGTGCGCTTCCGTTCTCCACGCGCAGCGTCTCACCCCTGGTTGTCCGGATGCTCTCGAGATTACCGTCGAATTCGTGGGTGCGGCCGTTGCGCAGGCGGATACGGTCGAAGTCGAAGGACATGTCGGCGCGGCCCGCCACCTTGCCGGCGCGGTCCACACCGAGGATTCGACCTTCGATCGTGGCGCCCTCGAACTGCGCGGGCGATCGTACCGTCAAGGTGAACGGGTCTTCCGCGCGTGCCTGCTTTGTGTTCAGGTCCGCGTCGAGCGTGGCCATGAACTGAGTCCCCTCGGCCACGCCGACGTCTGCCGCGGTGGCGACATTGCCCTGAGAACGGTCGGTACCGAAGGCTCTGCTGCGCTCACGGTTCACAGCGATATCAAGACGGGCATCCGTGGCCACCCGGTCGTAGATACTCTGCGCCACGACGGTCTGCTGCAGGCCCTCATCGCTGACGCGCCGCGTGACGCGCAGGCCGCGGCCACCGTTGATCGGCTCGAACGAGGCCTCGTAGTCGACCGACCGATCGCCCTCGGTCATCACCTCCAGCCGGTTGCCGACCAGTCGCGTGGAGGTGCGGATGCTTCGGCCGTTCTGCAGTTGCTCTGTGTGCACACGGCCATCGACCTCGAACGTCACACGTTCCGCGGTCGACGAGGCCATCGAGATGGCTCGTCCGCGGCGGTCAATGGCCAGCGACTCCGGGGCCTCCAGCCGCCGGAAGATGGCGTTTCTGAGACGGGTACGATCTCGACCGGTCAGTGACCGCGTGGCCTGATCCGCCACGTTCGAGACGTTGTCACTCAACCTGGTGTTGAGCTGATAGGTGCCTGTCAGCGCGGTCGATTGCCGCGCCTCGCGGCGGCCCTGCGCGGCGGCCGTATTGAGTCCACCGGCAAGCATCAGGCCGACGGCGGCTGCGACGACGAGAGAGAAACCCCTGTTCGAACCCCGGCACGTGCGTGCTTGTGTCATGGGTCCGATCGTCGGCGTTCACAACACCGCCGTCTGTTCTGTTGCGTACATGGGGTGACCAGGTGCGTACACCTGGTGCGACCAGAACACCTTCGTGCTATTCCTTGATTTCGATGATGGCCCCGAGCTTCGCGGTGAAATCAAACCCGGCGTAGCGCGCCGCAGGCCCGCCGAAAACGGCCGCGCCACCCTTCGAGGTCAGGTAGGCAAACTCATCCCTGACGCTCTTTACAAGGAAGCCCACGCTGAAGATCGACCGGCCGTGCCGGGTCAGATGGTCGCGCCAGACGCTCGGCCCACCTTTCGGCTCGTTCAGCTCCAGGATGACGCCGTTCGGGAACGTGAACTTCGCCCACCGCACGGTGGTCGCGCGATCGACCTTCAGGCCCTCAGGAAACACATGCCTGGGTATCGTCCCGGTGGTCGGCGCCGGCAGGCCGAAGAGGTCCTGGTAATCGCGCACGGCCTCCTCGAGATTCGGCACCACGAACGCGATCTTCGCGACGGGATGGCGCGCAAAGCTCCCGGCTGGCGGCGTGGGCCTCGGGGCCGGAGGCGGCGCATCAGCCGCCACGCCATTCAGCTCGAGGGCCACACCATGGGTCGGCCAGAGATTGACGTTGACGTAGGGCACCTTGGCGGGGTCGCCGATCACGAGGGTGCCGCCCTTGCGCTCAAAGTGGGCCGTCTGGTCCGCGAGCGCGTGCACGCGGAAGTTCATGCGATAGAGCAACTGGCCGTGGGTATCCAGAATCTGCTTCCAGTAGGTGCCGGCCGGCGGCTGGTGCATTGAGAGCGTCATGTTGGCCATCTGGAGCGAGGCCATCGTCGGCCTGCCGGACCGGTCGCCGGTGAAGGCCGGTGGATAGATCACCTCCGGCTGATTCGGCGCCGGCACCGGGATGCCGAGCACATCGGCCCAGGCTGCCGAGAGCGCCCGAGTGTCGTGGGTGACCACACTGAAGGTCGTGGGGGCGAACTCGTCGAACCGGACCGTGCCGGCTGGTGTCTGGGAGCGGCCCGGGACCTGCGTCAGGACAAGGGCGGTAACGACGGCGGCGGCGCGAGCCTGGAGGTGTCTCATGACGCCGGACCGTACAACCTTCGGGAGCGGGGTGCCAGCGGAAATTCGGAGGACCGGGCCGGCCGGCGCTACCGTGCGGAGGGCGCGATCAGCTCGACTTCGAGGTCATCCGGCCCTTTCACGTACAGCGCGGCCTCGACCTGCCGGACCTTCAGGCCCTGCTTCTCCAGCCGGGCACGCATGGCCTTCGGGTCCCGGGCCGACATGCCGGGCACCTTGATCGCGAAGTGATCGGTCCGCGGGACCGGCCCACGCGAGATGCGAAGGTGCCCGCGGCCACCGGGCTCGAGAGGGATCGTCGCGCGCTCGTTCGCAACCGTCGCGGGGCCGAGCAGCGCCTCATAGAATGCGGTCGTCCCGGCCAGATCCACCGTCTTCAGCTCAACGTGGTGGATACCACCGGGGGTCACGAGCCCAGGACGGGCCGCCGCGCCGGCCACGGACGCCTGCAGCGCAGCGGCCGCACCGGCCAGAAAGGCCCGGCGGTCGATGACCCCACGTTCATAGCGTTCCAGCCAGCTCTCGAACAGCTCCATGCCCCTTCCTCCGGCACCCATGATGGCGCAGTGGCAGAATAGGCGCGTATGCGCTGGCTGCCAACCGTTACCGTCGCCGCTACGTCGATTCTCGCGCTCACGGCCGTGCTGGACGGCCAGGCCCCGGACTGGACCCAGTGGCGCGGTCCAAACCGCGACGGCCGGTCCGCGGAGACTGGTCTGCTGAAGGACTGGCCCCAGGGCGGTCCGCCGCTGCTGTGGCGCTCGACCGGCAACGGCGGAGGCTACTCGTCGTTTGCCGCATCCGGTGGCCGGCTCTTCACCATCGGCACGCGCGGGTCCACGGAGTATGTGGTCGCGCTCGATGCCGAGACGGGCAAGAAGGTGTGGGAAACGCCAAACGGCGCGCTCTTCAGCAATGACCGGGGCGACGGCCCCCGCGGCACACCCGTCATCGACGGGGACAGGCTCTTCGCCCTTGGCGGCAACGGCGACCTCGCGTGCCTGGAGATGGCGACCGGCAAGCCGGTCTGGAAGAAGAACATCCTGACCGAGTTCAAGGGCGAGAACCCGTACTGGGGCATCAGCGAATCGCCACTTGTCCTCGAAGACCGGGTACTCGTGCAGCCGGGCGGCCCAAACGCCACGATCGTGGCCCTCAACAAGGCGACGGGCGCCGTCATCTGGAAGACACCGGAGAGTGACCCGGCGGCCTACTCCTCGGCAATGGTCGCGACGATCGGTGGCGTCCGCCAGGCGATCTTCTTCACCGAGCGGAACGGCATGGGCGTGGACGTCGCCACCGGCAAGGTGCTGTGGACGAACGACCGCGTCAACAACAACACCGCCAACATCGCGACGCCGATCGTCAGCGGCAACAAGGTGTTCTTCTCGTCGGCCTACGACACCGGCGCCATCCTGCTGGACGTCACGGGCTCCGCCGCGAAGCAGGTGTACTTCACGCGCGAGATGATGAATCACCACGCGTCATCGGTGCTGGTCGGTGAGTACCTGTACGGGTTCTCCAACTCGATTCTGACCGCCATGCGGTTCGCGGACGGCAAGGTGTCGTGGCAGCACCGCAGCGTCGGCAAAGGCTCGCTGATTTATGCGGACGCGCGGCTGTATCTCTTCAGCGAGCAGGGCCAGGTGGCCCTCGCGGAGGCCACACCCGTCCAGTACGTCGAGCACGGCCGCTTCCGCATCAACGCCGGCGAGTTGCCCACCTGGAGCCACCCGATCGTGACCAACGGCAAGCTGATCCTGCGGGACCAGGGCACCGTGTACGCGTACGACATCCGGGCGAAGTAGCCCCGGCCCACCCCGTACGCGCGAACGGCCGGAGCAGCGCTGCTGCCCCGGCCGTCGGTAGCGTACCTGCCCCGCGCGTCAGTTGCCGGCGGGCTTCGCGGCCGGCGCCGGCATGCGCGGCGGCGTGAGTCGTTCGTGGTCGCCGCTGTCGGGCGTGCGCGTGTCGATGTACTTCAGGGCCTTGCCGTAGGCCGTCCGGCCCGGCTTTTCCCAGTGCACCGCCGATCCGTCCATGGCCTTGAGCAGGTCTTCCGTCGGCGCGCCCGGCAGCGTGAACGAGAGATCCACGGACTCGGCAGCGACGAGCTTCGGAAGCTTCCAGACGATCACGTCGCCGGAGGTATCTGCCGGCGGACGCGGCGTAGCACCTTCCTCGTTCGGATGCGCCGCCAGCGCCAGGGCAGGCAGCAGACCGAGACTGGCGAGCGTCTGCGTGCCCTTGTAGCCGGGGCCCGTCCCGCTGACCGCCTTCGTACCGGCAGGCACACGCACGAACACGGTCACACCTTCCGCATCGACGCCCACATTCCTGATCCCGCGGTTCGCCACGGTCAGCTTGTAGGTCGTGTTGCCGCCGCTCTGCTCCGCAATCGTGATCGGCGCCGGCGCATTGCCAGGGTTGAAACCCGTCTTGACGGCACCGATGGAGGCGCGCACACCGAGGTCCTCGACCAGGAACTTGTAGATCGAGCGCAGGTTCGCCTCTGACAGGCGGTCGGGCGAGTAGTTACCCATCATCGATTGCTGCGGCCACTTCTGCGTGTGCGTGTAGATCACTTTCTTGAACAGGTCGAAGTTCAACTGCTTTGCGTACTCGCCCAGCCACATGCGGCCCATCTTGTTCTCGGGCTCGTGACACTGGCCACAGCCCGTGATCTGCATGTAGACGCGCTGCTCGTAGGGCGCGCTCGGCGCGGCCGCCGGCCAGTGCCAGTGTTCGGGCCCCTTCGACATGGGCTGGGCCTTCAGGAAGGCATAGATGTTGTCGATCTGCGCGTCGGGAAGCTGGGTTTCCGTATAGGACAGCATCACACCCCACGGCTTCCGGATCGCGTGCCTGAACTGCTCGATGGTCAGACCACGGCCACCGGCCAGGTCCGGGCCGAATGCGCCCTCGCCGTTGTCTCCGTGGCAGAAGTGGCAGAGCTTCCCTCTGAAGGCGCCCATTCCGGCCTTCGCGTCGCCCTGCGCGCCAGCCACGGCGGGTACAAGCAGGATGATGGACAGAGCGGTCAACAGTCTCAGGTTCATAACGTCTCCTATGCCTTCAGGATCGACTTCACGTAGGCCGGCGTCAGCGGCACCCGCCGCGCCTGCACGCCCGTCGCATCGAAGAAGGCCGCCGCCACGGCGTTGGCCGACACCGTGTTCGCGGCTTCGCCGCCGCCATTGATGCCCCGGCCGTCGCGCGACGTGAACACGGTCTTCACCTGGGGCACGTCGCCCATGGCCGGGATCCGGTACTTCGTCCAGTCGGTGCTGGTGACCTTCGACTGGTCGAACGTGACCTCCTCGAAGAGCGCCTCGCCGAGCCCCATCACCGTCCCGCCCTGGATGTTCGACGCCAGGTGCCTGGGGTTCATCACCTTGCCCACGTCCACGCCCGTCGTGAAAGACAGCACTTTCACGACACCAGTCGCCGGTACGACCTCGATCTCCGCGATTCCGACCCACTGCGCGCCGCTGCGGATCACGACCCCCACGCCCCGGCCGCGCACGGGCGTCGTGCCGGTCCTGCGGGCATCCGCGCTCGGGGACGGACGGCTCTTCCAGCCGGCCGCCTGGGCGGTCTCCTTCAGGATCTCGATCAGGCGCGCATCCGTCGTGTGGCGGATGCGGTAGTCGATCGGATCGGCCTTGGCTGCCGCCGCGGCTTCCTCGACGGCGGCTTCCAGCGCGAAGTTCTGCTGACGCTGCCACGGCGTCCGCATGATGTTGCCGCGCAACCCGCCGTTGGCGGACTCGTTGGCGAGGTTCGCCGTGCCGAACGCTGACTCCACCACCGCCGGCACCTTGTCGTAGGGCCACACGGTGGAGATCGCCGGGAAGAGCGGTTTCGTCTTCGGGCTGATGGTGGGCGTGCCGGCCAGCACGGCGCCGATCATCCTGGCGTCATTCTCGTGCGGCGCGTACCAGTCGCTCTTGAACGCGGCCATATTGCCCTGGGCATCGAGGCCGATCTTCACGTCGGCCACCCAGCCCGGCGACGTGCTCGACCAGGCCAGATCCTCGCTGAGGGTCCACTGCACGCGCACGGGCTTGCCGACCAGCTTCGACAGGATGGCCGCATCCGCCATCGCGCCGTCACCACCGAAGGTGGTGCGCCCGTACTGCCCGGGGCCCTGTGCCCACCGGATGACCACCTGCTCGACCGGCACGCCCATGATGTGCGCGATGTGCGCCCGGGCCCCCTGCGACTGCGACGACTGGGACCAGATCGTGATGCCGTCGGCCTTCACGTCAGCCGTGGCGACAAACGCCCCCATCGGCGCGTGCCGCACGTACGGCTGTTCGTACGTGGCCGCAACGGTTCGGGCGGCCTTCGCCAGGCCGGCTTCCGCCTTCGCGAGGTCACCACGCCGTCCGACGTCCTCCCACTTCGCCGACCGCAGCGCCGCCGTCAGGTTCGCGCTGCCGGGAAGTCCCGACCACTCCGTCCACTTCGTCAGCGCCGAGACCGCGCGCGCCGCGGATACGGCTTCCCACTCGTTCGGCGACACGACCGCGACGAGGTTCTTCTGCGCGACGACTTCAGCCGTCGGGAACTTCGCCTTGTCGAGCTTGCCGAGCTCAACCAGCGTCGAGCCGAGCGTCGCGGGGCGGATCATCCGGGCGTGCAGCATGCCCGGCACCTTCACGTCGCCGCTGTAGACGGCCTTGCCGCGCACGATGTCCTCAATCGACGGCCGGGGATGGTTGCCGCCGACGACCGCGTATTGCTCGGTCGGCTTCAGCGGCGGATTGCCCGTCACCGTGAGGCCCATCAGGTCCGTAATCCCGATCGGGTCCTTCGGGTCCACCCGTGCAAGCCGGCCGGTCACCGGAATCGTCAGGCTCAGCTGCTGGCCTTTCACCAGGTCCGCGTAGCTCACGGACTTGCCGCCGCCGGTAACGACGCCGCTGGCGACCTTCAGGCTGGCCACCGGAGCGCCCAGGCGCTCGGCCGCAAGACCCAGCAGCGCCTGTCGCGTGTAGGACGCAACCTTCTTCAGGTTGTTCACACCGCCGAGGAAACCCGCCGAGAAGCCGCCGTCCGGCGTCTCGTCCGTGTGGCCCCCGATGATCGACACCTTCGCGGGGTCCACGTCCAGTTCCTCGGCAACCGCCTGCGCGTAGAACGCGGAAGAGGCCGTGCCGGTTTCCGTCTTGCCCGTGCGCGCGACGATGGTGCCGTCGGCGTGCAGCTCGAGCCACGACGCGAGCTTCGAGGCGTCAAGCGTGCGTGATGCGGTCTCCGCGGCCGCGCCGGCCGCCGATTCCCTGGCCGGGAGTGAGGCCGAGACGACCAGCGCGCCGCCGACCTTGACGAACGTGCGACGCGTGAGTGAGGGGCCGAAGGTCTGCATGATTGTTCTCCCGTCAGCCGGCGATGGCTTTGGACGCCCGCTGCACAGCCGCCACGATGCCGGTGTACGTGCCGCACCGGCACAGGTGGGGCGAGGGCGGTGTGTTGGTGAAGGCGGTGCGGATCTGCTCGACGGTCGGCTTCGGGGTCTTCTCGAGCAGGTCGACGGCGGCGATCATCATGCCGCTCTGGCAGTAGCCGCACTGGGGCACCTGCTCGTCAATCCAGGCCTGCTGCACGGGGTGCAGCGTCTCGGCCGTCAGCGGCTTGCCGGACTTCGCGGCCCACAGGCCGGGCAGCCCCTCGATCGTATGGATCTTCTTGCCGGTCACACGCGACACCGTCGTCGTGCATGACCGGATTTCCTTGCCGTCCGCGAGGACCGCGCAGGCGCCGCACTGCGACATCCCGCAGCCGAGGCGCGTCGCCATGAGGTTCAGATCGTTGCGGAGAACGTAGATGAGCGGGGTATCGGCGGCGGCGTTCACCGTCTGGGTCTTCCCGTTCACATTCAGGGTGTAGCTCGGCATTGGAACCTCGGCTGGAAAGGACGACTGAGTCTCGCGATTATACGCCCCGCTCCCGGGGCTCAGCGGGCCGGTAACTCGGTGAAAAGCACGGTGAATGCGGCGGCCGCGCCGGTCATGTCGTAGGCCGCAAAGCGCT
This sequence comes from uncultured Bifidobacteriaceae bacterium, assembly GCA_964400405.1. Taxonomy (GTDB): domain Bacteria; phylum Acidobacteriota; class Vicinamibacteria; order Vicinamibacterales; family UBA2999; genus CANKJK01. Next base: position 9,578 of record CAYNUO010000045.1, on the reverse strand, counting down.
CCGGCATCCGGAGTTCCGCGGCGGCCTGTTCGGGCGTGCGGCCCGCCGTCCTGGCCTGACGGCCTGCCTCGATGAACGCCGCGATGAAATCCGCGTACTCCTCGACATCCTTCCACTGCGCGGTGGTCGAGATCGGCATCACTGACTGTGGCTTGTGCGTGCCGACGCCGCCCGCCTTCGGCGAATCGTGACCCGGAACGGCCGAGCGGACACCCGTGACCGCGGCCCGGGCCTTCGCCAGCGTCTGCCCCAGGCCGACCAGACTCCCGCCCAGGGCGGCGTCGACCACGGGCACGGCCTTTCCGGGGAACAGTTCACTCATGTACGCCAGGCGCTTTTCCTTGAAGACGACCACCGCTTCTGCGCCCGTGCGGCCCGGACCGAGGACCATCAGGTCCATCACATCCGGCCCGTCGAGGTGCGTCGTCGTGCCGGTCACCACTTTCGACGGCGCGAACTTCGCGGCGGCGCCGGTGAAGAGCCCCAGCGCCGCGGCCCGATCCGCGACCGCCTTCGGGGCGATGACCGTCGTCACGTCCGGGTACTCCAGGTTCGCCTTCAGGTCCGCGGCCCCGCTCCGCAGGTTGACGATTGTGCGCACGGGCTGGTCCGTCACAGTGGAGAGCGCCTCCAGTGACGCCTTGCCGAGGCCGGCTGGCAGCGGATCGATGAGCACCACGCCGTCGTCACGCGTCAGCGCAATGGCATTGGCGCCGCCGCCGGAGAGCACGAACAGGATGTCGTAGGCATTCAGGTTCCACAGCGTGACGGCCGGTGGCGCCGTCTGCGCCCGGAGCGCTCCGCCCCCGGCAAGCGCGGACACCGCCACGACGACGCACGCCGCCAGCAGCCGCGCGCGCATCACTTGCCGTCCTTCGCCAGCGACGCGGCGATGATTTCCTCGTCGTTCCTCGCGTAGATGTGCCGGTTCGCATAGGCCGGGTGCGACCAGTTCACGTTGACGAGCTGCCGCCGGTTGCCCGGAGGCGACGTGGGCTTGATGAGGGCGGTCCGGCTGATCTCCTTGTACCCGGTGGGGTCCGGCTGCACGATGATGAGCTCGCCGCGGTCGTTGTTGATGAAGAGCCGGCCGGCGTTGACGACGATGTGCCCGGTGGCCCACCTCGATCGCTCTTTGGTCACGGCCTGCGTCTCCCAGAGCCGTTCCCCGTCGGACACGCGCATGCACCGGAACTGCCCGTAGCTGCAGATGCCGTAGATGTGCCCGTTGACGATCACCGGTCCGGAGAGCGTGGAGTGCAGGCCGTCGGTCTGCAGCTCGTTGTTGCTCTTCCCCTTCCACACGATCGAGGCCGCCGGCTTCTTCTGGTCGAGATTCAGCATCAGGCCGCCGTCATAGAACGTGCTGAAGAACAGGTGCGGTCCGCTCTTGAACGGCATGGCGGCGGACGCGCTCCCGCCGACGCGCCACGGCGCCTCCCACCGAACCTTCCCGCTCTCGGGATTCAGCGAGGCCACCGCACCGGGATACCAGACGATGAGCTGCTTCACCCCGCCCTCGGTGATCATCAGCGGCTGCGCCGCACCCAGCTCTGTCTCCATCGAGAGCGACTTCCAGATCACCTGACCGGTGAACTTGTCGAGCGCCACGACCTTCGCGTCCGGCTGACCGCCGACCATGCAGATCAGGTTGTTGCCGTCGACGAGCGGCGCCCCTGTGTAGCCGTAGTTGAAGGCCCACGTGCGCGGGTCGGCGCCGAGGTCGGCGACGTAGTCCTTCTTCCAGACGAGCTGGCCGGTTGCGGCCTTGAAGCAGAAGAGCTTCCCGTTCACGCCCAGGACGTAGACGCGGTCGCCATCGACGGTCGGCGTGGCGCGTGGCCCCACGGGCCACAGAATGCCGCCGTAGTCAGCCGGCCATTCGAACGTCCAGAGAATCTTGCCGGTCTTCTCGTCGAGGGCGAGGGCCCGCTCCGTGCCCTTCGGCCCCTTCTCCTCGATGAAGTCGGTCAGGAACACGCGGCCGCCGGCCACGGAGGGCCCACTGAAACCGCGGTTGACCGGCGTCCGCCACAGGACCTTCAACCCCTCGGCGGGAAACGTGTCGACGATGCCGGTCTCCTTCCAGACGCCGGCGCGCCCGGCGCCCCGGTACTCCGGCCAGTCTTCGGCTCGAAGCCCGGAGGACGCGACGACGACACAGGCCAGCACGCACAGGACGATCTTCCGCACGATTCCTCCTCCCGCTGGCGCGGGACCGCCTGACCGGGTGGCGGGTGCGCGGATTTTAGTGTCTCGGGTGCGAGCTCCGGTGACAAATATTCCAGCCTCCGGCGCGATACGATCGACGGGATGTCGAAGGCCGGGAGCCGCCTCGTCTACTCGTCTGATGCGGGCCGTGTCTGTCCGGGCTGCGGCTGGCCCGCGACGAACTGCCAGTGCAGCGCGAGCCGAGCCGGAGTGGCGCCCGTGCCGGACCGCGTCGTCGCCAAGCTGAGGATGGAGAAGACCGGACGCGGCGGCAAGACCGTCACCGTCGTCTTCGACCTGCCGAAGAACACCGCGTTCCTGAAGGAACTGTGCAGTGAGCTCAAGCGGACATGCGGCACGGGCGGCGCCGTGTCGGACGACACGATCGAACTGCAGGGTGACCTCCGCGACCGCGTGCGCGACTACCTGCGGACGAAGGGCTTCACGGTCAAGGGCTGACGGACGCTCGTCCGCGGAGGTAGCCCGCCTGCTCCAGCCAGAGCCAGCCACCCATCAGCGCGAGAAACAGCATGTGCAGACCGTACCGCGTGAAGTCGAGGTGGATCGCACGGATCTCGATGCTGACGGCGACGAAAGCCAGCACGACAGGCGTCGCCTGAGTCAGCGCAGCGGCCGTCAGCACGTGGCGTTCGCCCATGCCGGGCCGTGCGACGCCGGCAGCAAGCGCGACGGCGACGAGGGCGCTCAACCCGGGCAGCACGACCCAGGCCATGGGAACACCGGGGACGCCGTGCCGGCCCACCCAGTTCTGCTCCAGGACCGTCGCAAACCAGAACGTCGCCGGGTCGTAGAGCGCAAACGGGAGGATCAGGGCGGCGACCATGCCGATGGAGACGCCTGCCGTGACGAGCGCTGCGCGGAGCCCGAGCCGCTGGTACACGTACGCCCAGACCACGGGCAGCACGAGCATGAAGTTCGCACGGGTGGTTACTGTGAGGCCGAGGAAGAGCGCGGGAAGCCACGGAACGTGGCCATGACGAACCAGGCGCAGCACGCTCATCACACCGAGCGTGACGGCGATGCTCGTGGTCAGAATGCCTGAACCGGTGACCAGCACATGCCAGACCGTCGGCGCCAGGAGGGCGGTGATCAGCACGGGCGCCGCAATCCCCGGTCGTCCGAAGCGCAGCCTGACGGCGACAGCGAAACCGGTAAGCCAGGCAAGGTTCTGGTACGCCGAGGCGCCGAGCCACACAAACGGCGCAGCCATCAGCAACGTACCGGGCAGATACGTGGCCGGCGAACCCAGATACGTCGTGACCGAATATGGGTATGCACCGGCGAACGCCGCGCGAACCGCCGCATCGATCGCGTCATCGCCATCACTGCCACCGCCGATCGCGCCGGACTGGGCAATCGGATACACCTGCGAGAAGGCAACGACCGCGCCGCCGATCATGACCCACATCACGACCGTGGCCGCGCGTTCGGACAGGATCGCGCGGCCCTGGCTCAGGCGGTGATGGCCCCAGACAAGGACCGAGGCGACGACGGCGCCGTGCAGCGCGACACCCCCCGACCCGAAGTACTTGCCGACCTCCTGCGCACCGGAGATACAGAGCACGAAGATCACGAGAAACCACGCCGTCACGAGAACGGAACGTACCAGATGCGGTCGACGTCACACGTCCTGTCTCGACGGGATCGAGAAGTCGTGTCGCGGCAGTATCGCCGCGCCTAGCGGGCGATGGAGGCGCCGGGTGGGTCGCCCGGCAGCCGGGGACGTCCATCGCGGTCGGCAGGCACGCCGGACGCGGAATCGCCTGCCGGTGCGCGTGGCGTCGAGGGCAGATCCTCCCACGCGAACTCGGAGACGGCCACCGATGACAGCGTCGTCAGTGCCCCTGTGGGCCGGAGATCGCCAGCGGCCAGGTTCCGAAAGTCCGGCTCAACCGTATTGATCCAGTTCGATGCCCGAACCGCGGTCGGGCCGCAGCCCGGATGCGGGTCGGTGCATCCAGCGTCCTCGCCCAGCCCGAGCGCGTGCTCAGGGGGGCCGTCCCAGATGACGTTCCCGGCAATCCGCAGGTCGTCGTCCGCGCGTCTCGAATCCGGTGTCCCCGGACCGTCCGCGCCACGTGTCGACACCCCGGGCACCGCGAAGTGCTGATGGCCGGACGCCGCCTCGCGGTTGTCGACGACGTTGTTCAGCACCTGGATATGGCGGTTGGGAATGCGGACGAAGTTGTCGCCGTCGTCCACCGCGGTGGTGCCCCAGGCCCCGGCGTCGAGGCGGCGCTGGCAGGCGGCGAGCTCCGTGGCGACGTCGGCCGCATCGCAGCTGCGCGCGCCGAAGCCCACCTCAATCAGATGACTCCTGCTGCCGACGCGGACCAGCGTGTTCCAGGCCAGCAGCACGTTGAACCCGCCGTTGACGCCGAGGCCCGCGCCATCGACATCGTGCACGTAGTTGTTCACAACGCGGACGCCGTAGGCCTCGTAGTGCACCCATGGCACGGTCATGAATTGCAGCCCTGTCCCCTGCCCGGCGATGAACCCGCCGGTCCCGCAGTCGAAGAACTCATTGCTGTCGACGAGGATCGAGGCCGACCCGCCCTTCACATAGGCGCACCAATCGGTGGCGCCGAAGACGCGACTCCGGACGATATGTCCGTACTGCACGGCCACGAAGTCGATCGCGTTGTCGTCGGCCCCGCTGATCCGGGAGTCTTCCACGTAGACGTACGTCGACTGGTTCACCTTCAGCGTTTCGTGGGCGACGTCCGCCTCCACGCCGTTGACCGGACGCACGCCGCCGATCAGCGTGACGTTCCTGAGCAGCAGGTGGTCGCAGTCCTCGCAGTGCACGGCGTCACCCGCCGGCCGCGGCACGACATCCAGATCGATCAGATAGAGAAAGGCCACGTGGGCCACATTGAGGCCGCCACGCAGGATGGCGGTCCCGGCGCCGGCCGCCGCCCGAAGGACCACGGGGGCGGAAGCCGACCCGTAGCGCTGCTCCCAGTACGTCGGCAGGCCCTCGGCCGGATACTCGCCGGGCTGGAGCACGATCTCGTAGCCCAGCGCGGAAAGCGGCGAGGCGGCGTTGTTTCGAGGGATCCGGTTCCAGGCCTCGGACACCGTGCGGAGCGCGTCGCCGGCGCCCCGGCCTCCGGCGCGATCGTCGCCAGCGATCGGATCGACCCAGATCTGCTGCAGGGAGGGTGTTCCCGTGTCGTAGCGCGGCACCGTCTGCGCCGCGGCCGGCACAGCCAGCGCGAGCGTCGACGCCAGGCACACCTCTCGCGCGATTCGTCTCACCAGTTGATTATCGGCCGCGGGCCGGAAAGCAGGAGCGCCCGGGATTGCCGCAACGTGCTATCCGGGTTGCTTCCCCGGGAGGGCTCTGTGCCGCGTGAGGGTCAGCACCATGCCTCCGCCGAGCGCGAGCGACACCGCCAGATAGAGCATCGCGCCAGCGAAGCCGCCGCTCTGCTCCCGCATCCACCCCGTGATCGACGGCCCGAAGAACCCGCCCAGGTTGCCGATCGAGTTGATCAGACCGATCGCGCCAGCCGCGGCAGGGCCGGACAGGAACGTGGTCGGGTACGACCACCAGACCGCCATCGGCGCATAGGTCCCGATGCCCGCCAGCACCAGGCAGCCGTAGAAGATCCACGGATCCCTGACGAGCCCCCCGAGGGCCATTCCGGCCGCCGCGACGAACAGGTGAATCGCCACGTGCCACCGCTTCTCATCGCGCACCGACGACGAGTGCCCGGTGTAGATCGAGACGACGAGCGAGACCACCATCGCCGCGGCGAACGCCTGCCCGACGCCGATGTTCGACCAGCCGGACACATCGCTGAGGGCGGTCGGCATCCAGTAGTTGAACCCCCAGTACCCAGTGATCCACAGAAAGTAGATGAGGCACAGCTTCAGGACCTCGCGGTCCCGCAACGCCTCCCACACGGTGTATTTCCGGACGGCCGCCTTGGCGGCGACCTCGCGTTCGTACTGGTCGGTCAGAAAGCGCTGCTCGGCCGGGTTGAGCCAGCGTGCTTCGCCCGGGCGATCGGCAAGCCACCACATCACGACGAACCCGAACACCACGGCTGGCAGCGCCTCGAGCGCGAACAGCGCCTGCCAGCCCTTGAGCCCGAGCGGCGACAGGCCGATGAGCCACCCGGCCAGCGGGGCCCCGATGATGACCGACACCTGCAATGACGTCAGCAGGACGGCAATGGCGCGCGCGCGCTCCCGGGCCGGAAAGAACCGCGGGATGCACGTCGCGTAGATGACGGGGTACAGACTCGCTTCCGCCACACCGAGCAGGAACCGGAGGAGGTAGAACTGCCACGCGGTCTCCATGACGACCATCAGGCCGGAGACGAGCCCCCACGAAATCATGATCCGCGCGATCCAGATGCGCGGGCTGTAGCGCTCCGCGATGAGGGCGCCCGGAATCTCGAAGAAGAAGTATCCGGCGAAGAAGATTCCCGCGCCGAGACCGAAGACCTGCGCGTTGAAGCCGAGGTCCTGGTTCATCGTCAGCGCCGCGTAGCCGATGTTCACGCGGTCGATGTACGCAATCATCGACACCACGAACAGCGGCAGCACGAGGTTGCGGTACGCCTTCCGTCTCGCGCTCGCCTCGACCGACGCGTCGGCCGTCCCGGGCTCAACGCTCACACCGGCGGACGCCACCTATTCGACCCGCACGCGGATGTTGCGCCACTCGGTGGGCGAGCCTTCGACCTGCATGCCGAAGAAGCCCGCCTTGTAGTCGTGCTCGGTGATCGTCGAGCTCAACGCGCCGTTGATGTAGGTTTTCACCTGGCCGTCCTTCGACACGATCTCGATGTCGTTCCAGTCGAACGGCTTCACCGCCTTCGTCTTGGCTGCGTGGTCATAGGTGAACTTCCCCTTGCCGCCGCCGAGGAAGAAGATGTCGGCCATGTCACGGACGCGTCCCTCGATTTCGATGCTCTTGCCGAAGCCCCGCATGTTCTCTTCCTGGATGAACATCAGCCAGCCGCCGCCGCCCATGTAGATGTCCTCGTCGCCCACCCAGCCCTCGGGCTTGATGAACTTGTGCTGGAACCGGACCGTGAAGTTCAGCAGCTTCTTCGCCGCGTAGTACCAGTAGCCGTGCACCTCGCACTTGCAGTACATCCGGCCGCCCGGGAGCACCTGCACCGTGTCGAGCGGCTCGGTCCGGGCGCAGCCGCCGGGCTCGGGTCCGCAGCCGGTGCCGAGGTTGAACTTGATGTTCGTGAAGTCCTTCCCGTTGAAGATGTGCTCGAAGCCGGGCTCGTTCAGCATCATCTGGCTCATGAGATCGACGTCCGGCTTCAGCTCCGTCTTGCCGGCCGGAAAGCCGTTCCGGTCGAGGATGTGCGCGATGATGTCGGCCCGCGTGTTCTGGCTGATCGACTCGTTACCGAAGGCCGGCATCGTCTGCAGCTTGATATAGAGGTGATAGACCGTCGGGTAGATCATCTTGCCGTGGTACACGCGGCCCAGGTAGGGCGACGCCAGTGACGGCGGGAACGGTGACGCATTCACCTGCTCCTGTGTCAGCTTCGAATCCGCCGTGGAGTGGCACGCCGCGCAGTTGCGGTTGAAGGCCTGACGCCCGCGCTCGGCCTGCGCTTCGGTGAAGAACGCTTCACCGCGCTTCGGATCGCCCGTCAGCGAGAGATCGCCCGCGAACTCCTTCGTGCCGGCCGGCACCTTGCTGTAGCTCAGCATGTAGGCGACCACGTCGGCGTTCTGCTGGAACGTCAGCTGGTTCGGGTTGGTGTAGGGCATCCGTGTCTGCACGTAGCCGAACAGCTCGCGCACCGGACGACTCTGCCACTTCGCGACGAACGCCGGCCCGCCGGCCGCCGGTGCGAGGTTGCCGCCGGCCAGATCCTTCCCATGGCACCGGAGACAGTGATCCTGGTAGACCTTCGCGCCGCGGGTCGCCTGCGCTTCCGAATAGATCCCGTTCCAGGCCGGTACCTGCTGCTGCGCCGATACCGTCCCCAGCGCCAGGACTCCCGCAGCGACCAGCGTTCCGGCCGCAACCATCACCCGCAACGACACTGCCTTCATCGCGTCTCCTTCCGCATCAGCGGATCATGATCTTTCTCACCCGCACGCCACGCGCGGGCCGTGCCATCAATACGTCACCGCCGGTGCCAGTTCAGGGCCGATCGTGATCCCGAATCCGTATGTTCCGCCAGCGCGACGCGAAGCCCTGCATCTGCAGCCCGATGTAGCCCGGCTGCGTATATTCGTGCTGCGTGACGGTCGAGACCAGCGTGTCGTTGACGTACCCCTTGACGTTGCCGTCGCTCGACACGATCTCGATCGTGTTCCATTCACCCAGAGGCCGCACGACGCGCTTCAGCGCCTCGTTGTCCCAGGTGTTGGCGCGCATCTTCGTGCCGCCGAGCGCGACCGGCTTCAGCAGGTCGCGCTGCTCGCCGGCCAGCGTCAGCGACTTCGGCCAGACGAACAGGTTCTCGTCGAACAGGAACAGGTGGTAGCCCGTGTTCGCGTAGTAATAGACATCGTCCGCGTCCCAGTCCGCCGGCTTCTCGGAGAGGTAGTCGAGCCGCAGCGTGAAGTTGCGGTACTTCCCCGCCGTGTACATGAAGCCGTGCTCCTTGCCGGACCCGTAGATCGCGCCGTTCCTGACCACGAACGCCGTGCCGGGCGTGGTGCGCCCGCAGCTCTCGGGCGGCAGCCCGCAGCTCAGGCCGACGAGGAACTTCCAGCCGGCAAACGTCTTTCCGTTGAACAGCCGCATGAATCCCGGCTCATCGAGCGGCATGGTCTTCATGGCCGCAAGGTCGAACAGCAGCGGCGTCTTCCCCGCCGGGAAACCGTTCTGCTTCAGCATGTAGGCGAGGATGTCCGTGCGCGTCTGCGGCGTGATGCTCGTCGTCACGGCCGGCATCGACTCGAGTTCGCGGTAGAGGAAGTAGACGGAGGTGAAGATCCGCCGGCCGTTGTTCTTCTTGTCGGCGATGTAGCGGCCGCCGAGATTGCTCGTCAGGCGCTGCCGGGCGATGAGGAACCCCCGCGTGTCGAGCCTGGCCTTCTCCGGATCCGGTTCGGCGAAGTGGCATGCGCCGCAGTGCTTCTCGAAGAGCGCCTCACCCCGCTCGGCCTGTGCCTCGGTGTAGTAGGCCTCGGGGTCACCGCCCGGCGCCGTGGCGGCAGGAGCCGCGGCCACTGCGCTCGCACCGGCCTGCGCCGGCGGCGTCTGCGACGCAGGCACCTGCGTCCCCATGTACCAGAGACCCGCTACCACCAGGACCGACGTCACCCAGGCCATCTGTTGTTTGTCGCTCGGCATCACGGCACCTCGACCAGTTCGATGACTTCACGGCTCGGGCCTTCGACGAGCG
>CAYNUO010000044.1:0-24714 GCA_964400405.1 uncultured Bifidobacteriaceae bacterium | reverse complement strand
GCTCGGTCAGCGTGGTGAGCAACAGCCTTCGCCTGCGGCGGACGGCACTGTGAGGGAAGATCAGTACCGGAATAGCCGGTTGACTTTGACGATGATCGCGCGGTTCTGCAGGTCGGGGAATCCCGGCCGCAGCGTGTCGCGCTGGTCGTTGTAGACCACGAACAGCTCGCTGCCCGGCCGGTACTCCCACCGGAAGCGGACGTTGGCGGACAGCGTATTGGTCGCCGACGTGTACTGGATCAGCGCACTGGTGAACATCCACGGCGTGACCGTCGCCGTGACACGCGTACCGGCCACGGTCGTCGTGAAGTCGCCCTGCTGCAGGTGCACCCGATTCAGCGACAGCGTCGGTTCGATCGACAGGTGGGACGAGAGCTCGGCCCGGCCGCGGCTCACGCTGAGGGTCGTCCGGTCGCCGTTGTAGAACGTGCCGCGCTCGAGGCTGACGCCGCCCGAGAGCTTCCGCTGCTGCCCGAACGTGTAGGCGGCCCGCACGAAGCCGAAGTCGTACGCCGCCACCGGGAGCGTCACGGTGCTCGCGATGCGGAACGGGCGCGGGAGGTATTCGTGGTTGGACGTGGCGCTGACGCTGACGCGGTCGCCGCTCTGCACATCCATCGCGAACTCGCTGTCGACGGTGCGCGTCTCGAGACGGCCGGCCGTGTTCTCGATGTAGTTGGCGGTCGTCGTCCAGAAGAACTTGCGGATGCGGCGTGCCCGCTTCGGCCGCGGGCTGAAGCGGAACATCCCGTACGTCTTGCGCATGTCGAGCCGGCGGACGAAGCCGACCTCCGGGTTGAACTGCGCGCCCACTGTCAGGTGCTCGGCCTGCACGGCATAGCGGTCCGACGCGTAATCGAGCTGCGCGCGGTAGCTCTGGTCGCCCTTCGTGACCTGCGGCGTCCGCGAGCGGGCCCAGTAGCCGTAGATGTTGAAGTCCGTGAAGAAGCCGAGCGAGCCGTCGACCGTGTAGAGCTCGCTGCCGGAGGCGCGCGTGTCGCCGCGCGACCGTGACGTGACCATGCCGCCGATGTACGTGCGGTTCCGCAGATCGCGGCGGATGCGGGCCACGGCGAAGTTGGTCGCGCGGGCGCCGGTGGCGTCGTCATCGCCCGTGCGGATATCCAGCAGCCCGACGTTGAACTTGCCGGCCCGGCCCGTGAGCCGGCCACCCGCCTGAATCGGTACCGCCGCACCCTGGCTGAGGCCGATGCGCCGGCTGTAGAACAGCACCGGCGAGTCTCCCGCACCGGCCCCCGCGCCGCCGGCGGCGATGCCGCCGATCGCGAACGTGCCCTGGTTCTCGAGGAAGAAGTCGCGCTTCTCCGGGAAGAACAGGTTGAAGCGCGTCAGGTTCACCTGGGCGTCGTCGGCCTCCACCTGCGCGAAGTCGGTGTTGACGGTGAGGTCGGCGCTGGCCGAGCGCGAGAATGTCCACTTGACGTCCAGTCCGGCGTCGCCGTTGCTGCGATTGCTGATGCCGGTGGGCCGGTCGGTCGTGAGGCTCGCCGTGGCGAACGGCTTCACGTCGAGGTTCAGGCCTGGCGGGGGCACCTCGACGCCGACCAGCGTGGCGGCCCGCGACATCATCGCGACGCCCCCCGCGCCGCGGGCCGGCGGCATGGGGACGATGAAGGACACCTCGTTCTTCCAGCGGTTGGCCCGCATCGCCATGAGGCCCCACGTCTGCTCACGGGAGGACTGCACGCGGAGGGACTTGAAGGGAATCGCCATTTCCACGGTCCAGCCGCCGTCGAAGCGTCCGGTCCTGGAGATCCAGATCGGGTTCGGGTCGTTCGACACGGTGCGGTCGTTTGACGACTGGCCGTCCATCCGCCCGCCGATGGGCGAGACGGTGAAGAAGCTCCCGTTCAGCCGGTCGAGCATCGTGTCGAAGGAGACCGCCACGTACTCGTTGTTCGCGATGGCGACGTTGTCGCGGCGCAGCTCGTTGGCCACCATGCGGTCCGGGTGATCCTCCCAGCAGCGGAAGGTGGCGTAGATGCTGTCGTCGTCGAAGAACAGCCAGAGCTCGGTGCGCTGCGTGGCGGGCTCGCCGGGCTTCGGGTCGACCTGGTAGAACGTGTCGGCCGGCGGCACAGTCGCGTAGATGCTCTCGTCGAGCCGGCCGTCGATCCGGATCGGAGACGCGGTCCGGACGGCCCGGACCACCGGCCGCCCCTGCGCGTCCCGGGTGACGGCCTGCGCGGCGGTGGCCGTGGAGGGTGGCCCCGAGGTCTGAGCGGAGGCGCTGGCCGGGACGAACCCGGCGGCGAGCGCGGCGACGATGAGCGGGCGTGCGGCAGTGAGGGCGCGAATCACGCGGGACACCGTACCACGGGAGGTTCAGTCCCTGCCGAGGACGACGGCCGGGCTGACGGGGTGATCGCGCCGGTCGCCGGGGTAGTAGACGCGCTCCAGGAAGAGACCTGCGGCCGGAGCGGTGAGCGCCGCCGGGAGCGGTGAATCGGATGTGAGGAGGGACGCGACCGCGTCAGGCGCGAGGCCGCCCCGGCCCACCTCGACCAGCACGCCGACCAGACGGCGCACCAGCTTCCAGATGAAGTGGGAGCCCTCGACGTGCACGAGCAGCAGGTCGCCGTCCTCGTAGAGCTCGAGCGCGTCGAGCTGCACCGTCGTCGACTTCTCGTCCGGGTCGTCGTCCGAGAAGCTGCGGAAGTCGTGGAAGCCGACCAGGTGCGCCGCGGCGGCCTGCATACGGGGCACATCGAGCGGCTCCTTGACCCACCAGACGAACGGCTTCGCGAACGCCGACTTCCGGCGGGCCACCTGATAGATGTAGCTCCGCGCGACGGCGTCGTGGCGCGCGTGGAAGCGATGCGGCACCGCCTCGACGTCGAGGACCGCGATGTCCGCGGGCAGCCCGTCGTTGACGCGCTGCCGGAGCGTGGCCGGCGGGAGCGTCGAGCGGATCTCCAGATGCGCGACCTGCCGGAGGGCGTGGACCCCCGCGTCGGTCCGGCCGGAACCGTACAGCTCGAAGTCGTGCGCGCCGGTCGCGTCGGCGATGGCCTGTTCCAGTTCGCCCGCGACGGTGCGCGCGTTCTTCTGCCGCTGCCAGCCGCTGTAGCGCGTGCCGTTGTACTCGATGGTCAGCTTGAAGCGCACGGCTCAGCGTATACTCGCCGGCCATGCAGAAGAAGCTCCTCCTCGCCGCTGCCGCCCTGTCCGCGCTTGTCTCGCTGCCCGTCGTGTTCGCCCAGCAGCCGTCCTGGGACGGCGCGTACACCACGGCGCAGGCGACGCGCGGCGAGGCGCTCTACAACAGCACCTGCATCATGTGCCACAGCAAGGACCTCGCGGGTGGTGACCGTGCGCCCGCGCTCGCGGGCCAGAGCTTTGCGGGCCGCTGGCGGTCCCGTCCGCTGGCCGAACTGCTGGACTACACGCAGACGCAGATGCCGCTGCAGGGCCCGGGCGGCCTCACCAGGCACCAGACGGCGGACATCCTGGCCTTCGTCCTGATGCGGAACGGCGCGGCGGCCGGCGCGAAGGATTTCTGGACCGACGGGCCGGAGGGCGGCTCGCCGGCGGCGAAGCGGTCACCGGACTACCTGAAGGTGGCCACGCCGTCGACGCGGAAGGGCGAGGCGTTCTACACGGACGACCAGGCCCGTCGCGGCAAGCTGGCATTCAACCGCAACTGCGCCTTCTGCCACACCGTGGACCCGCGCAACTCGACGCCGGCGGACCTGCTGGCCGCGCTGCCGAGCACGTTCGGCGGGCACTTCCTCGAGCGGGTCGTCAATGGCAAGACCGTGTACCCGAACGTGCTGATGCTCTACAGCAAACTGCTCTCGATGCCGGCGTTCAACACGAAGGCGGTCAGTGCGCAGCAGCGCGTGGACATCGCGGCCTACATCCTGCAGGCCAACGGCTATCCCTCGGGTAATGACGAGATTCCGGCGGACGTCGATGCGATGCGGCAGATGACGCTCAACGAGCCGGGCTTCGAGCGGATCTTCAACGGGAAGGACTTCGCGGGATGGAACTTCAATCTCGGCGCGAACTGCCGTGAAGCGCCGGACGGCTGCGGCAAGACCGTGCCCGGCGACGTCCTGCGGGTCGAGGCCGGCACGATCGTGTGCGAGTGCCACGTTCACGGCATCTTCTACACGGACAAGAAGTACAAGGACTTCACGCTGCGGTTCGACTACAAGTTCGAGAAGCCGGCGGAGTTCGCCCCAGAGGACGACGAGGAGCTGTTCAGCGGCGGCGGCGGGTATCTGATCTTCTCGGACATCGGCGCCCCGGGCTACCCGAAGAGCATCGAGGTCGAGGGCCGGCACCGGGACATCGCGGAGTACTACGCGATCGGCGGCCCGGGCAAGATCGGGGACGTCGACCTCGAGGCCAAGCGCCGCGCGATGCGGCCGCTGGGGCAGTGGAACAGCCTCGAGATCATGGCCAAGGGCGGGCGGATCGTGACGTCTCTCAACGGCGTGCCCGTGTCGAAGGTCGACAAGCACGACTACAACTACGCCGGCAATATCGCCTTCCAGGCGCAGGGCCGGAAGATGGCCTACCGCAACATCCGGATCAAGGCCGAGTAGCTCGCATCCGCTCCAGCACCGCGCCGAGGGCCTTGAGGGATTCGCCGTAGGCGGCCCAGTCGCCCTTCCGCTGCGCCTCGGTCGCGCGGGTGAAGTGGGTGTTCGCCTCGTCGGCCAGCGTGCGCATCGTGGAGACCGTCTCCGGCACCGTCTGGCCGGGTGACGCGGCGTCGCCGCGGTTCGCCGACGAGGACGCGTCGGCGCGCGCGGATCCCTGGGCGCTGCCCGTGCCGCCGAACAGACGGTTGAGCGCGGCGTCGAGCGTGTCCTCCATCGCGATCCGGTTACCGAGCGCCACGGCCACGCGGCGCAACTCGGGAATGCGGCCGCCGACGCCCTTCAGATACAGCGGGCGCACGTAGAGCAGCGACTCCTCGATCGGAATCACCATGAGCGTGCCCCAGATCACCTGGGAACCCTGCTGATTCCACAGCGTGACCTGCGGAGAGATCGTCTGGTCCTGGCTCATGCGCGCCATGACCTGCCGCGGGCCGAAGACGACCGACTGCTTCGGGAACTGAAACGCCCGGAGCGTCCCGTAATGGTCGCCGTCGCTCCGCGCGACGAGCCACGCGGCGAGATTGTCCTTGCGGCGTGGGGTGAAGGGGAGCATCTGGATGAACTCCGCCTCCTGCTCGCCGGGCAGCTTCATGATCGTGTAGTAGGGCTCCATCGGCCTGGCCTCGCGGGCCTCGTCCACGACCGGCACTTCCCACTGATCCTCGCGGTTGTAGAAGACGGCCGGCTGCGTCATGTGGTACGTCGCGTAGACAGCGGCCTGGATCGAGAAGATGTCCTCGGGATAGCGGACATGCGCCCGCAGGTCGGCCGGCATCTCCGCGAGCGGCTTGAAGATCCCGGGAAATGCACGCGCGTAGGTGGCGGCGATCGGATCCCGATCGTCGGCGAGGTACAGCGTCGTCGTGCCGTCGTAGGCGTCGATCGTGATCTTGACGGCGTTCCGGATGTAGTTGAGACCGCGCGAAGCCGGGGTCGCGTACGGATAGCGGGCCGCGGTGGTGTACGCGTCGTAGATCCAGATGAGCCGGCCCTGGGTCAGCACGAGGTACGGGTCGCTGTCGAAGCTGAGGAATGGCGCCACGCGGCGCACGCGTTCGCGGATGTTGCGGTTGATCAGGATGCGGCTGTCGGCGGTGATGTCGTCGCTCAGCAGGATCTGGTAGGACCCGAAGCGCAGCGCGAAGAGGAGCTTGCGCCACAGCGACGCCATCGGGATGCCGCCCTTGCCCGCGTACTGCGTGAAGACGTTTTCGTCGCCCTTCGGGTAGTGAAACTCCTTCGTGCGCGTGGGGGCGATTACGTAGTCGCTCGAGAGTTGGCCGAAGTAGATGCTGGGCTCCGTGACCGCCAGGCCGGCGGTCGACTCCGGCGGGAGATTCCGGATGAACAGCTCCGGCAGGCCTTCCTTCGTGACCTGGTTCACGGGGCCGAGCGTCAGGCCGTAGCCGTGTGTGAAGGTGAGCCGCTCGTTGACCCACGTGCGGTTCGGCAGCGCGTCGACGTTGAGCTCGCGCGGCGACAGCATGACCTGCCGCTGAACGCCG
The DNA here is from genome assembly GCA_964400405.1 of uncultured Bifidobacteriaceae bacterium. Classification (GTDB taxonomy): domain Bacteria; phylum Acidobacteriota; class Vicinamibacteria; order Vicinamibacterales; family UBA2999; genus CANKJK01. The sequence continues at coordinate 18,575 of CAYNUO010000044.1, read as the reverse complement.
TCGAGGACGTACCGGTCGTTGTCCACCGACACGAAGTCGTAGTAGGTCCGGATCTCCTGGAGCTGGCCGAACGTGTCGAGCAGCGGCCCGTGATCCCACAGGCGGACGTTGTCGATCGTCTGGCGGTTGGCCGCGATGTGGGCCGGCGTCAGCTCGGTGTCGCCGCTCAGGTCGCGCTCGTCCACCCGGTCGATGTCGAAGGCGCGCCGGGTCGCGTCGATGTTGTGCTGGATGAAGGGCTCTTCGCGGACCTGCTCGTTCGGCGCCACGAAGAAGCGCTGCAGCACGGTGCTGTAGGCCTCGGTGCCGACGGAGGTGACGACGCAGAGCGCGACGCCCGCCACAATCGGCCACGTGAGGCGCCGAAGCGCCGCGAAGACGCAGAGCAGCGCCGCCACGACCGCCGCGCCAGTGAGGGCCAGCGCGCCAGGCATCCGGCCGTGGACGTCGGCGTAGGACGCGCCGTGGATCAGCGGATGCTCGGCCAGCAGGTGCTCGGCCCGGCCGAGCCAGGCGCCCCACGCGAAGAGCAGCAGGAACAGCGCGGCCAGTACCGTCAGATGCCGGCGCGGACCGTCGGTAATCGCCACCTTGGCGGGGAAGCCGCGCGTCAGGCTCCCGGAGACGAGGTACAGCGCGGCCGACGCCAGCGCGGCGAGCACGACAAGGCCCTGGCCGATGCCGCGGAGCATCTGCTGGAACGGCATCGAGAACACGTAGAACCCGACATCGCGGCCGAGGATCGGGTCTGCCTGCGCAAACGGCACCGCGTGCCGCCACGACAACCACGTCATCCACTCGGAGGACGCCGCGAGCCCGACCAGAATCGAGAGCACCGCCGTCACGTTGACGGCGATGGCCCGCAGCTGCTGTTTGCCCGGCAGCCGAATCGGCAGGCCCTCACGCGTCGTAAAGACCGGACGGCCCTCCCCGATCGAGTTCAGCGCGACGAGCACGTTCGGCAGCAGGAAGGCGAGCGCGACGACGGTGACCACGACGAACAGCCGGGCCTGCGCGCCGATCATCGCGAGGTAGACGGCCTGGAAGCCCGTCTCCTGATACCACCAGTAGTCCGTGATGTAGCCGACCAGCGACGGCCCGGCGCCGAACAGAACCAGGGCGAGGATCGCGGCGACGATCGACAGGCGGACTCGTGTCATCTAGTGCGCTCCATAGCGGGCCCTGGCGGCGGTGAGGTCCGCGGCGATGCCGGAGGCCAGCGAGGCGGGGGACAGGACTTCGACGAACGGACCCCAGCTCAGGATCCAGCTTCGCAGAGCCCAATCGTGGCACACGTGGAGCGTGAGGGCGAGATTATCGCCGGGGAGTTCCCGGAGCTCCTGGGAGGGGTGCCACACGCGCGCCCTGACGTAGGCGGCGACCTCGGCGTCGAACCGGAGTTCCACCCGTTCGGCCGGCCCGGTGTTGACGCCGAGCGAGTTGCCGAAGACGTCGTCCGGGACCTGGCGCTGCGGCGTGAAGGTCTGCTTGTCGAGCGAGACGGACCGGATCCGGTCGACGGCGAACGTCCGGACGTCGTCGTAGGCGGGCACGAACGCCAGCAGATAGAGTCCCCCCTGCGCGAACGCCAGCTTGTACGGGTGGATCACGTAGTCCTTCACGCGCGCACTCGACACCGAGTGATAGCGCATCGTGACGACGCGCAGGTGCAGGGTGGCTTCGAGCAGCCGGGCCACGACCTCCGACGACGCATCCGCGGCGCCCGCCCGCGGAGCAGGTTTGGCGGCAAGCACGCCAGGCAGACGGTCCAGAAACTGGCGCATCCGCGGTGACAGGGCGCCTTCGAGCCGTCCGAACGCCAGGCCGAGGTCCCGCTGGAACGGATTCCCGGCGACAGCCTCGAGCAGGTTGCGGCTCAGATAGAGCGCGCAGAGCTCGGCGAGCGTGAACCCGGTATCCAGCCCCTTGAACGCCGCGCCCTCCAGCCGCCAGCGCACGCGGTCCAGGTCATCCCGTGTATCGAAGAGCGGGAAGCCCGCCTCCTGCAGGGCCGCGAGGTCGCGGCGGATCGTGCGGGTCGTGACCTCGAGTTCCGAAGCGAGGCCGTCGATGGTGGCGCCGTGGCGCGACGACTCGAGCGCGTGGAGCAGCCGCCACTGGCGGATCACTTCCTGGTTGCGGGGCACGGCGGTTGCGATGGTACAACGGTGGTGAGGTACGGCAGGAGATGGCGAAGGTGGTGCGGGGGCAGCCGGGTGGGCAGGACGAGGACGTCCGGCTCGACGTCTGGCTGGACGTGGCCTGTCTGTTCAAGACCCGGTCGGAGGCGAAGCGCGGCTGCGAGGGCGGCAAGGTCGACCTGAACGGCGAGCACGCGAAACCGCACCGCCTGGTGCGGCCGGGCGACGAGATCCGGATCTCGCGCCCGCTGGGCCGGAAACAAACGGTGCGTGTCGTGGCGGTGGCGGGGTCGCACCTGCCGAAGGCCGAGGCGCGCGCGCTCTACGAGGATCTGACGCCCGCGCCGACGGCGGAGGAGGTCGAAATGCGACGGATGGACCGGCTTTACAGGGCGGCCGCCGCGGCGGCCGGAACCGACCGCCGCAAGCGGCGCGAGCAGCGCTCCCGGAAGGAGCGCGGCGCTACATTTTGATGTCGACCTTGCCCTTGCTCCGCAGGCCCTTCACGAAGGCCATCGTCAGGTCCTGCCGCTTCTGATTCTTGAGGAAGCCTTCGAGCTGCGGCTTGATCTGATCGAGTGACAGCGTGCTTTCCGCCTTCTTCTCGGCCAGCTTGATGATGTGGAAGCCGAACGGCGTTTCCACCAGTTCGCTGACATCGCCGGGCTTCTGCAGACCGAAGGCCGCGCGTTCGAACTCGCCGACCATCTGACCCTTGCCGAAGAAGCCGAGGTCACCGCCCTGCTTGGCGTTGGCCTGGTCCGCGGAGTTCTTGGCGGCCAGGGCCGCGAAGTCCGCACCGCCCTTGATCTGCGCCAGGAGGCCCGCGGCCTTCGCCTTCGCCGCCTCTTTCGTCTTCGCGTCGGCGTCGGCGGCGACCGCGATGAGGATGTGGCTGGCGCGCACCTGCTCGGGCTGCTTGAACTGTTCCGGGTTCTTGTCGAAGTACTCCTTGAGATCCTTCTCTTCGACCTTCACCTTCGACTCGACTTCCGCTTCCATCATCTTGGCGAGCTGCATTTCGCCGCGCGTCTGCTCCCGGAGCTGTTCGATGGTCATCTTCTGTTCAGCCAGAGCCTTGGTGAACGCCTCGGGGGACCCGAAGTGGCTCTTCAGCATCTCGAGGCGCGTGATCAATTCCGAGTCGGGAACCTCGATCTTCCGGTTCTTCGCTTCCTGGGTCAGCAGCTTGTAGCCGATCATCTGATCGAGCATGTCGCGGTAGACGGCGTCACGCTTGTCGGCCGGAACCTCGCCGCCGGCGTTCTGCATGAGTCCCTGGAGCGCGGCCTCGAACTCGACCTTCGTCACCTTCTCGCCGTTGACCGTGGCGAGTTCATCGGGCAACACGGCGGGAACGGGCTTCGGCGGCTCCGGCTGGGCTTCCGCGGCGGCCGCGGCCTCGGTGGGCGCGGACTTCTTGCAGGCCCCCAGGGCCAGGAGACACATCGACAGGACGAACACTCGCTTCACGCGTAACTCCCTTGGTTGAGCCGGATGACGAAACAGGATGAACTGAGAGTATACTCATCAGGTCGTCCGGCCTTGGCTAGGTAGCTCAGCTGGTAGAGCACACGATTGAAAATCGTGGTGTCGGCGGTTCGATCCCGTCCCTGGCCACCATCTCCTCCCCACTTCCATCACCCCGTCCCCGGCACCGCCGTGCCACGACGAATCTGGTGCTTTGACCGTCTCCAGTTCGGCCGTACCATGTGCGGATTCATGCGAATCTCGTTGCCCGGCGCCGTGTCCCTGCTGTCGGCGCTGTGGCTGACGGCCCTCGCGGGGCCCGCCGGTGCGCAGACGGCGATGCAGGATGACCCAATGGCGCTGGCGGCGACGCCGCGGCCCACGGTCGCGGCCGTCCGCGCGACCGGCACCCTCGTGGTCGACGGTGTTCTCAACGAGGCGGACTGGCAGAAGGCGACGGCCGTCTCCCGGTTCCTCCAGGCCGAGCCGCTCCAGGGGCAGGCCGCGAGCGAAGTCACCGAGGTCCGGGTGCTGTTCGACGACGTCGCGCTGTATGTGGGCGTCTGGCTGGCGGACGCGGACCCGGGCGGGATCGTCACGACGAGCGAGCGGCGCGACGCGTCTCTCGGCGATCAGGATTCCTTTCAGGTGGTGTTCGACACGTTCCGGGATCGCCAGAACGGTTTCGTGTTCGGCACGAACGCGTCGGGTGTGCAGTACGACGCGCAGATCCGCAACCAGGTGACCAATGTCAGCTGGGACGGCAGCTGGGACGTGCAGACGCGCCGCGCCGAGAACGGCTGGACCGCCGAGTTCCGGATTCCGCTGCGGACGCTGCGCTACGGCCCGTCACCGCAGACCTGGGGCATCAACTTCACGCGGCAGTTCCAGCGGAAGCGCGAGCGCACCTACTGGGCGCCGTTGCCGCGACAGTTCGAAATCCAGCGCCTGTCGTCGGCCGGCGAACTGCGCGGGCTGACGCTCAAGACGCCGCGCAACCTGAAGCTCCTGCCGTACGCCGTCGGCTCGGCCGACCGCACCTTCGCGACGAGGCGGCCGACGATCATCAATGGCGAGTGGGGCGTGGACGCCAAGGTGGGTCTCACGGCGGGTTTGAACCTCGACCTCACCTACAACACGGACTTCGCGCAGGTCGAGGTCGACAACCAGCAGATCAACCTGACGCGTTTCAACATCCGCTTCCCGGAGAAGCGCCCGTTCTTCCTGGAGAACTCCGGGCTCTTCACGGTTGGCGCGACCGCGAACGGAGTGTCCAGCAGCGGCGACCTCGATTTGTTCTTCAGCCGGCGCATCGGTCTGGACGACCAGGGCGGGCTGGTGCCGATCATCGGCGGCGGCCGGTTGAGCGGCAAGACGAACGGCTACAACGTTGGCCTGCTGAACATGCAGACCGACGAGGTCGGCCTGGCGCCCGGCAACAACTTCACCGTCGCGCGGGTGAGCAAGGACCTGCGCAGGCGATCCGGCATCGGCGGCATCTTCATCAACCGGTCCGCCACCGGCGATCGGGCCGGTGACGACAACTGGAACCGCACCTGGGGCGTCGACGGCCGTCTCGGCGCGGGCGAGCGGCTCACCGTCGGCGCCTTCGCCGCGCGTACCGAGACGCCGGGGCTGACCGGTCGCGACGATGCGTGGAACATGGCCTCCGAGTACAACGACGGCAAGACGCAGCTCAACTTCGACTTCGGCCAGGTCGGCGAGGACTTCAACCCCGAGGTCGGCTACCTGCAGAACACATTCGGCTACCGGCGCTGGTACATGCGCGTGCAGGAGACGCTTCGTCAGGAGCGCGTCCGGAACTGGGGCTTCCGCGAGCTGCTGCCCCACATGACCTACACGCGCTACGACTACCTCGACACCGGCGAGCTGCAGAACGCGGAGCTGCACATCGACAACCACTGGGACTGGGAGAACGGCAACTACATCAGCACCGGATTGAACGGTTCCTGGGAAGGCCTCCGGGCGCCGTTCAGGCTCTTTGAGGGCGTTGTCGTGCCGCCGGGTGAGGTGGGCGGGCTGCGCTTCACGCTGCGCTCGAACACCGACCGCCGCAAGCCCGTCTTCCTGCGGCATCAGTGGGACGTCGGCCGTTTCTATACGGGCAACCAGAACAGCCACCAGGTGCAGACGATTCTCCGGCAAGGCGGCTCGTTCCTGTTCGACATGACGTGGACCCACCGCCGCATCGATCTGCCGCAGGGCGACTTCCAGACGAACCTCGGCAGCCTGCGCATCACACAGAACTTCACGCCGTCGGTCTTCGTCCAGAGCCTGATTCAGTACAACGACGCCACCCAGCGCTGGTCGACGAACCTGCGTTTCCACTGGCTCGAGACCGCGGGCACGGGCCTCTTCGTGGTCTACAACGACACCGAGAGTCTCGAGGGGCTCGGCCCGGTGAACCGCTCGTTCATCGTCAAATATGTCAAGCAGTTCGATCTGCTGCGCTGAGCCGTGGCGCGCCGCGATGTTAACGTTGCCGTGCGCGCTGCGGGCGGACCGCCGCAGGCGGGGCTGCGTGCGAGACCGCTGGAGGAGTGATGCCTGAAGCCGTGACCCGGACGGTGCTCTGCGCCGTTGACGATTCCCCTCATGCCCCGGCTGTGGCGTTTGCCGCGGCAGGCCTGGCCGAGCATCTGCAGGCGAAGCTGGTCGTCGTGCGTGTCGACGCGCGGGCCGGCGGGAGCGCCGCCGAGCAGGCCGATGCCCGGCAGGCGCTCGCGGAGTTCATGATGGAGGGGCTGCCGGGCGGGGTCGGCTACCGGGCGAACACGGAGTCCCGTGTCGTGGCGGGCGCGCCGGCGGACGCCGTCCTCCGCGAAGCGATGGTGGAGCGGGCGGGGCTGATCGTCATGGGCACGCGCGGTCGCGGAGCACTGACCCGCGCGATCCTCGGCTCGACGGCTCGGGACGTCCTGAGGGATGCCACGGTGCCGGTTGCCATCGTGCCGCCGTCGGATCCCGAGATTGCCACGCTCGTCGGCGCCCGGACGATCCCGAGGTTCGGCATCGTGCTGGTGCCTGTGGACATGAAGTCCGGCGCCGCATCGCAGATGGCGGTCACGGGGCTGCTCGCCTCCGGGTCGGTGCACCGCCCGATGCTCCTGCACGTCACCGCGCCGGGCTCGGACCATGTGCTCGTCCGCGAGCGGATGACGCCGCTCGTCCGGGAGATCCCCGGCGGCCGAGGCGCCAAGCTGCTGGTACTGGAAGGCGACGTCGCCGAGTGCATCGTGCGCGTGACGCAGAAGGACGATGTCGGCCTTGTGATTCTTGGCCGCGCGCGCGACGCGGCGGGGAAGGTGGCCTGCGACGTACTCGAGCGGACACGCGCGGTCGTCGTCGTGGTCCCCTAGTCGCGCCCGCCGTTGAATTCAGTCGGCCGGCGGTGTCTGCGCCGGCAGCGTCACGACCGCCAGGGTGCCACCGTCCGCGGGGCATTCGAGCGTCAGCGTGCCGCCATGCAGTTCGACGGAACGCTTCGCGATCGCCAGTCCGAGCCCGCCTCCGCGGGCCTTCGTCGTGAAGAAGGGCTCGAAGACGCGCGGGCGGATGTCGTCCGGAATGCCGGGCCCTGAGTCACGGATGGTCACCTGGACGCGACCCGGCCCTGTGGTCAATTCCACGCGCAGCGTCCCGCTGCCTCCCATCGCCTGTGCGGCATTGATGAACAGGTTCGAGAAGACCGATCGGAGCATCGCACGGTCGGCGTTCAGCGCGACGGTCGGCCCGATGATGGAAGTGGTGATGCCGGCGCCCAGCGGATCTCGGCGGAGCAGCGTCTGCGCTTCCTCGACCACGCCACGCAGCTCCAGCAGATGGAGCTGCGGTGGTCGCGGGCGCGAGAACTGGAGCAGATCCGAGATCAGGTCGTTCAACGCATCGGCTCTCTCGATGATCTCGTGCATCACGGCCGTGTCGGGGTCGCCCTGCGGCCGCCGGCCGACGATCACCTGGAGCGCCGCCTTGATGCCGGCCAGGGGATTCTTGACCTCGTGCGCGACCATGGCCGCCAGCTGACCCACGCGGGCCAGCGCTTCCTGGTCCAGCAGGCGCTCTTCCCCGAGCTTGCGCTCCGTGATGTCGCTCCGGATGGCGATGTACTGGTACGGACGGCCCCTTGCGTCGAGGAAGGGCACGATCGTCGTATCGACCCAGTAGAACGACCCGTCCTTTGCGCGGTTCCGGATCTCGCCGTGCCAGATCTGTCCGCGCCCGATCGTCTGCCAGAGCTGCTTCATGAAGGCCTTCGGATGCAGGCCCGAATTGATGAGCCGATGGTCCTGGCCGAGCAACTCCTCCCGTGAGTACTGGGAAATCTGGCAGAACTTGTCGTTCACGGCGGTGATGCGGCCACGGACATCCGTAGTGGCGACGATGGCGGCCTCGTCCAGCGCGTGGCGCAGCTCTTCCAGCCGGGCGACCTGCGCCGCGGAGTGGGTCTCGACGAGCCGGAGCCGCACGAGCAGCGCCGCACTGATCCAGAGGGTGAGGACGATCAGCCCCAGGTTCACCAGGGCGGAGCCCGGCAGCGGCGCGTCGTGCAGCACCACCGTCAGCACCACCAGGACCGTACTGACCGTCGCGGCGACGAACGGGTACCGGAGCGAGTCGATGCCGAGCCCGAGCAGGATGACGACGATGTAGCCGACGCTGACGGAGTACTCGAACGGGGTGAACAGGTCGATGAGGAATACGGCGGCCGTCAGCGGAAGACTGGCGCCGAGCAGGTAGCGGCTGAAGTGTGACGACGCGGCCAGGGCACGCATGCGGGCCACGATACCCGGAAACCCGCCCGGGTGGGTGCGGACGGCGCGGGAATTGCTGGCTGCTGGCGCGGACCCTCTGCTGCCGGAGCTGTCGATGAAAACGTCCGCGCTCACTCTGGAAAATTCCGCGCCGCTATACTACGGGCACATGGCGAACGCCACAGTCCTGGTCGTCGACGACGAGGCGCTGGTCCGCTGGTCCCTGCGCGAGCGGCTGGCACAGGACCGCTACACCGTGCTCGAGGCCGGCACCGCGGCGGCCGCGCTCGACCAGGCCGGCGAGGCCGTCGACCTCATCCTGCTGGATTACCGGCTGCCGGATTCGGATGGGCTGGTCGTCCTCCGCAAGGTCAAGGAGCTCTATCCGGACACCCTCGTCATCCTGATGACGGCCCACTCGACGGTCGAAAACGCCGTCGAGGCGATGAAGCTCGGCGCGTTCCACTACATCAACAAGCCGTTCAACGTGGATGAGGTGGCGCTGCTGGTCGAGAAGGCGCTGGAAACCAGCCGCCTCAGGCGGGAGGTGAAGTCGCTCCGGAGCTCCGCCGGACGGGAGTTCAGCTTCGACGCGATCGTCGGCAACTCGCCCAGCATGGAGGCGATCAAGACGATGCTGCGGCGTGTGGCCGTGAGCCCGGCGTCGACCGTGCTGCTGACCGGCGAGACGGGCACCGGCAAGGACCTCGTGGCCAAGTCGATCCACTACAACAGCGACCGCGCCACGCGGGCCTTCGTCAACATCACCTGTTCCGCGCTGCCGGAACACCTGCTCGAAAGCGAACTCTTCGGCCACGAGCGCGGCGCGTTCACGGATGCCCGGCAGCAGAAGCGGGGCCTCTTCGAGACCGCCGACGGCGGCACGGTGTTTCTCGACGAGATCGGCGAGATGACGCCGGCGCTGCAGGCCAAGCTGCTGCGTGTGCTCGAGGAGAAGACCTTCAAGCGGGTGGGCGGCCTGCAGGACATCCGCGTGGATGTCCGGGTCATCGCCGCCACCCACCGGGACCTGGAGCAGGGCGTCAAGGACGGGAAGTTCCGCGAGGATCTCTTCTACCGTCTGCAGGTGATGCCGATCCATCTGCCGCCGCTGCGCGACCGGAAGGGTGACGTCCCGCTGCTGGCGAACTACTACGTGGACGCCTACAACCGCGAGTTCAAGAAGCGCGTCAAGGGCATCACGCCCGACGCCATGCAGCTGCTGGAAGGCTATGGCTGGCCGGGGAACATCCGTGAGCTGAGGAACGCAGTCGAGCGGGCGATGCTGCTCGTGGAGCGTGACTGGCTGAAGCCCGAGGACTTCACCACGTTGACGCGGACCGTCGGGGCGCCGGCGCGCTTCCAGCTGCCCCCGGAGGGCGTCAACCTGGAGGAGGTCGAGCGGCAGCTGCTCGTGCAGGCGCTCGAGCGCGCGAACGGCAACCAGACGCATGCCGGCCAGATGCTCGGCATCAACCGTGACCAGGTCCGCTACCGCATCGAGAAGTTCGGCCTGCAGATTCCGCAGCGCTGACCACAGTCCCGAGTGGAGACCCGTCCGATGACAACGCTGAAACGCATTCTGTGCCCGGTGGACTTTTCCGAGGGCAGCCGGCACGCGCTCGATCTCGCGCTGGCGCTCGCGAAAGAGAGCGGCGCCGAACTGCGTGCCGTCCACATCCTCCAGCCGGTGCCGGCGCTCGTGCCGTTCACCGACCCGCTGGCACACCCGCCGGGCCTGTGGGCACCCGAGGACGTGGAGTCGGTCCGGAAGGACCTGCAGACGTTCGTGGCAGGGGAAGGCTCCGGCAGCGGCGTGCGGGTCGAAGCGGTCTGTCTGGAGGGCAACCCGGCCCGGGAGATTCTGCGGGACGCCGAGTCCGCGCCAGCGGATCTCATCGTGCTCGGTACGCACGGGCGGTCGGGTTTCACGCGGCTGCTGCTCGGGTCCGTCACGGAGAAGGTGCTTCGTCATGCGCCGTGCCCGGTGCTGACCGTGCCGCCGCGGGCGCCCGACGCGGTACCGGCCGGTGCGCGGGTCTTCTCGCGTATCGTGGTCGCGGTGGACTTTTCCGACAGCTCGCAGCGCGCGCTCGAGGAGGCGATTGCGCTCTGCCGGCAGTACGGGGCGGCCCTGACGGCCGTGCACGTCGTGGAGCCGGTGCCGACGTACGCGGAGTCCGGCATTCCCGGTCTCGATGCCGACATCGAGCGCGAGGCGGCCTACGGCTACCTCAAGGGCCTCATCGAGCGGCTGGCGCCAGGGTTCCAGGCGGAGCAGGTGGTTCTCATCGGGCACGCCGGCAAGGGCGTGCTGCGGACGGCGGAGAGCGCGAAGGCCGATCTGATCGTGGCCGGAGTGCACGGCCGCAACGCGATGGACCTGATGTTCTTCGGCTCCACGGCGAACCGTCTGGTGCGCGAGTCCGTCTGTCCCGTGCTGACGCTGAAAAGCTGACGCCGCAGATCGGCCGTTGAGGCCCCGGGGTGTGAGAGATCTCACGGTACGCTGAATTTCCCGCGCCTCCGGACGCCGGCGCCAGCCCGGTTCAGCTTGTTTGCTGGTAGTCGTGCTGGCATCCGACTTGCCATCTCCCTAATACGCGGACCTCATCCGCGACACGGCGGGACAGGCCTCGCGGAGGGTCCTGGTTCCCGCACTGGGGGAGAGCGATGCGGGTGCGCGGAACGATGGTACTGATGGCGGTCATCCTGGCCGCGCTGGCGTCGGTGGCGGATGCGCAATCGAGCAAGTGCGCGGACTGCCACTTTGCGAACCTGGACGCGCCGCGCCGGACGCACCTGAACGATTGGGACCGCTCGGCGCACGGCCGCCAGAACGTCGGCTGCCAGACCTGCCACGGCGGCAATCCCGCCAGCTTCGAGAAGCTCATCGCGCACAAGGGCATCATCGCCCCCGGCGACCGCAAGAGCCCCGTCCATCGCGCCAACCTGCCTGCCACGTGCGGAACCTGCCACGCGGGCCAGGCGATGTCGTTCCAGAAGACGCGGCATTTCCAGTTGCTCAAGGCGGATGACCGGCGTGGGCCGACCTGCTCGACCTGCCACTCGGACGAGGGCGATACGCTCCTGGCGCCGAAGGCGCTCGAGTCGCAGTGCAATGCCTGTCACGGTCCGGGCAAGACCGCGCCGAGGCCGGAACGCGCGCAGCACGCGCGCGCCATGCTCGAGGACGTGCGTGAAGCCCGGCACCTGCTGAAGGAAGCGCGCGATCTCGTGAAGAAGGTCAAGGACCCGCAGCGCAAGACCCGGCTGACGCAGGATGCCGAGATGGTGGCGCTGGAGTTGAAGTTTGCCGTCGAGGCCGGCCACGCGTTCGTCTACGACGGCCTCCAGGACCGGGTCGGCCGTGCGCGGACGAAGCTCGCGGCGCTCTTCGATGCGTTGACGAACCCCGGAGCGATGAAGCCGGTGAAGGGCCCGGTGACCGCCGGGGCCCTTCAGGCACGCCAGTAGGAGGCAGTATGCGGATGCATGCGGTTGTCGCGATCGTGGCGGCCCTGGGCTGCCTGGCCCCGAGTGTCGCCGGGGCGCAGACGCCGGCGCTCCAGGGCGTGATGCGTGAGAAGCTCGGCCACTCGCAGCAGTTGCTCGACGCCGTCGTGACGAGCCGCTGGGCTGCGCTGGAGCAGCACGCCGTGGCGCTCCGCTCGCTGACGAAACGGCCGGCGTGGGCGGTGCTGCAGTCGCCGGAATACGCCCGCCAGACGGCCCGGTTCGACCGCGCGCTCGATGACCTGATCGCAGCCGCGCGGCGGAAGGATCTCGACGAAGCGCCGCTCGCTTATACGGCCCTGACGCTGAGCTGCGTGCAGTGTCACCGCCACGTGGCGCGGATGCGGCTGGCGGTCGTGCAACCCGCCATGCCTGAACCCGCCGTTCGCTGACGCGCGCTCAGGCGCGGCGCCGGGCGGCGACGGGCTGGAGGGCTTCACCCACGTCGTCCGCCCCGCACTCTTCGGCGAAGAACGACGACAGGCACCGGTCGCAGATGGTGTGTGTGTGCGTGACGGCCTCGCAGCCGTCACCACCATGCGTCCCGCCACTCCGGGACCGTACGACCGGACTCAGCAACACCCCGCACCAGGCGCAGATTCGTGAGAGCCCTGAGAGGGCCTCCTGCTTGTGCATGCCGCTGGTAGAGCAGGACACGTACCACGTGACGGACGGCGTCTTCGTGTCCGCACTGTCGCGTCCTGCCGCGCGGCGGCATCTCAACCAGCGGACATCTTCCGCGCCTATCCGTTTCGTAATCCCGGTTCTGTCGGGTGCGATTGCGAACCTGGTCAGCGTCTCCATCGTCTAAACAGACAGACGGAGGACGCCATGTTCGACCTCATTGCACACGGGCATCGCGGCACACCTCATGCGAGCGGGACTCCACTCCTGATTTCCACGCTGCTGCACGGCGCGGGGCTCGCGGCCCTGATCGTCGCGCCGCTGCTGGTGGCGACCAGTCGCGTACCGGAAGCACCGTCGATCATCGCGTTCGTGGCGCCGCCACCGGCGGTCGTGGCGCCACCGCCACCACCCCCGCAGCCGGCACCCGCGCGGACGTCGGCCGTGAAGGCGAAGGTGCCGGTCAGCGCCCAGGCGGTGCCCGTCGAGGCGCCTGCCGAGGTCGCACCCGAAGCACCGGGACCCGCCGGATCTGACGCCGGCGTTGCGGGTGGCGTGGAGGGCGGTGTGCCCGGAGGCGTGCTCGGTGGCGTGGTGGGCGGCCTCCCCGGCGACGTGCCGCCTCCGCCTCCGCCGCCACCTCCGGCGCCGGTGGTCCGTGGACCGGTGCGCGTCGGCGGTGAACTGCAGGCTCCCGCGCTGCTGAAGCGGGTCGGCCCCGAGTATCCGGAGCTGGCCATGCGTGCGCAGGTCGAGGGCGTCGTGATCCTCGAGGCGGTCGTGGACCGGCAGGGGCGGGTGGAGGACGTGAACGTGATCCGTTCGATTCCGCTGCTCGACCACGCCGCGAAGGCGGCCGTGCGGCAGTGGCAGTACTCGCCGCTCCTGCTGAACGGTCAGGCCGAGCGGTTCATCGTGACCGTCACGGTCAGCTTCCGCCTGAAGCGGACGACCTGACGCGTCAGGCCATCGCCTTCGCGAACTGCTGACTGGCCCAGTTCCAGTTGAGGAGTTTGTCGACCACCGCGGTGGCGTACTCCGCACGGCGCGCCGGGTGGTCGAGATAGTAGGCGTGTTCCCAGACGTCGAGCGTCAGCAGCGGCACATCGCCGCGTGCCACCGGCGTATCGGCGTCCGGGGTCGTCTCGATGACGAGCTTGCGGGCCTGGGGCTTCCAGACGAGCCACGCCCAGCCGCTGCCGAACTGATCGAGCGCGGCCGCGTGGAACGCCGTTCGGAACGCGGCGATCCCGCCGAGGTCCGATTCAATCTGCCCCAGGAGCGCGCCCGTCGGCGTGCCGCCGCCGTCGGGCGTCAGGCTCGACCAGTAGAAGTTGTGGTTCAGCACCTGGCCCGCGGTGTTGAAGACCTCCGCGGCGTCGGGTTTGCCGGCGGCCGCGCGGACGATCTCCTCGAGCGACAGACCGTGCAGCGGACCATCGGCGACCAGCGTGTTCAGCGTGTCGACGTAGTTCTTGTGATGCACGCCGTGGTGCAAGGCGACCGTGCGGGACGAGATCACCGGTTGCAGGGCGCGTTCGGCGTAGGGGAGCGGTGGCAGGGTGAACGGCATGGGGTCTCTCGCTATGACGTGAGGAACGTCAGCAGGTCGGCGTTCACGCGGTCCTTATGCGTCGAGCACAGGCCGTGCGGGGCACCGGGGTAGATCGTCACGGTGGCGCCGGGCACGAGCGCGGCCGTGCGCGCGGCGGAGGCGACAGGGACCAGCTGGTCGTCGTCGCCATGCATGATCAACGTGGGCCGGTCGCACGCCCGCAGATCCCGGGTGAAGTCCGTTTCCGAGAACGCCGCGATGCAGTCGAGCACGGCCTTCAGGCTGGCCTGCATGCCTTGCCGCCAGAATGCGTCGCGAAGCCCCTGCGACACGGTCGCGCCGGGTCTGTTGGCGCCGTAGAACGGCGCACTCAAATCGCGAAAGAACGCGGCGCGGTCCTGGAGGACGCCCGCGCGCATCTCATCGAACGCCGACGGCGGAGGCCCGTCCGGGTTGTCGGCCGTTCTGCGCATCAGCGGCGTCACCGAGCCGATCAGCACAACTTTGGCGACCAGCGCCGTGCCCGAGCGCCCGATGTAGCGGGCGACTTCGCCGCCACCGGTCGAGTGGCCGACGTGCACCACGTCCCGCAGGTCGAGTTCGCGGACGACGTCAGCCAGGTCGTCGGCGTAGGTGTTCATGTCGTGGCCCTGCCAGGGCTGATCCGACCGTCCGTGCCCGCGGCGGTCGTGGGCCACGCAGCGGAAGCCGTGGCCGGCGAGGAAGAGCATCTGGTCTTCCCAGGCGTCTGCCGTCAGCGGCCAGCCGTGACTGAAGACGACAGGCGACCCCGTGCCCCACTCCGTGATGTGCAGGCGGGTGCCGTCGCGTGTCGTGATCACCGCCTGGCGGCCTTGACGGACTTGGCGGCCTTCTCCACCGCATCGGTCGCGGTGTGGAGCGCCTTGCCGACGGCTGCCCTGGCTTTCCCGGTGGCGACGTCCACCTTGCCCTCCACCTTCAGCGACGGGCTGTCCGTGACCGCCGCCACGGCCTGCTTGACGTGACCCTTGGCTTCATCGACCTTGCCCTTGCGTTCCTGTTTGTTCCACATGTGTGGCTCCTGTGTGACCGATGTGCGGTGGAGGTCAGTTCTTCGCGCGGTGGGATGACTCGGTCAGCACGAGGCCGGCCCCGAGTCCCATCGGCAGGTTGACGCGGTCGCCGAGCGAGCTCAGGTTGTAGCCCTCACGGACCTTGCCCTTG
Organism: uncultured Bifidobacteriaceae bacterium; assembly: GCA_964400405.1. Classification (GTDB taxonomy): domain Bacteria; phylum Acidobacteriota; class Vicinamibacteria; order Vicinamibacterales; family UBA2999; genus CANKJK01. The sequence continues at coordinate 3,291 of CAYNUO010000044.1, read as the reverse complement.
ACGGTCACCCGCGCGCTCTTGCGCGGGACGCCCTTGTCGGAGACGACCCAGAGCTGCCCGGTGCCGTCGTCGATCCGGTATGCGCCGCGATTGAGAAACGAATAGCTGTCGATCACCTCGCCGGACAGCGTGACGTCACGGTTCCGGTAACGCGAGGGGTCGGTGTTGACCTGGTTGACGGTCAACGCACCGCACGCGGTGGTCAGCATCGCGATGAGCGGAAGCACTGTCAGCGTGGCGATGTGGCGGTGTGTCATGGTTCATCGTAGGCACCCGCGACCGCGCCTGTCTGTGCGCTTGGAGACATACGCCGGAGGCCGCGACAGCTACGCTCGGAGCCGCTTTCAGACTTCGGGAGACTACATGCTGAACACGATTGTCATCATCCTGGTAGTGATGTGGTTGCTCGGGATGGGCACGGCGTACACCGCGGGCGGGCTGATCCACATCCTGCTCGTCATCGCGGTCGTCGTGGTGCTGCTTCGCGTCATTCAGGGCCGGCGCCCGCTCGGCGGCTAGTGCCCGGCGGCGTCGCGCGATGACGCGCATGCGGGGCACATGGGCCCTGCTGCTGGCGCTTGCCTGCGTGTCGCGCGAGGGCGCCGCGCAGCCGGCAGCTGCCGTGGCAGGACCGGACCGCCACGCGCTGCTCGATGTTCCGTACATGGCGCAGCCGCCGGCGCTGTGCGGGGGAGCAGCGGCCGCGATGGTGCTGCGGTACTGGGGTGCCCGCGATGTGTTTCCACAGGACTTCGCGGCGCTCGTCCGCGAGGGCGGCATTCTCACGGGTGCACTGACGGCGGCCGTGGCCGGCCTGGGCTGGCAGGCGCATGTGCTTCCGCAGACTGGGGCGGCGGCGACGGCGATCCAGGCGGAGGTCGACCGCGGACGTCCGATCATTGCGCTGATCGAGGTCGCACCAGGCGCCTATCACTACGTCGTCGTGGTGGCAGTGACCGATGACACCCTGGTCGTACACGACCCTGCACTCGCACCGTTCCGGGTTTTGCGCAGAGCGGAATTCGACATCGCGTGGGCCGCCGCGGGACGGTGGATGCTGCGCGTGCTGCCACCGGGCGGATTCAACGGTACCTTCAGCGTGCCTTCCGCCCCTCGTCCTGGTGCGGAACGGAGGGCCACAGAGGCAGTGGAGACGCCCTGCCAGGCGCTCGTCGAGCGGAGCGTGCGTGATGCCGTGGGAGGCGACGGCGCAGCGGCGGAGCGGGGCCTTGCCGCCGCCATTCGTCTTTGCCCGGCCGACGCCGCGCCCCGTCGTGAGCTCGCAGGTCTCCGTTTCTCGCAGCGTCGGTGGCCGGAGGCCGCGGCGTTAGCGCAGGAGGCCGCCGTCCTCGCACCCGACGACGCCGATGTGTGGAGGCTGCTGGCGACCAGTCAGCACCTGACGGGGAACACCGGTGGTGCGCTGGCATCGTGGAATCGTGCGGACGAGCCGCGCATCGACGCGGTCGCGGTGCATGGCGCCGTGCGGATGCGCCACCCCGCCGTTGTCAGCGTGCTCGGCCTCGAGCCGCGGGCGCTGCTGACGCCGGCCAGGTACGGACGTGGGCTCAGGCGGCTTCGTGCGGTGCCGGCAGTGTCCGCGGCGGAACTGCGCTATCAGCCGCTCGACGATGGACGCGCACGGGTCGACGCCTTCCTGAACGAACGCCCCACGTTGCCGCGCGGATGGGTGGCGCTGAGCGTGGTGGCGGGTCGCGCGGCGCTGCTTCGCGAACTGGCTGTCGACCTCCCTGCGGGCCTGGGCGCCGGCGAGCGGGCGCAGATGCTCTGGCGGTGGGCGGGTGGCCGCCCGCGGGTGGCCCTCAGCCTGGCCCTGCCGGCACCACGCTGGATACCGGGTGTCGTTGCGGTCGAAGGAGCGTGGGAACGTCAGACGTACGCGGACGCCGCGCACTCCTCCCCGTCGCTCACACGGGAGGAACGACGTCGCGTCACCGTACAGGTGTCCGACTGGGTCACCAGCCGGCTTCGCTGGCAGATTGGCGCCGGATTTGATGATTGGCGCCTCCGCCCCGGTGGCGACGGTGGAGCAGTCCCTCCCATGCGCGAGTTCATTACGGTGGAAGGTGGCGTTGACGCGCGCCTGGCGGCCGACCGCGTGGCCGTCGGCGCGGTCGTAGGATCGTGGCAGCCCGTGGCCGGCGCGCGTCCCTTCCACGCCGGTACCATGCGCGTCGCGTGGCGGTCCTCCGTCGAGCCGGCCCGCCGCGTCTGGTCGGCGGTCGCGGCGGTCGCCGGCGCGAGCGCGGCGGCGCCCCTCGGTGTGTGGCCGGGTGCAGGCACCGGCCAGGCGAGGGACGGCCTCCTGCGTGCACACCCGCTGCTGCGCAACGGCGTGCTGGCAGGTCCCGCGTTCGGACGTCTCGTGCCTCGTGGCTCGCTGGCCTACACCTGGCCGGTGTTCACCGGTGTCTCGGTTGCCGGCTTCACCGACGTGGCGCGAGCCTGGCGCCGGCAGTCCGGCCCCGCGGCCTCACCGCTCTTCGTCGATGTGGGCGCCGGTGTCCGTGTGCAGGCGCCAGGGGGCGGTGTGATCCGGCTCGATGCGGCACAGGGCCTGCGTGGTGGCGGTCTGGTGATCTCCGCCGGATGGGACGAGGCGTGGCCGCAGTGACATCCGGGTGCGCTGTTCAGTTCGGAACAGCGCACCGCGTCGTCAGCCGCTAGCCTCACAGCAGCCCGGTTCGTGTGCCGGGCCACTCTGTTGAGGTTGTCATGCGCATCCGAACGCTGCTGGTTTTTGTCGTCGTGTCGTCGCTGCTCTGGAGTTCTTCTGCAATTGCGCAGCAGCACATCGTCGGCGCTGTGGATCTGAATCAGGCGTTGGCGGGCCAGGCGGCCACCGACGCAACCAACCGTGAGACGGTGACCCGTGTCCTGCAGCAGGAGCCCGTGCGCGCGCTTGCCGGGCGCCTCGGACTGAACCTGACGCAGGCCGAGCACGCGGTCGCCACGCTGGGCAGCACGGAACTGGCGAGCCTGGCCGAGACCGCCCGCGCAGCCGACGTGCAGTTGGCAGGTGGCGCGAATACCGTCGTCATTTCGACGACGACGCTCCTGCTGGTCCTGATCGTCGTGATTCTGATCGCCCGCTGACCTTGTACGCCGCCCCGACGGCCGATCGGCCGTCGGGGTCCGCAATCCCGTACCGGGCTGAGCGCTAGACGCCCGCTGGCTCGAGTTCCCGTGAGATCCCGAGTTCCTTCCGGACGCGCTCCTCGATGGCGCGCGTGGTTTCCGGGTGCTCCTTCAGGAACTGCTTGACGTTCT
>CAYNUO010000043.1:20209-25758 GCA_964400405.1 uncultured Bifidobacteriaceae bacterium | reverse complement strand
CGCATCACGTCCGAGCAGCTCCAGGAAGCCCTGGACTGCCAGCGGCGCGATGGCGGCAAGCTGGGCCTGAACCTCATCCGGCTCGGGTATGTCACCGAAGACGAGATCACATCCCTGCTGAGCCGGCAGTACGGCGTGCCGTCCATCGCGCTTTCACAGTTCGAGATCGACCCGGCGGTGATCAAGCTGCTCAGCGCCGACACGGCGCAGAAGTACCAGGTCGTGCCGCTCGCGCGCGCCGGCACCACGCTGACCATCGCGATGACGGACCCGACCAACGTCTTCGCGCTCGACGACATCAAGTTCATGACCGGCTATCACGTGGAGCCGGTCGTCGCGTCGGAGTCCTCGGTGCTCAACGCCCTCGAGCGCTACTACGCCTCTGGCCGACCGCCGGTGCACGGGTCGGTGGCGCTCGATGTCGCGTCGAAGACGCTGGAGGACCTGCCGGCGCCCGGTTCCGATGACGACGTCGAGGTCATCGACGACTACGAGGAGATCAGCGTCGAGGCGCTGGCGCGCCAGGGCGAGGAAGCGCCGGTCATCAAGCTCGTCAACATGCTGCTGCTCTCGGCGATTCAGAAGGGCGCGAGCGACATCCACATCGAGCCCTACGAGCGGGAGGTCCGGATCCGCTACCGTGTCGACGGCATCCTCTACAACGTCATGCAGCCGCCGATGAAGTTCCGCGACGCGATCATCTCGCGCGTGAAGATCATGGCGAAGCTGGACATCGCCGAGAAGCGGCTGCCGCAGGACGGCCGCATCAAGATCCGTTTCCAGGAGCACGGGCAGAGCAAGGACATCGACTTCCGCGTCTCGATCCTCCCGACGCTCTTCGGCGAGAAGGTCGTCATGCGGCTGCTCGACCGCGACAAGCTCATGCTCGACATGACGAGGCTGGGCTTCGAGCCGGAGTCGCTCGCGCGCTACGAGGCGGCGATCGCGCGGCCGTGGGGCATGGTGCTCGTCACGGGGCCGACCGGCAGCGGCAAGACCAACACCCTCTACTCGTCGATCTCGAAGCTGAATTCCGCCGAGACCAACATCATGACGGCCGAGGATCCGGTGGAGTTCAACATCCCCGGCGTCAACCAGGTGCAGGTCCGCGAGCAGATCGGCCTGACGTTCGCCGCGGCACTCCGGAGCTTCCTCCGGCAGGACCCGAACATCATCCTCGTCGGCGAGATCCGCGACTTCGAGACGGCCGAGATCGGCGTCAAGGCCGCGCTGACCGGCCACCTCGTGCTCTCGACGCTCCACACCAACGACGCCCCGAGCACGGTCAACCGCCTCATGAACATGGGCATCGAACCATTCCTCGTGGCCAGCTCGCTCAACCTCGTCTGCGCCCAGCGCCTCGTCCGCCGCATCTGCCCGCACTGCGCCGAAGCGGCGCCGATGCCCGTTCAGGCGCTGCTGCAGGCCGGCTTCACCGCCGAAGAGGCCCGGGCGGTCGTGCCCCGCAAGGGCCGGGGCTGTGACGCCTGCAACCAGACGGGGTATCGGGGGCGGATCGGCCTCTACGAAGTGATGGAGATTTCCGACGATCTGCGGGAACTGGTGCTGGTCGGGGCGTCCGGACACGAATTGCGCCGGAAAGCCCTGGACGGTGGGATGATTTCGCTCAGGTCGAGCGGGCTGCGGAAGATCAGGGACGGCATCACCACGCTGGACGAAGTGCTCCGCGAGACGGTGAAGTAGGACGTGCGATGACGCTGACGGAACTGCTGCGCGTGACGGTCGAGATGGACGGGTCGGACCTGCACCTGGCGACGGAGACGCCGCCCCAGGTGCGGGTGCACGGCGCGCTCCAGCGTCTGGCCGGGGAGCCCCTTACTCCGGCCGAGACGAAGGCGCTCGCCTACAGCGTGCTGACCGATGCGCAGAAGAAGCGCTTCGAAGAGACCCAGGAGCTGGACTTCTCGTTCGGCATCCGTGGCCTCGCGCGCTTCCGCGGCAACCTGTTCCACCAGCGCGGCGCGGTGGGCGCGGTGTTCCGGCTGATCCCCGAGCGCATCCGCGGCTTCCGCGAGCTGGACCTGCCGCCCGTGGTCGCCACGCTCGCCGACCGGCCGCGCGGCCTGGTGCTCGTCACGGGCCCGACCGGCAGCGGCAAGTCGACGACGCTCGCCGCGCTCCTCGACACCATCAACACGAGCCGGCACGGCCACATCCTCACGATCGAGGACCCGATCGAGTTCGTGCACGCCCACAAGAGCTGCCTCGTCAACCAGCGCGAGGTCCACAGTGACACGGGCAGCTTCTCGACGGCGCTCCGAGCGGCGCTCCGTGAGGACCCGGACGTGGTGCTCATCGGCGAGATGCGCGACCTGGAGACGGTCGAGTCGGCGCTGCGCGTCGCGGAAACCGGCCACCTGACCTTTGCGACGCTGCACACCAACTCGGCCGCCCAGACCATCACCCGCATCATCGACGTGTTTCCGGCGCACCAGCAGTCGCAGGTGCGGACGCAGCTCTCGCTGGTCCTGGAAGGGATCGTCTGTCAGGCGCTGCTGCCGCGCGCCGGCGGCGGGCGCGTCGTTGCGCTCGAGATCCTGGTGCCGACGCCCGCCATCCGGAACCTGATCCGCGAGGACAAGCTTCACCAGATCTACTCGGCGATGCAGACCGGCCAGGAGCGGATGGGCATGCAGACGATGAACCAGTCGCTCGCCACACTTCATCAGCGGAAGCTCATCACCCTCGAGACGGCGATGTCGGCCAGTTCGAACCGGGACGAGCTGCAGGCGATGATCGACCGTGGCGTGGGCGTCGTGGCCGGCGCGGGGATGCGCCGGCCTGGTGGTCCGGGTGGCCCGGGCGTCCGGCCGGGGGTCGCGTAACCCATGGCGACCTTCGCGTACGCCGGGCGCACGCGTACCGGGGAGACCGTCCAGGGCGAGCGCGCCGCCGACTCCGTGGACGCCGCCGTCGCGGCGCTGCGCCGCGACCAGATCGTCGTCACCAGGATCTCACCGGTCGGGGACGGCGGCGCCGTCTCGCGCATCCGGTCCCTGCGCCCGCACCGCGTCGCGCCGAAGACGCTCGCCGTGTTCACGCGGCAGTTCTCGGTGATGATCGACGCCGGCCTGCCGCTCGTGCAGTGTCTCGAGATTCTCGGCACGCAGGAGGAGGACAAGCACTTCGCGGCGACGATTCTCGCGACCCGATCCGACGTCGAGCGGGGCCTGTCGCTGGCGGAGGCGATGAAGCGGCACCCGAAGACGTTCGACGCGCTCTTCACCAACATGATCGCGGCCGGCGAGGCCGGCGGCATCCTGGACACGATTCTGAAGCGGCTCGCGACCTACATCGAGAAGGCGGTCAAGCTCCGCAGCCAGGTGAAGTCCGCGATGGTCTATCCGGCCGCCGTGATGACGATTGCCGCGGTCGTCGTGGCCGTCATCCTGTGGAAGGTCATCCCCACGTTCGCGACGCTGTTCGCGGGTCTCGGCGCCGACCTGCCGCTCCCGACGCGGCTCGTCATCGCGGCGAGCAACGCCCTCGTCCGGCTGATGCCGTTCGTGCTGGTGGGCATCGCGGCGCTCGTGCTCGGCTTCCAGCGGTACTACTCGACCGAGCGCGGACGCCGCGTCGTGGACGGCGCGCTGCTGCGGCTGCCGATTCTGGGCCTGCTGCTGCGGAAGATCGCCGTCGCCCGTTTCTGCCGCACGCTCTCGACGCTGCTCGCCTCGGGCGTCGCCATTCTCGAGGCGCTGGACATCACGGGCCGGACAGCGGGCAATGCCGTCGTCGAGGACGCCGTCACGCGCACGCGGCGCAGCATCGAACGCGGCGAGACGATCGCGCAGCCGCTCCGGGCGACCGCCGTGTTTCCGCCGATGGTCGTCCAGATGATCGGCGTCGGCGAAGCCACCGGCGAGCTCGACAACATGCTCGGCAAGATCGCGGACTTCTACGAGGAGGAGGTCGACGTGGCCGTGGCCGGCCTGCTGTCGCTGCTCGAACCCGCGATGATCGCGATCCTCGGCGGCATCGTCGGCGCCATCGTGATCGCGATGTACATGCCGATCTTCAGCCTCATCTCGAAGCTGACGAACTAGCCGAGATCCATCCCTGATGGACATCCGCGCCCGCCTCGCCACGCTCATCGCCGTCCGTGTGGTGGTGAGCACGCTGCTGCTCGGCTCGGGCGTCCTCGTCCAGCTCAGCCGTCCGGACGCGCTGCCGGCCGCGCCGTACTTCTATCTGATCGCCGCCGCCTACGCCTTGAGCGTAGGCAACCTGCTGGGGCTCCGGTTTGTGGACGCGCATCGCTGGATCGCGGACGCTCAGCTCGCGGGCGACGCGCTGCTGATTACGGCGTTCATCACCGTGACGGGCGGCGTGACCAGTGTGTTTTCGTCGCTGTATCTGCTGCCGGTCATTGCCGCGAGCACGATCCGCGGCCGGCGCGGGGCGCTGCAGCTGGCCGCGCTGAACACGCTTCTGCTCGTGGCGACCGTACTGTGGCAGTACGCGCAGCCCGCCTGGTTCGCGGCGATCGGCGGCGAGAGCGTGCTGCCGTCCGTGCGGCAGGCGGAGTACACCGTCGCGATCAACGTCTTCGGCTTCGTCGCGGCCGCGCTGGTCAGCGGCACGCTGGCCGAGACGGCCCGGACGGCGGACGCCAGGTTCCTGCGCGCGTCGTCGCAGATGGCGGACCTGCGGGCGTTCAACGCGCACGTCATCGACAGCCTGCTGAGTGGCCTGGCGACGGCGGACGCCTCGGGCCGCGTGCTGACGTTCAACCGGGCGGCCGGCACGATCACCGGTCTCGACCCGGCCGATGCGATGGGGCGGGACGTGTCGGAGGTGCTCGGCGTGCCGCCGGTGTCGAGTTCCGGCCTCGCCGCGCTTGCGCCGGGGCAGAGCCTGCGTCTCGACCTCGTCTACCGGACTCCGAATCGCGGCGTGATCGACCTGGGGTTGAGCGTGACGCCGCTCGTGTTCCCGGAAGAAGGCCACGGCTGGCTCTTCACGTTCCAGGACGTGACCGATGTCCGGCGTCTGGAGCGGGATGCACGGCTCCGGCAGCGGCTTGCCGCGGTGGGCGAGATGGCGGCCGGGATCGCGCACGAGATCCGGAACCCGCTGGCGTCGATGTCGGGGTCCATTCAGGTCCTGCGGTCGGAGCTGACGCTCAACGCCGAGCAGGCCGAGCTGATGGATATCGTGCTGCGCGAGTCGGCCCGGCTGAACGACACCATCCGCTCGTTCCTCCAATATGCGCGGCCGCAGCGGTTCGCGGTGACGCGGCTCGACCTCAGGGGCATCGTTCAGGACACGGCGGTGCTGCTTCGCCACGGGTCGGAGGTCGGCCCCGGCCATACTGTCGCGGTGGATGTGCCTGCCGAGCCCGTCTGGTGTGAGGCCGACGAGCATCAGATCCGCCAGATCGTCTGGAACCTCGCGACCAACGGCCTCCGCGCGATGCGGGACGGCGGGCGGCTCACGCTCCGCGTGGCGAGCCCGGACGCCGACGGCATGGTGACGCTGGCGGTCGACGACACGGGCCGCGGCATGACCGCCGAGGAACGCGACGG
>CAYNUO010000043.1:6591-20109 GCA_964400405.1 uncultured Bifidobacteriaceae bacterium | reverse complement strand
TGATGACCGACATCCGCCTGCCGGACATCGACGGCGTCCAGGTGCTGCGCGAGGCGAAGACCCGGCATCCCGACGTCGTCGCGCTGATGATGACGGCCTACGCCTCAACCGAGACGGCCGTCGAGGCGATGCGGCTCGGCGCGGCGGACTACTTCATCAAGCCCTTCAACGTCGACGAGCTGCGCCTCAAGGTGCGGCACTACATGGAGTCCCGCCGGCTCCGCACGGAGAACGTCCTGCTGAAGCGCGCGATGGAGACCTCGCACGCGTTCGGCAACCTCGTCGGGCGCAGCCCCGCGATGCTCGAGATCTTCTCGATGGTCGAGACCATCGCGCCGACGCCGAGCACCGTGCTGGTCACGGGCGAGTCCGGAACGGGGAAGGATCTGATCGCGCGCGCCATCCACGCGCATTCACTGCGCAAGGATCACCCGTTCGTCGCGCTGAACTGCGGCGCGGTACCGGAGACGCTGCTCGAATCCGAGCTCTTCGGTCACATGCGCGGGGCGTTCACCGGTGCCGACGCCAACCGGAAAGGCCTGATCGAGGCCGCCGAACGCGGCACCGTGTTCCTGGACGAAATCGGCGAGATGAACCAGACGATGCAGGTCAAGCTGCTGCGCGTGCTGCAGGAGCGGCGCTTCCGGCGTCTGGGCGGCACCGATGAGGTGGTGGCGGATATCCGCGTCATCGCTGCCACGAATCAGGACCTGCAGAAGGCCGTGGCGGAGGGCCGCTTCCGGGAAGACCTCTTCTACCGGATCAACGTCATCCAGATTCACCTGCCTCCGCTGCGTGACCGTCGTGAGGACATCCCGCTGATCGCGGCCCGGTTCCTCGACCGCTTCGCCGAGCGGATGGGGAAGTCCGTGCGGAGCATCTCGCAGGAGGCGATGGCGCTCATCGAGGCGTACGGGTGGCCCGGCAACGTGCGCGAACTGGAGAACGCCATCGAACGCGCGGTCGCCGTGGAGCGGACGGAGGCCGTGCTGCCCGAATCGCTTCCGCCCAACGTCCGTGCCGGGGGCGAACGCCAGCCCTCGAGCGAGCGCCGGTTGCCCGAGAGTGCCTTCGACCTCGAGGCCCACGTCGACCAGATCTACCGGGACCACATCACGGAAGCGCTCGCCCGGGCCGGCGGCGTCCAGGTGCGGGCCGCCGAGATGCTCGGCATGACGTTCCGCTCGTTCCGCTACTACGCCAAGAAGTTCAACCTCCGGTAGTGACAACGGCTGTCACTGCCGGGTTGACGTTTTTTGTCAGAAACGGCCGGCGCGCGGCATCCGGAAGGGTGCCTCCGTGGCGATTGGCTGTCCGAACCCTCTATCCAGCAAGGGCTTAGCGGGATCGGCCCGAACCGCCCGATCCTGGCACTCCGGTTGCGATAGAGAGGGCCGTCACCGCGCGGAATGCGGTCAAACGTTACTTACGACGGAGCGCCCGGCCAGCGGCCGGCCAGCCTCCAGGGGGTTACGAACGTGAAGAAGATGCAGCGCAATGACGGGTTCACCCTTATCGAACTGCTGATCGTGGTTGCGATCATCGGCATCATCGCGGCGATCGCCGTGCCGGGCCTGCTCCGCGCGCGCCTCTCGGGCAACGAGGCGTCGGCCATCGGTTCGGTCCGCACGCTCAGCTCGGCCCAGGCGGCGTTCGCGGCCAGCTGCGGTGGCGGCGGATACGCGACCGACCTGACGGCGCTGGGCACCGCCCCGGCCGGCAGCGTGCCGTTCATCCCGGCCGACCTCGCGGCCGGTGCGAAGGCGGGCTACACCTTCACGGTCAGCAACGCCGCGTCGACACAGGTGATGGCGCAGGCGGCGACGTGCAACACGGCCGGGAACTCCTACACCGAGTTCTTCGCCGATGCCGTGCCGACCACCCCGGGCACGACGGGCGTCCGGTACTTCGCGACGGACCAGACGGGCCTCATCAAGCAGAGCATGGCGGCCATCACGACGGCGAACTTCGACGCCGCCACGAACCTCCAGTAAGCGACGGGCACGCAGCCGTCTTCCGCGTCGGTCCTGCGTCTCTTCAGAGGGCCGGCGTCCCGTCCCGGGGCGCCGGCCCGGTCCTGTTTTCGGGCGGCAATCCACGATACCCTCTTACCGCCATGACGAGAACCCGAGTCCTCCTGCTGGTCTTCGCCACCGTCGCGCTGGTTGCGTCGCTGCTCTCACTGAACGTCCACTACCAGCTCCTCTCCGACACCGGCTATACGAGCTTCTGCGACGTCAGCGAGACGGTCAATTGCGAAGCGGTCTACCAGAGCGAGTACGGCACGATTCGCGGCGTGCCCGTCGCCGCCGGCGGCGTGATCTGGGCGACGGCCGTGCTGCTGCTGGCGGCCTGGGGCATGCGGAAACCCGCGTCGGATGATGCGAAGCAGGTCGGTGAGTACGTGTTCCTGCTCGGCGTGATTGGCCTCGCCGTGGTGCTCTACCTCGGCTACACCTCCTACTTCGTCCTGCACAAGGTGTGTCTGCTGTGCACGGGCACGTATGCCGGTGTGTTCGGAGTCTTCTTTGTTTCTGCTGGAGTGACGTCGATGCCGCTTGGTTCGCTGCCTTCCCGCCTGTTGAGCGACGCCCGGTCGCTCGTTGCCGCGCCGGCGTCGCTCGTCCTGGCGCTGCTGTGGCTCGCCGGGTCGGGCTCGCTCATCGCGTTCTTTCCCAGGGAAGGCGCGCCGACGGCCACGCTGACCGCGGCCGAGTCGGCGCCTGCGGCTGTCCCGGCACCGGCACCCGCGGCGCCTGAGGCCACGCCCGCGCCGGCGGAGTCCAGCCAGGCCGCGCCGGCTCCTGCCCCCGCTGCCGCTCCGGCGTCGCAGGTGACGGGCCTCAAGGTGCTGACGCCGGCGCAGCGCGCCGACTTCCAGCGCTGGTATGCCGCGCAACCGGTCACGCCGGTCGTGGTTCCGAGCGACGGCGCGAAGGTCGTCATCCTGAAGTTCAACGACTACCAGTGCCCGCCGTGCCGGCAGACGTTCATGAACTACAAGCCGATCCTGAAGGCGTACGCCGCGTCCCACCCGGGCCAGGTCAAGTTCATTACGCGCGACTTCCCACTCGACCCCGAATGCAACAGCGGTGGCGGGCATCAGGCGGGCTGTGAGGCGGCCGCCGCCGTCCGCATGGCGCGGCTGAAGGGACGCGCGGACGCGATGGAGGACTGGCTGTTCGACAACCAGCCCGCGATGAATCCCGACCTCGTCCGTCAGGGCGTGCGCTCCGTGGCCGGCGTGATGGACTTCAACGAGCGCTACGCGTCCGTGCTGGAACAGGTGAAGGGCGACATCAAGACGGGGCAGTCGCTCGGTGTGAGCCGTACGCCGACCTTCTTCATCAACGGCCGCAAGATCGAGGGCGGCCTCGATCCCGAGTATTTCGACGCGGCGATCGCCTTCGAGCTGGCGCGTACCACGCCCTAGCTCCGCAGCCAGCCGTGCCCGCCATCCGACTCGAGGAGCTGACCAAGCACTACACCACCGGGTTCTGGCGCCCCCGGCCCTACACGGCTCTCGACCGCCTGACGCTCTCCGTGGAGCCGGGCGACGTGTTCGGCTTCCTCGGCCCGAACGGCGCCGGCAAGACCACCACGCTCAAGCTCCTCCTCGCGCTCGTACGGCCGACCTCCGGCCGGGCCGAGATTCTCGGCGAGCCCGCCGGCCACACCGCCGTGCGCCACCGGATCGGCTACCTGCCGGAGAACCCGACGTTCTACGACCATCTCTCCGCCGAGGAACTGCTCGTCTACTTCGCGGGACTCTTCGGTCTGGGAGGCGCGGAGGCGCGCAGGCGGGCGTCGGCGCGGCTGGACGAAGTCGGCCTGGGCGCCGAGCGGCGGATGCCCATCCGCAAGTACTCGAAGGGCATGGTGCAGCGGGTCGGCATCGCCCAGGCCCTGTTGAACGACCCGGAGGTCGTCTTCCTCGATGAACCGATGTCCGGGCTCGACCCCATCGGCCGCCGCGATGTCCGCGCGCTGATCATGCGGCTGCGCGACCGCGGCTGCACGGTCTTCTTCAGTTCCCACGTGCTGGCCGACGCGGAGGCGCTCTGCAACCGCGTGGCGGTGCTGGCGAAGGGGAAGCTCGTGGCCGACGGACGTGTGTCCGACCTGCTTGCGTTTCACGTACGCGGATGGGAACTGGTCGTCTCGCGGGTCTCGCGCGAGGTCGTGGACCAGCTGGCGCCAGGGGCGAAGGTCACGCTGATCGGGCCGGACCGCTTCGCGGTGGATGTGCCGCTCGACGTGCCGCCCGAACGGCTCCTGCAGGAGTTCGTCGCGAAGGGGGCGTCGCTCGTGTCGCTGAATCCGATGCGCGACACGCTCGAGGATGTCTTCGTCCAGTCGGTGATGGCGCCGGGCGCGCGGGAGCGGGCGTAGGCATGCGGCTCATCGGCTGGCTGGCCGTCGGCGTGTTCAAGGAATCGGTGCGCGAGCGCGTGCTCTACGGGCTCGTGCTCTTCGCGGCCATCCTGATGGCGGCAACCTACCTGCTGGGACAGCTGACGGCGGGGCAGGACATCAAGATGGTGAAGGACCTGGGCCTGGCCGCCATCTCGACGCTCGGCCTGTTCATGGCCATCTTCATCGGCATCAGCCTGGTCTGGAAGGAAGTCGAGCGGCGGAGCATCTACAACGTGCTCTCGAAGCCCGTGACGCGCGAGCAGTTCCTGCTCGGCAAGTACGCCGGGCTCGCGCTGACGCTCGCCGTCAACGTTGCCGGCATGACCCTCGCGTTCTACGCGGTGCTGGCCTACATGGACTGGTCGGCCGACGAGATCCTCCGCCGATCCTGGCCGGCGCCGGCGATGGACCCCGCGCTGATGACCGCGATCGGACTCATCGTGGTGGAGCTGCTGGTCGTCACGGCCGTGGCGCTGTTCTTCTCGACGTTCTCGTCGCCGTTTCTGTCGGCCGTGCTGACGCTCGGGTTGTGGATCGTCGGGCACTTCAACGACGACCTGCGGCACTTCGAGACCGTCGTCGACAATCCGGCGGCCGTCTGGCTCGCGCGGGTGCTCTATTACCTGCTGCCGGACCTCTCGGCCTTCGATGTGCGGTCGCAGGTGGTGCACGGGCTGGCCGTGCCGCCGGCGGCCGCGGGGCTGGCCGTCGCCTACGGCGCCGCGTACGTCGTGTTTCTGCTCGTGGCGGCCATCCTGGTGTTCCGCAGGAGAGACCTGCAGTGATCCGCGTGCGGCTCGCGGTGGTCCTGCTCGTGTCGGCGGCGTCCGTGGTCACGCTGCAGGCGGCACGCGAGCGCTTCGGCCAGGTGCCGGAGGTGCGCAGCGCGCCGGTGCTGATCCGCTCGGCGGCGCTCATCGGGCGGGCGTCGCTGTCGTACCGGCCGATCGTCGCGGACATCTACTGGCTGCGGACGCTCCAGCACTACGGCCGCACCAAGCTCTCCAGGGACCCCGCGAAGCAGTTCGACCTGCTGCAGCCGTTCCTGGACCTCACGACCTCGCTCGACCCGCGCTTCAACGCAGCCTACCGCTTCGGCGCGATCTTCCTCGCCGAGCCGTTTCCCGACGGGCCGGGCCGGCCCGACCAGGCGATCGCGCTGCTGGAGAAGGGACTGCGCGAGCAGCCGGGCAAGTGGGAATACATGTACGACATCGGGTTCGTCGAGTACTGGTGGCGCGGAAACTTCCAGGAAGCCGCGCGGAGATTCCGGGAGGCCGCCCGGCTCGGCGGGCCGAACTGGCTCGAGCCGCTCGCGGCCGTGACGCTGGCCCAGGGCGGTGACCGCCGCTCCTCGCGCCTGCTGTGGCAGCAGGTGCGGAGCTCGTCGGAGCTGGACTGGCTCATCAGGACGGCCGACCAGCGCCTCGCGCAGCTCGATGCGATGGACCAGCTCGACCGCCTGAATACCGCTGTCGACCAGGCGTCGCTCCGCCTTGGCCACGCGCCGTCGGGCTGGCACGAAGTGGTGGCCGCCGGCGTGCTGCGCGGCATCCCGCTCGACCCGACGGGCGTGCCGTATCAGCTGGGCGCGGACGGCCGCGTCGGCCTGCGGAGGGACTCGACCCTCAACCCGCTGCCCGTACTTGGGAGTCGGCGGTGATACCGCTCGCGCTCGCCGGCGTGCTGGGTCTCGTCATCGGCAGCTTTCTGAACGTCTGCATCTACCGGCTGCCCCGAAAGGAGTCGGTCGTGTGGCCGGCCTCCCGGTGCGGCGCCTGCGCGCGCACGCTCGCGTGGTACGAGAACGTGCCGGTCGTCAGCTGGCTCGTGCTCGGCGGTCGCTGCCGGACGTGCCGCGCGTCGATCAGCGTCACGTACCCCGCGGTCGAACTGGCGACGGGCGTCATCTTCGCCGGCGGCTATCTGGTCTACGGCGTCCAGCCGCTGCTGTTCGTGCGGCTGGCCTTTGCCTCGATGTTGATCGTGCTGTTCGTCATCGACCTGCGGCACCGCATCCTGCCCGACCGCATCACGCTGTCCGGCATCGCGATCGGGCTCGGGGCGAGCGCCGTGCTGCCGCCGGGACCGGTCAGCGCCTTCACGGGGGCGGTGCTCGGCGGCGGCCTGCTCTGGGCGATCTCCGAGGGCTACTTCCGTCTGCGTGGCCGGGAGGGCCTTGGCTTCGGCGACGTGAAGATGCTGGCGATGATCGGCGCCTTCCTCGGCTGGGAGCTGACGCTGCTCACGCTGTTTGCCGCGTCGCTGGCGGGCTCGGCCGCCGGCGTGGCGCTCATCGTCTCGCGCCGCGGCGGGATGCAGTCGGCGCTGCCGTTCGGAACGTTTCTCGCGTTCGGGGCGCTCGTCGCGGCGGTCGTCGGGGATGGGCTGGTGCGCTGGTATGTGGGTCTGTATCGCTGACGTTGCGCTGCGGATCCGCCCGCTCGAGCCGTAACGGAAGAGGAGCGCGGACGCACAGGCGTCCGCGCTCACCAGGATCTCCCGCGCGTGCTACTTCGCGAGCGGGTTCGGCCGCAGCTGGAACTGCGCGACCTTCGGGCGCTCGCTCTTGCCGCCTTCCTGGTGCCACGTCGGCTGCTCGGAGTGCGTCGCCCACAGGCCGCGGCCCTTCCAGCCCGCCTTCGGGTCGTCGATGCGGCCGTCCATGCCTCGCGCCATGAAGCCGAGCGGATACGGCACCCGCAGCACTACCCACTTGCCGTTCACGAGCGCCATGAGCGAGTCCGACCCTGAGCCGACCAGCATCGGAACGTTGTTGCCGAACCCTCCCGTGTTGTGCCAGTCCACCCAGTTCAGATAGTAGGAGTCGGCGCTTCCGGGCCACTCGACCGTCTTGAACTGCGGCCCGGGCGCCTGGTGCAGCGTCCACCCTTCAGGGCAGTGTTGACCCGTCGCGCCGGGCCCATTGAGCGGGCCGGCGCACTTGCGGCGGTCGAAGGCCGCGTAGTGGCCGCTGTTCATGCCGACCCAGATCACGCCGTTCGACCGATCGACGTCGATGCCGTGCGGCAGATAGGCGGAGACCTTCGACTTCGGGTTGTTGAACGGCGGCTCGTAGATCTCGAGCAGCTTCGTCTTCGGATCGAGCCGGGTGATCGAACCGGGCGTGCCCAGCCTCGAGTACCAGACGGTGCCATCGGTCGGGTTCACGATCGTGCTGTAGCCGCCGGCCTGCACCGCCCAGTCCTTGCCGGCCTCGGGCGCCTGGTTGGAGGGCGTGCCCGGAAAGTCCGCCTTGCCGTTGCCGTTGAAGTCCACCACCGGATCCACGCGACCCGCGGCGCCCTTGGCGTCGCCGGCGTCGTACTTGCGCACGTCGAAGTAACTCCCGCCGGCCCAGAACACGTCGTCCTCCGAGATCTGCAGGTGGCCGCCAAGCTTGCATTCGGGGACGTGCGTGGTGCGGTCGGTCTTCGGGTCGTAGACGTGACAGCCGTGCCGTGCCGTGACCCACAGGCGCCCCTTGTGGTCGCCCATCGGGTTGTGCGGCGCGAGCTTGCCCTTCCAGATGATCTCCTCACCCCAGTACGGCGAGGGCTGTGGCATGTCCTGCGCCCACGCGTACGGCAGCGACTCCTGATTGGGGACCGTCAGCGGCAGGCGCCACGAGCGGTGCTTGACCGGATCCAGCAGCGAGATCCAGTCACCGCTCAGCTCCTCCACGCCAAGCACGGGGCCGTAGGCGTTGATCGTGGGATTGCGCCGGTCGGTGGCGATCTCGTCATGCACGAACGTCTTGCTCGTCGCCCACTCCCACTGGGTCACGACGAGGTTGCGCTCGAGACCGGCCGGTCGCGGCGGCACCGGCGGCAGTTCCCCGGCAGCGATGCGGTCGGACCAGTTCGCGAAGACCTCGAGTGACTTGCGGCCGATCGGTCCGAGCGAGCTGCTCATGTACGCGCCGCTGATGCCCATCTGAATCCGGTGATCCCACGCTTCGACCGTATTCTTGAACTGCGCGCGGAAGCCGGCTGACATCTCGCGCGTCACCTTGGTGCCCATCTGATGGCACTGGGTGCAGCCGAGGTTCATCTTGGCCTGGGCGATCCACTGGGCCTGCGTCTTGATCGCTTCCGGATACCCGTTCCCCGCACGCCCGGTGCCGGGAAACTCCGTGGCCGGTGGCGGTTGCAGCAGCGAGTACCAGTAGTTGGCCGGGTAGTAGTCCGCGGCGGCTTTCGGCGTCGGGGCGACGACGGCCGTGAGGTTCAACAGTTTGCCGCGCGTTGCCCTCACCTTCGGGGAATCGACGAGCCCATACCCGCGCACCCACACGTCGTAGTTCGCTGCGGGCAGGTCCGGGATCACGTAGCGGCCCCGATCGTCGGTCACGACGATGCGGATGAACTTGGTGGGAAGGTCGCCCGTCTGCGCGATCACCCAGACGCCGGCTTCAGGCCCCTTGCTGCCGGTCACGACGCCACCGATGTCGTCGGTATCGATCGGCACGGCCCCGCCCGCCTGCGCCGCAACCCTGGCGAGCGACAGGCCCAGCCCGGTCGCGACCACCACGGCCGCCATGACTCCGCAGACCGCACGCTTCCGCATACCCAACTCCTCCGGCCGTCCGGCCGCGAGCCTGGCACCCCGAGGCTGGATGGCCTCAGATCCCGCACCGCTCGCCCAGAGTCTAGGCCAGGACGGGGCGCTCGTTACGCGCCGGCGTCTTACGGATCCGTCCGGCTGCTTACACTTCGAGCAGGCCCCACTGCGGCGCCGGCAGGCGACGACCGTGGGGCCGCCCGCCGTGGAGGGGCGTAACCCCTTCGGCCCTCGGGAGATCCGGCAAGCGCGGTTGTGGCTGGACGAATGGTCCGCGGCTTGCCACCATGCACCTTGTGCGAACGAGTGGCCTGTCAGACGCCGGCTACACCGCCATCGAGATGCTGGTGGTGCTTGCCCTCATGGGGCTCCTGGCGGCGATGTCGATTCCGTCGATGGGCATGATGCTCGGCCATTACAAGCTGAGCGGCGATGCGCGCGGCGTGTCGAACGTCGTGGCCGTCGCGAAGACGCGGGCCGCCGCGGCCTTCACGACGGGCCGGTTGTACGTGGATCTTTCGACCGGCCGCTATCACGTCGAGACGTGGCGGAAGACCGGAACGCCGGGATGGGTGCCCGAGGGCAACTACGGCGGCCTGTCAGTGGGCAATACGTTCGGGTTTGCGGGGCTGCCGACGCCGCCACCCAACACCCAGGCCGGCATCGCCCTGTCGCCCGCGTGCCGCAACGACGATGGCGACGCCATCGACGGCACGGCCTGCGTACTGTTCAACTCGCGCGGCGTGCCCGTGGACACCGCGGGCGTGCCGACGGGCGCCGGCGGGCTCTATGTCACCGACGGCGCCGCGATCTTCGGCGTCACCATCGCGGCGTCAGGACTGACACGCCTCTGGCGGGCACAGTCGTCGGCCACGCCGGTCTGGGTGCGGCAATGAGGAGAGACACCGCACACGAATCCGGCTTCGGCCTCGTCGAGACGCTCGTCGCGTCGCTGATGCTGATGGTGATGCTGGCCGGCCTGCTCTCGGTCGGTGCCTACGCGCTGGCGACGACGGAGAACCGCGGCCATCTGTCGACACGGACCACCGAGTACGCGCAGGACAAGATGGAGCAGCTCCTGTCGCTCGCCTTCGGCGACGAGCAGAGCGACACGACGCAGTTCCCGTCCGCGAATGAAGGCGGCACCGGACTCGCAGCGGGCGGCAGCTCGGACCCCTCCGCCCCCGCGGCCGGCTACGTGGACTACCTGGATCAGAGCGGCACGTTGCTCTGTCCGTGCGTCGGGACCACGGCGCCGGATGGATGGTTCTATCGTCGCGTGTGGGGCGTGACCGCGGTGTCCGGGACGCTCAAGGAAGTGTCCGTGACGGTCGAGACGTCCAGTTCGTTCGGCAAAGGCCTGCTGCCGCGTTCGACCGTGGTCGCCCTGAAGTCCTCGCCGTTCTAGCCATGACACGCCACGCCTCCCACACCGGCGATGCAGGTTTCACGCTCATCGAGCTCATCGTGTCGACGCTCGTGCTGCTCGTGCTGTCGGGCACGGTGACGGCCGCGCTGCTGCAGATGACGAACGCCGAGCTGACGCTCTGGAACCGGGCGCAGATGCACAGCGGCGTCCGCAGCGCCACGGAGCTGCTGCAGCAGGAAGTCGGGCAGGCCGGCCGCGTTGCCCTGCCGGCCCCCGTCACGCTCGACGGCAGCGTGGTCCCAGGGGCGGCGACCGTTGCGGTGACCAGCGTCGACGGCATGTTCGTCGGCGAGCAGCTCACGGTCGGCGCCGGCGCAACCGAGGAAACCGTGACCGTCACGGCGCTCGATGAGGGCGGCGCGACGATCAGCGCCACGTTCATCTGGGCGCACGCGGACGGCGAACCCGTCGTCGTCCGGGGCGGCTTTGCCGGCGGCGTCGTGCCGACGACGGCCGCCAACGGCTCGACGGCCGACGTGCTGAAACTGTTCGGTGACGTCAACGGCGACGACACGATGGTCTACGTCGAGTACACCTGCGACACGGAGAACGGGAACCTGTACCGCAACAGCATGCCGTTTGACGCCGCGAGCAAACCCGCGTTGACGCCGGATCTGATCCTCCTCGACAACCTGCGCGAGAACCCCGGCGGCACGCCGTGCTTCACATACCAGGAGCAGGTGGTCGGGGCGAACACGTACGTGACGGACGTGGCGATCACGCTGACCGTGCAGACGCAGAAGCAGGATCCCATCACGAAGCAGTACGAGTTGCAGACGAAGGCGCTCCTCAACGTCGCGCCGCGGAACATCTTCAACGTCTGGCAGCTCGCCAGTGCGGGCGTCACGAACCGCGTGCAGAGCACGCCGGCCTCCATCGGAGTGCTGCTGCCATGACGGTCCGACCCGTCGAGTCCCGGAATCCTGAAGCCGGCATCGCGCTGATCCTGACGCTGTTCCTCGTGCTCGTCGGGTCCGTCATGGCGGCCTCGCTGACGATGCTCGCGCAGACGGAAACCTACGCGAGCCTGAACTACGAGCTGATGTCGCAGGCCCGCTACGGCGCCGAGTCCGGCATCCAGCGCGCGGCCAACTACCTGATCAACAGCTACACGGCGCCCGGAGACGTCACCGATTCACTCGTGAACTACGACACGACGGTGTCGCCGGTCACCTACAACGGCGACCCGGTGGTTCTCTCGGCCAACCCGGACGTCACATCGAACTATCCGGTGGCGGCCGTCCAGCAGGCGTTCGAGGATGCGACCACGGGCACGCTGACGGCGGGCCGCACGACGGTGACCTACGCGCCGTGGGCCACGCTGGTCTCGATGAAGCAGGTGAGCACCTACGGCGGCGCGGTGTTCACGCTGCAGGTGTGGCGCATCGCGGCGACAGGCACGATCGTCTCCACGGGCCGGACGGCCCAGGTCGAGGTCGAGTCGCTGCTCGAGCGGCAGACGATGCCCGCGCAGACCTACGCCGCCTTCGCCACCAACGCCGGCTGCGGCGCGCTCAAGTTCGCCGGGGGCGCGACGACAGACGCGTACAACTCCGCGGCGCTCGTCGCCGGGGCGCCTGTCTTCGGAAGCGGCGGCGACGTGGGCACCAACGGGAACATGACCGAGAGCGGCGGCGCGACGATCAATGGCGACCTCTTCACGCCGCGCGTCGGCGTCGGCAACTGCAGCGCCGGCAACGTCACGGCCCTGACCTCGAATGGCGGTGCGACGGTCACCGGCGACGTGGTGCATCTGCCGCAGGCTGTCAGCCTGCCGACGCCGACTGCGCCGAGCCCGCTGCCACCTACCACCAGCACGAACTACAACACCGACACGACGCTGCTGCCGGCCGGCGGTCCGTACGGCGACATCAAGATGCTGGCCGGCGCGGCGCTGCATCTGTCAGCCGGCACTTACGTGTTCAACAGCCTGACGCTGGCCGGTGGCTCGACGCTCGTCATCGACTCCGGCCCGGTCATTCTCAAGGTGGCCGGGCAGAGTGTGGTGACGGCCGTGGACTTTACCGGCGGGTCTGTCAGCAATCCCGGATTCGATCCGTCCACGTTCCAGGTGGTGTATGGCGGGACGGGCAACGTGAAGCTCAACGGCGGCGCCAACACCGCCGCCGTCGTGTACGCGCCGAACGCCGCGATCACCTTCTCGGGCAATGCGGATTTCTACGGGTCGGTGATCGGCAAGACCGTCACCGACGTGGGCGGCGCGAAGATCCACTACGACGTGTCCCTCCAGAACAAGTTCATGACGGCCGGCAATCACATGCTGACGGCCTTCACGTGGAAGAAATCCTGATCGACGCACTCCGCGGGTACGCGGAATGCGCGTGAGCTGACGGATCGCAGCGCCGCCCACGCCGGCGGTTCCACCCGCAGCGCTGCGAGAACGCCCGGCTCTCCACCTTCCCGAACATCCGGCACCGCGGTTGCACCACCGCGGGCATGCGAGTGGTGCGCCATGGCTGACGTCGCTGGTGAGCGGGGCAGCTCGCTCGTGGAGGCGCTCGTCGCGGCGGCGTTCTTCTCCGGCGCCGTGGTCGCCGTCGTACAGCTGGCGGCGCTTGCAGTGGGCATGTACGCGGATGCCGGAGAGGCCGTCAGGAGCGCTGACGCTGCCGAGCACGGCCTGCGCCGGCTGGCCGCGCGGCGCGGTGCGCTGACGCCAGGTGGCAGCCTCGAGGCCGACATCCCTGGCTATTCGGATGCCGGGGATCCCGGCACCACGGCCGCCGGCGTTACCCGGCGCTGGACCGTATCGCCGGGACCGGTGCGTGGCACACAGCATGTCGTCGTGCGCGTGATCAATGCGCGGATCCGCCGCGGCAGTCGCACGATGGATGTCGAAACGCTGTTATCCGTGGAGCCGGGGCCATGACGCGCCGCACCGGAGCAGCCGGCTACTCGGTGGCCGAGCTCCTCGTCGCGACGGCGGTCGTGCTGACCGTGACGGGCGCGGCGGGCCTGCTGGCCTCGGGCCTGCAGCGCGTCGCGACTGCCGCCGACAGCGAGCAGGCGGCACGCATGGACGCCCGGTTCACGCTCGACTGGATCGTCCGGACCGTGGAGGAGGCCGGCAGCTTCCCGTACGGCACGCC
>CAYNUO010000043.1:0-6491 GCA_964400405.1 uncultured Bifidobacteriaceae bacterium | reverse complement strand
CGCGTGCTGGGTCTGCGGTTCGAGTACCGCGATGCCGAGGGGCGCGCCGTGGATCGCGCCGTGGATGTGTCCTCCGTGCTCGTCGAACTGACGGTGCGGGCGGACGGCGCGCTCGACCCCCGGCCGCGCGTCTACGCCGGCCTGGCGCGGCTCCGCGAGCGATGACGGCCGAACGCCCGCGCGCCGCCGGCACCGGCGCTCCCGCGGATCGGGAGCGCGGGTCGGCGCTGATCGTCGTGGCCACGCTGATGGCTCTGGTAGCCGCGCTCGCCGCCGGGCTGTCGCTCGGCGCGTCGACCGTCGTCCTCGTGGCCGGCAATCACGCTGCGACGGTGCAGACCCGGGCCGCGGCCGACGCCGGCGCCGAGCACGCGCTTGCCGCCGTGCTCGCCGTCCTTCCGCGCTGGCAGTCGGAAGGGCTCGCGTCCCCGGCGCTCGCGCTGCCGGACCTGCTGGAGCAGGGGCGCCTGTGGCGCGCCGCGCAGGCGGAGGGGTTTCCATCCGGCTGGCAGCCGTTCGGCGGTGCGGCCTACACCGTGGCGGTGGTGGATGACGACGCACCTGAGCGCGCGCTCGGTCCGGCGGATGTCGCCGCCATCGGCGAGGACGGCCATCCAGCGCACGACGCGAACGGCCGCGTGGTGATCCGCGCCGTCGCCGGCCGTGCGCAGGGCGCGTCGGCCACGGTCGAAGCGGTGCTCGGGCTCGTCCCGCTGCCAGCAGCGCTGCTCGCGGGGCGGACGCGTATCGGCGCCGCCGCGCTGGCCGGCATCGACGGGAGCGTTCACGTGGCCGGCGACCTCGAGATCGACGGGCCGCTCGTCGCGGCCGGCCCCGTGGAAGCGACAGGGCGGCTCGATGCGGCCGTACGGCCGGTCACGGCGGCCCGGGTGAGCGGGTGGGTCAGGCGTGTCCCGTTCCCCGAGGTCCGGCCGGAGGACCTGCGCGCGCGTGCCGACCTCGTGCTGCGGGCCGACGGCGGCGGAACGGCGTCGAGCGCGACGTGGGCCTTTGTGGCCGGCACGTGGACGCTCACGGCGGCGCCGTCCGCGCCCGCGACGGTCTTCGTGGAGGGGGACGCCGTGCTCGACGTCACGGCGCCGCCGGTGGAGCCGGTCAGGCTGTCGCTCGTGGCCACGGGGTCGGTGGCCGTCCGTGGCGCATTCGCCATGCGCCCTGCCGCGGGCGGGCTGCTGATCGTGGCGGGCCGTGACGTGCGCATCGAAGGTGCGCTCGACGCTGACGGAGAGGAAGGCCTGATTGCTGCCGGAGAACAGGTGGCGATCGTGGGGCCCGCGCACATCCGGGGCAACGTGCTGGCCGCCGGGCGCGGCCACGGGGCGTCGCTCGCGCAGATCAACACGATCGCGAATGGCGCCGTGATCACCGCCGGCGGTGGACTGGCGGCGGCCGGATTCCCGATCTGGCGGGTGCTGGGCTGGCACCGGGACCAGGCCTGGTGAGGAGGTAGGATCCACCCATGAGGATCACGCCCTGGATGATCGGTCTGCTCGTGGCGACGACGGCCGGCTCGGCCGCGGCCGGTCTGGCCTCAGCACAGACGCTTGGCGAGGTGGCGCGCACGGAGCAGGAGCGCCGGAAGTCGGTCGGCAAGGCAGGCAAGGTCTATACGAACGAGAGCCTCAAACCCGAGCCTCTCCCCTCACAGCCCCCCGCGAGCCTCGTCGCGGGCAGCCTGGGTACGCTGGCCCAGGGGGCCGTGACATCGACGACGGGCGCGCCCGGTGCGGTCTCGGGCGGCGGCGCGACGGCCGCCTCGTCTCCGGCCACCGCGGCTGGTCCCGCGGCATCCTCGATGCCGACGACCGAGGCCGGCTGGCGGGCGCGCATGGTTGAACTGCGCGGCAACGTGGTCCGGCAACAGGTGCTCGGCGACGCGCTGCAGTCGCGCATCAACGCGGCGCTGCTGGACTTCGTCAATCGCGACGACCCCGCACAGCGCGCGGTCATCGAACAGGATCGGAACCGGGCGATCGCCGAGCTGGAGCGCGTGAAGCTCGATCTGAAGGCGGCGCAGCAGGCCGTGGGCGACCTGGAAGAGCAGGCTCGCCGGCTCAGTGTGCCGCCAGGCTGGCTGCGCTGACCGAGTCTCTGGCGCGGGTGAGCGAGCCGTACGCGGCGTCTCGTCGCCACTGCTGGCTCCGTGGGCGCGTCTGACAAGCACCGAGGCTTCTGTACAAGCCAAGTCGCCTGCAGCTGGCGACAACGCGCCACGCACGGCTCGCGTGCCGCGAACGTGACGTGCCCCGTGCTTAGTCCGCGCTGAGGCCCAGCCGGACGAGCGCCGCCGTGAGTTCATCTTCCGTCACGTCGTCGACGACATCCGTCGTCCCGATCGACGTGCACAGCACGAAGTGCAACCGGCTGTTGACGACCTTCTTGTCCCGCTTCACCGCGTCGAGGATGCCGCGAATCGGGAGGTCCGCCACCGGTGGCAGCGACCCGAGCTTCTTGATCAGCGCGGCCAGCGCGTCGCGATCCGCGGCCGGCAGCGTGCCGCGCGCCACGCCGAGGTCGGCGGCCAGCAGCATGCCCCACGCAATCGCCTCGCCGTGCCGGAAGCGGCGGTAGTGCGTTTCCGCCTCGAGCGCGTGGCCGACGGTGTGGCCGAAGTTGAGGATGCGGCGCAGGCCTGACTCGCGCTCGTCGGCGCTGACGACGTCCGCCTTGATGCGCGCGGACTCCGCGATGATCGGCAGCAGCACGTCGGGGTCGTGTCTGAAGATGGCCCGCGTCTTCTTCGTCAGCTGGTCGAAGAGCGGACGGCTCGCGATCATGCCGTATTTGACGACCTCGTACAGGCCTGACCGGAACTCGCGGCGGGGGAGGGTGGCGAGGACGCCCGGGTCGATCACGACGACCGCCGGCTGATGGAACGCGCCGATCAGGTTCTTGCCGAGCGCGTGGTTCACGCCGACCTTGCCGCCGATGGAGCTGTCCACCTGCGCGAGCAGCGTCGTCGGCACGTGCGCGAGCGTGATGCCGCGCAGGAACGACGCCGCCGCGAAGCCGGCCATATCGCCGACGACACCGCCGCCGACGGCCACGAGCGCGCTGCCGCGATCCGCGCCGCCGGTGATGAGCGCGTCGTAGATCTTCTCGGTGGTGCGGACGGTCTTGTAGCGCTCGCCGTCCGGCACCAGCACGACCGGCGCGTCACCGAGCGCCTTCTGGATACGGGCGCCGTGCAGTCCCCAGACTTTCGGGTTCGAGACGATGAAGCGGCGCCGGCCGACGCCGGCTTCGTCGAGCCACGTGCCGAGCGTGTCCAGGGCGCCGGTGCCGACGAGGATGGTGGAGGGACGCGAGCTGGCGCGGACCTCGATACGTTCGGGTGTCTGGGATGCGGGCAACGCGGCCTCTCGGGACAGTCGTGACGGTGTGACTACGCTACGATAACAAACGGTGAGCGCGCACGGGGACTTCCTGATCATCGGCAGCGGTGTTGCCGGGCTGCGCGCGGCACTGGCCCTGGCCGGGGCCGGCACCGTCACCATCCTTACGAAGGCCGAACCGACCGAGAGCAATACCGGATACGCCCAGGGCGGCATCGCCGCGGCGCTCGGGGCCGACGACTCCACGGAACTGCACCTGACGGACACGCTCGCGGCGGGCGACGGCCTCTGCGATCCCGCGGCGGTCCGCGTGCTCGTGGAGGACGGCGTCCGCGGTGTCCGCGAGCTGGTCGAGTGGGGCGCCGCGTTCGACCGCAGCGAGTCCGGCGAGCTGGAACTGGCCCGCGAGGGCGCGCACTCCGTACGCCGCGTGCTCCACGAGGGCGACGCGACGGGGCGCGAGATCGCCCGCGTCCTCTGGGAGCGGGTGGCGCAGGACTCGCGCATCCGCGTGCTCGACGACGCGCGCGCGTCGTCGCTGCTGGTCGTCGCCGGGGTGTGCCGCGGCGCGATGTACGCCGACCGGGACGGGCGGATCCACCTGGCCGAGGCGGCCACGACGCTGCTTGCCACGGGTGGCGCGGGTCAGGTGTTTCGTGAGACCACGAACCCGGCGATCGCGACCGGGGACGGGATCGCGATGGCGTTCCTGGCCGGCGCGCGCGTAGCCGACATGGAGTTCGTGCAGTTCCATCCGACGGTGCTCGCGGCTGAGGGCGCACCGCGGTTCCTGCTCACGGAGGCGCTGCGCGGTGAGGGCGCGCGGCTCATCAATCGCGACGGCGAAGCGTTCATGCCGCGCTATGAATCGGCCGGTGACCTCGCGTCGCGCGACCTCGTCGCCCGCGCGATGGTGCAGGAGTCGCTCCGGACGAACGCGCCTGTCTATCTATCGCTGACGCATCTCGACGCCGCGTTCGTGAAGGAGCGCTTCCCGACGATCGCGCAGGTGTGCGAGCAGGCCGGGCTCGACCTCGCGTCGGATCCGATTCCGGTGAGCCCGGCCGCGCATTACCTCATGGGCGGCGTGGCGACGGACCTCGACGGCCGCACGTCGCTGCCCGGCCTCTTCGCGGCCGGCGAGGTGGCCTGTACCGGCGTCCACGGCGCGAACCGTCTTGCGAGCAACTCGTTGCTCGAAGGGCTCGTGTTCGGTGAACGCGCGGCGCACGCCATGAAGGCCGGCGGTGGACCCGCCGTCTGGGCCGACGCGGCCGAGCCGGTGGCGCTCCGTGCGGTTCAGGCCGAGCTGCCCGCACGTCAGGCCGTCAGGGATCTCATGTGGCGGCAGGTCGGACTCGTGCGGGATCGGGCCGGACTCGAGGACGCGGTGACGAAGCTGGGCGGATGGGTGGCCGCTTCGCTCGAGCGGTGGGACGCGCACACCGCCTCGGCTACCCAGCGCGAGGCCGCCAGCCTGGCCACGGTGGGCTGGTTGATCGCCCGGGCCGCGCTCCGGCGCAACGAGTCGCGCGGGGCCCACTTCCGGACGGACGCCCCACGGCGAGACGACGTACACTGGCTGCGGCACGCGGCTGACGCGCGCGCCCTGTAACCGAACGGCCCCTCCGCGGGGCTCCCCGTCGAACGCTGACCCCAACCGCTACCGCATCGCACATGGCCGAGAACGAGATCCCCGACCTGCCCACCGCCATCACGCCCCAGTCCCAGGACTTCGGACGCTGGTACATCGACGTCGTTCGCCGGGCCGAGCTGGCCGACTACTCGCCGGTGAAGGGCTGCATGGTGATCCGGCCGTACGGCTACGCGATCTGGGAGCTGATGCAGCAGGGGCTCGACAAGCGCTTCAAGGCCACCGGTCACGTGAACGCGTACTTCCCGATGTTCATCCCCGAGAGCCTCTTCATGAAGGAGGCGGAGCACGTCGAGGGCTTCGCGCCGGAAGTGGCGTGGGTCACGCACGGCGGCAAGGAGAAGCTCGAAGAGCGCCTCGTCGTCCGGCCGACGTCGGAAACCATCATCGGCACCATGTACGCGAAGTGGATCCAGAGCTGGCGCGACCTGCCGATCCTCATCAACCAGTGGGCCAACGTCGTCCGCTGGGAGAAGGTCACGCGCCTCTTCCTGCGCACGACCGAGTTCCTGTGGCAGGAAGGGCACACCGCGCACGAGACGGCCGAGGAGGCGCAGGAAGAGACGCTGCGCATGCTGGCGGTCTACAAGGACTTCGCCGAGACGGAGCTGGCGATGCCCGTGATGGACGGGCTCAAGACGGACAGCGAGAAGTTCGCAGGAGCTGACAGGACCTACTCGATCGAAGCGCTGATGCGTGACGGCCGTGCGCTCCAGGCCGGCACGTCGCACAACCTCGGTCAGAATTTCGCGAAGGGCTACGACATCAAGTTCCAGGCGAGGGACAAGAGCGTGCAGTACGCCTGGACGACGTCGTGGGGTGTCTCCACGCGCCTCATCGGCGGTGTGATCATGACGCACGGCGACGAGGGCGGCCTGATCCTGCCGCCGCGCATCGCACCCTACCAGGTCGTCATGGTGCCGATCCCCCGCGGCAACTGGAAGGAAACCGTGCTGCCGAAGGCGCAGGAGATCCGCGACGCCCTCGTGGCGGCCGGCGTGCGCGTGATGCTCGACGACCGCGATTCGCAGTCGCCCGGCTGGAAGTTCAACGAGTGGGAGATGCGCGGCGTGCCGCTGCGCCTCGAGATCGGCCCGAAGGATCTGGAGAAGTCGACGGTGGTGCTGGCGCGCCGCGACACGCGCGAGAAGTCGTTCGTGCCGATGGAGGGGCTGACCGCCCACGTGCAGGCGCTGCTTGTGACGATCCAGCAGGCGCTCTACGACCGCGCCGTCGCGTTCCGGACGGAGCACACGACGACGGCCGCCTCCTACGACGAGTTCAAGGCGACGATGGACGGACGCCCCGGCTTCGTCATCGCGCCCTGGTGCGGCTCGGAGACGTGCGAGGCCGAGATCAAGGCGGAGACCCAGGCCACGATCCGCAACATTCCGTTCGGCAGCGAGACGCCGCAGGGCGCCGCCTGCATCAAGTGCGGTGCACCGGCGACCGCCAACGCCTGGTTCGCCAAGTCCTACTAG
>CAYNUO010000042.1:0-27103 GCA_964400405.1 uncultured Bifidobacteriaceae bacterium | reverse complement strand
TCGCGAGGGCGGCCGCACGGTCGGCGCCGGCACCATCACCGAAATCATCGAGTAGTCGAGCAGCAGGTAATCAGGAAACACCAATGGCCATGTTCAGCGACAAGATCCGCATCCGCCTGAAGGCGTACGATTCCCGCATCCTCGACCAGTCGACCGGCGAGATCGTGGACACCGCGCGCCGCACGGGTGCCCGCCTGGCGGGACCGATTCCGCTTCCGACGTCGATCAACAAGTGGACGGTGCTGCGGTCACCGCACGTCGACAAGAAGTCGCGGGAGCAGTTCGAGGTGCGGACGCACAAGCGGCTGATCGACATCTTCGAGCCGACGCCGCAGACGGTGGACGCGCTGATGAAGCTCGATCTGCCGGCGGGTGTGGACGTCGAGATCAAGGCCTTCGGCAAGGAGCACGGTAAATAACGCCACCCGGCGTTATTGCCAGAGCTGACTTATGGTCACAGGACTCATCGGTAGAAAAGTCGGGATGACGCAGCTGTTCGCCGCGGATGGCACGGTGCTGCCGGCCACGGTGCTCAAGGCGGGTCCCTGCGTCGTCGTGCAGGCCAAGACGGTCGAGACCGACGGCTACGAAGCGGTGCAGATCGGGCTCGTCGACGAGAAGCCCGTGAAGGCGAACAAGGCGACGGTCGGCCACTTCAAGAAGGCCGGCGTGCCGCCGACGCGTGTGCGGCTCGAAGTGAAGGTGAAGGCGGGCGGTGAGCCGGTGAAGGCCGGCGATCAGGTCAGCGTCTCCATGTTCGCGGACGGCGACCGCGTGGACGTCATCGGCACGAGCCGCGGCAAGGGCTTCCAGGGTGTCGTCCGGCGGCATCACTTCCGCGGCGGCCGCGCGACGCACGGCTCGATGTTCCACCGCGCGCCGGGCTCGATCGGTGCCTCGTCGTTCCCCTCGCGTGTCGTCAAGGGCATGCGGATGGGCGGCCACATGGGCGCGGACCGCGTGACGGTACGCAATCTCAAGGTCATCCGCGTGGATGCCGAGAACAACCTCCTCCTGGTTGAGGGCGCCGTCCCGGGCGGCCCCGGCGGGTATCTGACGATTCGCAAGGCCATCGCGGCCAAGCCGATCCGGATCGCCCAGGAACCGGTGAAGAAGAAGGGCAAGAAGTAGCGCCATGACAGTTGATGTCGTCAATCAGCAGAACGTGAAGGTCGGCTCGCTCGACCTGCGGGACGACGTGTTCGGCGGGCGCGTGAAGACGGACTTGATTCACGAGTCGGTCGTCCACGCCAACGCTGCCGAACGCCGGGGCACCCATGCCACGAAGACCCGCGGTCTCGTCAGCGGCACCGGCAAGAAGCCGTGGCGGCAGAAGGGCACCGGCCGGGCCCAGGTCGGCGAGGCGCGGAACCCGCTGTGGCGCAAGGGCGGCACGGTCTTCGGACCTCAGCCCCGCAGCTATGACTACGCGCTTCCCCGCAAGGTGGAGAAGGGCGCGCTGAAGGCGGCGCTCACGCAGAAGCTCAAGGACGGCGCGGTGACCGTGGTTGACGCGCTCGCGGTGAGCGAGATCAAGACGAAGGCGGCCAGCGCGCTCCTGAAGAGCCTGGGCGTGGACGGCAAGGCGCTGCTCGTGGACGTGAAGCCCGAGGACAAACTGACCCTCTCGGTGCGCAACATCGAGGGTGTCCGCATCCTGCCGAGCAACCGTGTCAGCGCGCGCGACGTCATGAACACGCGACGCGTGGTCCTGACCAAGGCAGCGATCGAGAAGCTGCAGGAAGTGCTCGGGTAGGACGATGGTGAAACTTTCAAGCGTTATTCGGCGCCCCCTCATCACCGAGAAGACGACGGTCCTCCGCGAGCTGGACGGCCGGACGCTCGTCTTCGAAGTAGCCCGGAACGCCAACAAGATCGACATCAAGAAGGCTGTGGAGAAGCTCTTCGGATCGAAGGTGGAAAGCGTGCGGACCGCGCTGACCCACGGCAAGGAGAAGCGGCAGGGCCGTTTCGCCGGCCGCCGTTCGGATTCGAAGAAGGCCTATGTCAGGCTCCGGGACGGCGAAAAGCTGCCCGAGTTCCTGCAGGGCGCGTAACCCGGCCAGTTCAGGACGACGACGATGCCTATCCGTTCATTCAAGCCGACCTCGGCGGGTTCACGGTTCAGAACCGTGCAGACCTTCGAGGAGATCACGACCAGTGAGCCGTACCGCCCGCTGACGGAGAACCTGCACCGGTCCGGCGGCCGCAACAACCGCGGCGAGCTGACGTCCTGGTGGCGCGGCGGCGGTCACCGCCGGCTCTACCGGGTCATCGACTTCAAGCGCGACAAGCGCGACATTCCGGCGAAGGTCTCGACGGTCGAGTACGACCCGAACCGTTCGTCGCGGATCGCCCTGCTGACCTACGCGGATGGCGAGAAGCGCTACATCCTCCAGCCCGTCGGGCTGAAGGTGGGCGACACGGTTGTGGCGGGCGTGAACGTCGACATCCTGCCGGGCAACTGCCTGCCGCTCGCGAACATCCCGCTGGGCACGCAGATCCACAACGTGGAGCTGAAGCCGGGCAAGGGCGGCCAGATCGCGCGCAGCGCCGGCTCGTCCGTGCAGCTCGTCGCGCGCGACGGCGGCTATGCCTCGGTGAAGATGCCGTCCGGCGAGATTCGGAAGATTCTCGTCGAGTGCGTCGCCACCATCGGCCAGGTCGGCAACATCGAGCACGAGAACGTCTCGCTCGGCAAGGCGGGCCGCAGCCGCTGGCTGGGCCGCCGGCCGCACAACCGCGGCGTCTCCATGAACCCGGTCGACCACCCGCTCGGCGGTGGTGAAGGCAAGACCTCGGGCGGCCGTCACCCCGTGACGCCGTGGGGCCAGCCGACCAAGGGCTTCAAGACGCGCCGGCGCAAGGATACGGACCGGTTCATCGTGCAGAGGAGATCCAAGTAAGCCATGAGCCGCTCACTCAAGAAGGGTCCGTTCGTCGACACGCCGCTCCTCGAGAAGGTTGAGGCGATGAACCGGGCCAACGAAAAGAAGGTCATCAAGACCTGGTCGCGCCGGTCGACCGTCGTCCCCGAGATGGTCGGGCACACGATGGCCGTGCACAACGGGAAGAAGTTCATCCCGGTGTACGTGACCGAGAACATGGTCGGGCACAAGCTCGGCGAGTTCTCGCCGACGCGGACGTTCAAGGGCCACACCACCAAGACTGAGAAGGCCGCCACGGCAGCACCGGCGCCGGCGGCCGGAGGGAAGGGCTAGCCATGATCGAAGCAGAAGCGACTGCGAATGGCGTGCGCACCTCGGCCCAGAAGGCGGGCCTGGTGCTTGAGCTGATTCGCGGCAAGGCCGTGAATCAGGCGCTCGCGACGCTCCAGTTCACGCGGAAGACGATCGCGCGGGACATCGCGAAGGTCCTGCGGTCGGCCGTGGCGAACGCGCAGCAGAAGGAAGGTTTCGGCGGCGACATCGAGCGGCTCTACGTCTCGGCGTGCTTCGCCAACCAGGGTCAGTCGATGAAGCGCGTGCGCCCCGCCCCGATGGGCCGGGCGTTCCGCGTGGTGAAGCGGTCCGCGCACCTCACGGTGCGGGTGGCCGAGCGTCCGGTGAAGGCGCTTGGTGGCGGAGCGGTGACGCAGACGAAGACCCGCGGCGCGAAGAAGACCGCCGCGAAGGCGTAAGGAGACACTGTGGGTCAGAAAGTTCACCCGTACGGGTTCAGGCTCGGCTTCAACAAGACCTGGCGGTCGCGCTGGTTCTCCGAGCGCGACTACGCCAAGCTGCTCCATGAAGACCTGGCGCTGCGGCAGGATCTGAAGAAGCGGTTTTCGCATGCCGGTGTGTCGCGGATCGAGACGGAGCGCGCCGCCAACAAGCTGAAGATCGACATCTACACCTCGCGCCCGGGCATCATCATCGGCCGCAAGGGGACGGAGGTCGACAAGCTCAAGCAGGAGGTGCAGAAGCGCACCAATCGCGAGGTCTTCGTCAACATCCAGGAGATCCAGAAGCCGGAGCTCGAAGCCCAGCTCATCTCCGAATCGGTCGCCGTGCAGCTCGAGAAGCGCGTGGCGTTCCGCCGGGCGATGCGCAAGGCCGTGGAATCCGCGCTCCGCTTCGGCGCGCGCGGGATCAAGGTCCGGGTGTCGGGCCGTCTGAACGGCGCGGAAATCGCCCGCTCCGAGTGGTATCTGCACGGGCAGCTGCCGCTGCAGACGCTGCGCGCGGACATCGACTACGGCTTTGCCGAAGCCAGCACGACCTACGGACAGATCGGCGTCAAGGTGTGGCTCTACAAGGGTGAGCGGCTCGTGCCGCGCGTGGGCCGCGATGAAGAGTACCGGGATCGGGCACCGCGCCGTCCGGCGCGCGCGTAGCGCGGCCGTCGAGAGCGGACAAGAGAAGGGTCAGGGTCAACTCGCATGTTGATGCCAAAGAAAGTCAAATTTCGAAAGCAGCAGCGCGGCCGCATGGCGGGCAAGGCGTGGCGCGGTTCCGACGTGTCCTTCGGCGATTTCGGCCTGAAGGCGATGGAGCCGGCGTGGATCACGGCGCGCCAGATTGAAGCGGCGCGCGTGGCGATGACGCGCTTCATCAAGCGTGGCGGCAAGATCTGGGTGCGCGTGTTCCCGGACAAGCCGATCACGAAGAAGCCGCAGGAAACCCGAATGGGCAAGGGCAAGGGCGCGCCGGAAGCGTGGGTCTGCGTCGTCCGTCCGGGCCGGATCATGTTCGAGATGGAGGGCGTCTCGGAGACGGACGCCCGCCGGGCGATGGAGCTGGCGTCGGCGAAGCTGCCGATCAAGGTGAAGTTCGCCACCAGATTCGCGCAGGAGAAGGCGTCATGAAGGTGAACGAAATCCGCGATCTGAGCAAGGACGAGCTCCAGGCGCGCGAACGGGAGCTGGACGACCAGCTGTTCCGGATGCGGATTCAGAAGTCGATGGGCCAGCTCGAAGCGCCCGTGAAGATCCGCGGCCTCCGCCGCGATCTGGCACGCGTCAAGACGATCCTGACGCAGAAGACGAAGTGAGCATATGAGCGCGAAGTCACAGGTTACCGGCAAGGTCGTCAGCGACAAGATGATGAAGACCGTCGTTGTCGCCGTCGAGCGCCAGGAGCGTCACCCCGTGTATGGCAAGAGCCAGAAGCGGACGTCGACCTTCCTCGCGCACAACGAGAACGACGCTGCCAAAGTGGGTGACACGGTCACCATCGCCGAATCGCGTCCGCTCAGCCGCCGCAAGCGCTGGGTCGTGACCGGCGTCGTCCTGAAGGCGCAGACGGTCTAGGAGCACACCATGATCCAGATGCGTTCCATCATCGACGTGGCCGACAACTCCGGCGCCCGGAAGATCTCCGTGATCAATCCGATCGGCGGGTCGACGGGCCGGTACGCCGGCCTGGGAGACATCATCACGGCCAACGTCAAGGAAGCCGCGCCCGACGGCACCGTCAAGAAGGGCCAGGTCGTGAAGGCCGTGGTCGTCCGGACGGCGAAAGAGACCCGCCGGCGCGACGGCAGCTACATCCGGTTCGACCGGAACGCGGCCGTCATCATCAACGACCAGGGCGAGCCGGTCGGCACCCGCGTGTTCGGGCCGGTGGCCCGCGAACTGCGCGAGCGCCGGTTCATGAAGATCATCTCGCTCGCACCGGAGGTGCTCTGATGTCGTCACTGGCGACGCCGATCCGCAAGAACGACACGGTCGTGGTGACCGTCGGCAAGGACAGCGGCAAGCGCGGTCGCGTGCTGCGGATCCTGCCCGAGGGCAATCGCCTGATCGTGGAAGGCGTGAACATCATCAAGCGGCACACGAAGCCGAACCCGCAGAAGAACATCAAGGGCGGGATCGTGGAACGCGAAGCCTCGATGCACGCGAGCAACGTCCAGCTCGTCTGCCCCGAGTGCAACAAGATGACCCGGCTCGGCAAGAAGGTGCTGACCGACGGGCGCAAGGTTCGGATTTGCCGCAAGTGCGAGGGAGTCGTCGACAAATGAGCCGCATGAAGGATCGCTACACCGGCGACGTGGTGCCGGCGCTCAAGAAGGAGTTCGGCTACGCGAACCCGATGGCCGTGCCCCGGATCGAGAAGATCGTGATCAACATGGGTCTGGGCGAAGCCACGTCGAACGCCAAGATCGCCGACGTCGGCGCGGACGAAGTCAGCCGGATCGCGGGCCAGAAGGCGCTGATCAAGCGTTCGACCAAGTCCATCGCGCAGTTCAAGCTGCGCGCCGGCATGCCCATCGGCACGATGGTCACGCTGCGCGGGGAGCGGATGTACGAGTTCCTCGACCGGCTGATTTCCATCGGCCTCCCGCGTGTCCGCGACTTCCGGGGCGTCTCGCCGAAGGGGTTCGACGGCCGCGGCAACTACACCCTGGGGCTGCGCGATCAGCTGCTGTTCCCGGAGATCGACTACATGAAGGTTGACAAGCCCCGCGGCATGAACGTGTCCGTGGTGACCACTGCGAAGACCGACGAGGAGGCGCGGAAGCTGCTCCAGCTCATGGGCATGCCGTTCCGCACGAATTAGCCATGGCCACCACTGCGAAGATCGCGAAAGAAGCCAAAACGCCGAAGTTCAAGATTCGGCTCCGCAACCGCTGCCGGTGCTGCGGCCGTCCCCGGGCGTATATGCGCAAGTTCGCCATGTGCCGTCTCTGCTTCCGCAAGGCGGCGCTCGAAGGCGACGTCACCGGCGTTACGAAGAGTTCGTGGTAGGAGCTGGTAAATGACCGATCCCATTTCCGACATGCTCGCGCGGATCCGCAACGCCGTCACGGCGAAGCACACCCGTGTTGATCTGCCGGCGTCGAAGTTGAAGGCGGAGATTGCCCGCATCCTGCAGGACGAGGGCTACATCCAGGGCTTCCGTGTGCTGGAGGAGCCGGCCGGCAAGACGGGCCAGCCCCGTCCGATCATCCGGCTGTTCCTCAAGTACGGTCCCCGCGGTGAGAAGGTGATCACCGGCATCGAGCGGATCAGCCGCCCGGGCCGCCGGGTCTACTTCGGTGTTGAAGAGGTGCCGGTCGTGCTCGGCGGCCTCGGCACCAGCATCCTCACCACGTCGCAGGGCGTGATGACCGGCCGCGCCGCCAAGAAGGCGGGCGTGGGTGGCGAAGTGCTCTGCAACGTCTGGTAGCACCAGAGAACCTGGTAGGACACTGATATGTCTCGTATTGGCAAGAAACCCATTCCGCTGCCCAAGGGCGTGACGGTCAAGATCGCGGGCGACGCGGTCGAGGTGCAGGGCCCGAAGGGCAAGCTGCGCCAGCCGATCCCGCCGGGAATCGTCTTCGCGCAGGAAGACAGCACGGTCGTCGCTCGGCTCGAGCGCGATGACGCGTCGCTGAAGAAGTTCCACGGCCTGGCCCGGAGCCTGGTCGCCAACGCCGTGGCGGGCGTGACGGACGGCTTCAAGAAGGAGCTGGACATCGTCGGCGTCGGCTACCGCGCGGAACTGAAGGGCAAGCAGGTCCACTTCGCGCTCGGCTACTCGCATCCGATCCTGTTCGACATCCCGAGCGGCATCGACGTGACGGTCGACAAGCAGACGCACCTGGTCGTGACCGGCGTGGACCGCCAGCTGGTCGGACAGGTCGCCGCGAACATGCGCCGGCTGCGCAAGCCCGACCCGTACAAGCAGAAGGGCGTGCGGTACACGGGTGAAGTGCTGAAGAAGAAGGTCGGGAAGACCGGAGCCTAGTCATGCGTATCAAGACACGAGACGACCGACGTCAGCGAATCAAGTACCGGATCCGCGCCCGCGTGCGGGGCACGGAGGCGCGTCCGCGCCTCACCGTGTTCCGCAGCGTGACGCATATCTACGCGCAGGTGGTCGACGATTCCACCGGCAGCACGATCGCCGCCGCCTCGACCGTCGAGCCGGCCGTGAAGGGCGCGATGGGCAAGGACGCCAAGGGCGGCAACGTCGCCGGCGCGAAGTTCATCGGCAAGACCATCGCGGAACGCCTGCTCGGCAAGGGCGTGAAGCGAGTGGTGTTCGACCGCAACGGGTTTCTCTATCACGGGCGCGTCAAGGCAGTGGCCGACGCGGCCCGTGAAGCAGGTCTGGAGTTCTAGGGCATGGCACTGATGAACCGCACGCGCGAGAAGATCGACTCCTCCCAGATGGAGATGAAGGACAACGTCGTCTCCATCAACCGGGTGACGAAGGTCGTCAAGGGCGGTAAGAACCTGAGCTTCAGCGCACTGGTCGTGGTGGGCGATGGCCACGGAATCGTGGGCTTCGGTGTCGGCAAGGCCAAGGAAGTGCCGTCCGCCATCAAGAAGGGCATCGAGGCGGCCAAGAAGAACCTGATCCGCGTGCCGCTCAAGGGCACGACGATTCCGCACCAGGTGGTCGGCAAGTTCGGAGCAGGCGCGGTGCTGTTGAAGCCGGCGCCGGACGGCACGGGTCTCATCGCCGGTGGCGCGGTGCGCGCCGTCGTGGAGTCGGCCGGCATCCAGAACGTGCTGACGAAGTCGCTCGGGTCGGCCAATCCGCACAACGTCGTGCGCGCGACCTTCTCGGGTCTGCTCGCCCTTCAGCAGCCGGAGACCGTGGCCCGGATGCGGGGCAAGGAACTGTCGGATCTCCTGGTGGATTCCCGTAAGCGCGTCAGCGCGCGAGGGTAGGCATCATGTCGAAGAAGACGCAGGGCAAGTCCGCGGGCGCGAAGAAGGTGTCCGTGACGCTGATCAAGAGTCCGATCTGCTGCAGCAAGTCGCAGAAGGCCACGGTGCAGGGGATGGGCCTGCGGCGTATCCGGCACAGTGTCGAACTGGTCGACACGCCGGCCACGCGCGGCATGATTCACAAGGTGCGTCACCTCGTGACGGTGACCGAGTAACGCAGTGGCGTCGAGGACGACGATGAATCTCAGCAATCTCAAGCCTGCTCAGGGCAGCAAGCACTCGAAGAAGCGCGTCGGTCGCGGTCATGGCACGGGCCAGGGCACGCAGGCCGGCCGTGGTCACAAGGGTGCGCAGTCGCGTTCCGGCTACAGTCGCAAGCGCGGCTTCGAAGGCGGTCAGATGCCGCTCCACCGGCGTATTCCGAAGCGCGGGTTCCACAATCCGTTCCGCGTCGAATACTCCGTGGTCAATCTGGACATGCTGGCCGAGCGGTTCGACGCCGGCACCGTCGTGACGCCCGAACTGCTGCGCGAGCGCGGCGTGATCCACGGCAAGGGGCTCGTGAAGGTGCTGGGGCGCGGAGACGTGAGCAAGAAGCTCACGGTGAAGGCGCACAAGTTCAGCGGCAAGGC
Source organism: uncultured Bifidobacteriaceae bacterium (assembly GCA_964400405.1). Lineage (GTDB taxonomy): Bacteria > Acidobacteriota > Vicinamibacteria > Vicinamibacterales > UBA2999 > CANKJK01. The sequence continues at coordinate 17,866 of CAYNUO010000042.1, read as the reverse complement.
CGCTGAGAAGCTGGCTGCCGCGGGCGGCGCAGCCGAAGTCATCGGCGCGTAGGGAAACAGCCGAAGGGACACATGGAAAATCCGCTGACGAATCTGTTCGCCGTCAAGGACCTGCGCAACCGCATCCTCTTCAGTCTGGGGATGCTGGCCGTCTACCGGATCGGGAGTCACATCCCGACCCCCGGTGTGAATCAGGCCGCGCTGGCCGAGATGGCGCGTCAGCTGCAGAGCACGATGTTCGGCCTCTACGACATGTTCTCCGGGCAGAACCTGTCGAAGGTCACGATCTTCGCCCTTGGGGTGATGCCGTACATCAGCTCGTCGATCATCCTGCAGCTGATGACGGTGGTCTGGCCGTATCTCGAGCGCCTGTCGAAGGAGGGCGAGCTCGGCCGCCGGAAGATCACGCAGTACACCCGGTACCTGACGATCGGGCTGGCCGTCGTGCAGGCGCTGGGCATCGCGATCTATCTCGAGCGCCAGCAGCAGGTGGCGGGTCTTCCGCTGGTCTACAACCCCGGCTGGGGCTTCCGGCTGATGTGCGTGTTGACGCTGACGACCGGCACGAGCTTCATCATGTGGCTCGGTGAGCAGATCACGGAGCGCGGCATCGGCAACGGCATGTCCCTGCTGATCTATTCAGGGATCGTAGTCGGCCTGCCTCGCGCCATCCTGACGACGCTGGACCAGATGCGGACAGGGCAGATCAGCCTGCTGCGCATCCTGTTCCTGCTGATCATGATGATCGCGGTCATCGCCGCCATCATCTTCGTGGAGCGCGGCCACCGGCGGATCTCGGTGCAATACGCCAAGCGCGTGGTCGGCCGGCGGCAGTACGGCGGCTCGAGCACGCACATTCCGCTCAAGGTGAACACGGGCGGTGTGATTCCGGTGATCTTCGCGTCCTCGCTCCTCGCCTTCCCGGCGACGCTGGGCGGCATGGTGCAGGATGGCTGGCTCCGGAGCGTGGTCGATCAGCTCGCGTACGGGATGCCGCTCTACAACCTCCTGTATCTGGTGGGCATCATCTTCTTCGCGTACTTCTACACGGCCATCGTGTTCAACCCCGATGACGTGGCGGAGAACATGCGGAAGTACGGCGGGTTCATCCCGGGTATTCGCCCGGGCAAGCGGACGGCCGAGTACATCGACACGATTCTCGGGCGCCTGACGCTGGTGGGCGGTCTCTATCTGGTGGTCGTCGCGCTGATTCCCGAGTTTCTGATTACCGGCTTCAAGGTGGCCCCGATTCCGTTCATCGGGGAACAGCTGGATGCCGTGCTGCCGAGGTTTGTGACCGAAGGCATGGGTGTGAGCTTCTTCTTCGGGGGCACGTCGCTGCTGATCGTGGTCGGCGTGGCCATGGACACCGTGCAGCAGGTGGAGTCGCAGCTCATCATGCGGCACTACGACGGGTTCATGAAGAAGACGCGAATTCGGGGACGGCGGGGCTAGCAAGAGGGTTTCCGGCGAGTCCGGGAGCGTCAGGCATGGGCTTGAACGTCGTCATCATGGGGCCGCCGGGCGCCGGCAAGGGGACGCAGAGCGACCTGCTGGCACGCGACAGGCGTCTTCCGAAGATCGCCACGGGGGACATCCTCCGGGAGGCGATCCGGCAGGGGACGCCGCTGGGGCTCAGGGCCAAGGCCCTGATGGACCAGGGGCAGCTGGTGGACGACGCGACGGTGATCGGGATCGTCCGCGAGCGGATCGCGCAGCCGGATGCGGTGGCGGGGTTTCTGCTGGACGGGTTCCCGCGAACGGTGGTCCAGGCCGAGGCGCTCGACGCCCTGATCGCGGAGTGCGGGCTGGCGCCGCTGGTGGTGGTGAACATCAGCGTGCCGGCGGAGGAACTGGTGCGGCGGGTACTGGGTCGCCGGGTGTGCACGGCCTGCGGCACGAACGCGGGGCCTGGGGACACGGCGGTCTGCGGGAATTGCGGTGGTGAGCTGGTGCGGCGGACGGACGATACCGAGGCGGTGGTGAGAAGCCGGCTCGACGTGTACGACCGGCAGACCAAACCACTGGTTGAGTACTACCGGGCGCGATCGACCTACCGGGAGGTCGACGGCGCGCAGGATGCGGGGCAGGTGACGGCGGCGCTGAACGCGGCGCTGGACCTGGCCAGGTCGGAAGGGATGGGGCAGCTGGCGTGATCGTGTGCCGGTCCCAGGCGGAGATCGAGAAGCTCCGGGCAGTCAATCGCCTGGTGGGCCAGATCCTCGCGGAGTTGAAGCGCACGGCCGCGCCTGGTGTGACGACCGCCGACCTTGATCGGCTGGCCGAGCAGCGGGTGCGGGAAGCCGGGGCAGAGCCGGCGTTCAAGGGGTACCACGGGTATCCGGCGACGATCTGCTCCTCGGTGAACGACCAGGTAGTGCACGGCATTCCGTCGGATCGCGCGTTGCGCGACGGCGACGTGGTGTCGATTGACATGGGCGCGAAGCTCAACGGGTTTTTCGGCGACAGTGCCGTGACCGTCCCCGTCGGGACGGTCTCGGACGAGGCCAGGGACCTGCTCCGCGCCACGGAAGAGTCGCTGTTCCGGGCGATCGGGGTGGTGCGGCCGGGTGCGCGGGTGTCGGATATCGGCGCCGCGGTCCAGTCCCACGTCGAGGCCCAGGGGTTCTCGGTAGTACGCGAGTTCGTGGGCCACGGCATCGGCACCGAACTGCACGAGGAGCCCCAGATCGCCAACTACGGCCCCGGAGGTCGGGGGCCGCGGCTGGCAGAAGGCATGGTGCTGGCCATCGAGCCGATGGTCAACGCGGGCAAGGCGGCGGTGAAGGTGCTCTCGGACGGCTGGACGGCGGTAACGCGGGACGGCAGTCTGTCAGCCCACTTCGAGCACACGGTGGTGGTGAGCCGGGACGGATGCGACATCCTGACCCTGGCGGACCAGGACCGGAGCCGGGCGGACGAACTGCTCGGCGCGCTCAGGGGATGAGCGAGGCGGCCGGCGCGGTCGTCGAAGGCGTGGTCGAGGAGCAGCTCCCGAGCGCGTTGTATGTGGTGAACCTGGACGGCGAGCGGCGCGTGACGGCGCATCTGGCCCCGGGGGACGGCAGGAACTTCGTGAGAATCCTGGTGGGTGACCGGGTGGAAGTGGCACTCACCAGACACGATCTGACGCGTGGCCGGATCGTGAGGAAACTGCAGGGACAAGGGCTATGAAAGTACGAGCATCGGTGAAGCGTATTTGCGCCAAGTGCAAGGTGGTCCGCCGGCGTGGGGTCGTGCGGGTGATCTGCACCAATGCAAAGCACAAGCAGAGGCAGGGGTAGGCGATGGCACGCATTGCTGGCGTCGATCTTCCGCGGACCAAGCGGATCGAGATCGGTCTCACGTACATCTACGGCCTCGGCCGGAAGCGTTCGAATGACGTCCTGACCCAGGCGGGCGTAAGCCCCGACCTGCGCGTCAAGGACCTCACCGAGGATGACGTCCGGAAGATCAGCCGGGTGCTCGAAGAGGTGGGCGGCGTCGAGGGCGACCTCCGCAAGGAGATCTCCATCAACATCAAGCGGCTGATGGAAATCGGCTGCTATCGCGGCCTGCGGCACCGGCGCAACCTGCCGATGCACGGCCAGCGCACGCGCACGAACGCGCGGACGCGCAAGGGCCCGCGCAAGGGCGCGATCGCGAAGAAGAAGACGGTATAGGGAAGACACATGGCCAAGACCGAGTCAGCGGGCGCAGGTCCCGACAAGAAGGAAGGCGCGAAGAAGCGCAAGACCTTCAAGAAGCGTGGCGAAAAGCGGGTGGTGCATCACGGGTTCGCCCACGTGCACGCCTCGTTCAACAACACGCACATCACCATCACCGACGTGGAAGGCCACGTCATCGCGTGGTCGAGCGCGGGTGGCATCGGCTTCAAGGGTTCGCGGAAGGGCACGCCCTTCGCAGCCACGCAGGCCGCCATCAGCGCCGCCAACACCGCGAAGACGTACGGGCTCCGGTCCGTGGACGTGCGGGTGAAGGGGCCGGGTTCCGGACGCGAGTCCGCCATCCGCGCGCTGCAGACGGTGGGCATCGAGGTGAAGTCGATCCGCGACATCACGCCGATCCCGCACAACGGATGCCGGCCGACCAAGCGGCGCCGCGTCTAACTTCGAGGACCTGTAGAAATGGCCAGATATATCGGACCCGTGTGCCGGCTCTGCCGCCGGGAGGGCATGAAGCTCTTCCTGAAGGGCGAGCGCTGCTATACCGAGAAGTGCGGCATCGAGAAGCGGAACTTCGCGCCCGGCCAGCACGGCAAGACGCGCAAGCAGAAGCTCGCCGGCTACGGCGTGCAGCTGCGTGAGAAGCAGAAGGTCAAGCGCATCTACGGTGTGCTCGAGGACCAGTTCCGCGGCTACTTCGCGACGGCCGAACGCACCCGTGGCATCACGGGCGAGACGCTCCTGCAGCTGCTCGAGCGCCGGTTGGACAACGTCGCGTATCGCGCCGGCTTCGCGACGTCGCGGTCGCAGGCGCGCCAGCTCGTGCGCCACGGCCACTTCACCGTGAACGGCCGCAAGGTGGACATCCCGTCGTACTCGGTCAAGGTCGGCGACGTGTTCGCCATCGGCCAGACCAGCGCGCAGAACCCGGCGATCCTTCACGCGCGTGAGGAGATCAAGGGCCGCGGCGTGCCGGAGTGGCTCCAGGTCGAAGGCGACGCCGCCGCCCGCGTGCGTTCGTTGCCGACGCGCGAGCAGATCAATCTGCCCGTGCAGGAGCAGCTCATCGTCGAGTTGTATTCGAAGTAAGGCGTTCACTCGCACCCGCCGGCCCGCAGCCTTTCAGACCTGCGGTGGGAGGCCGGCGGTTCACTTGCAGGTCTGGAGGCCGAAGCTGTCGGCCCGTCGCGAAAGGAATCCGCAATGCTCTGGAAAGGTTTTCAGCGTCCCAAGCGTCTCGAAGTCGAGCGCGAGACCCTCACCGAACGGTTCGGCCGCTTCTACGCGCAGCCGTTCGAGCGGGGCTTCGGCACGACGATCGGCAACTCGCTGCGCCGCGTGCTGCTCTCCTCGATCGAGGGCGCCGCGATCACGGCCGTCAAGATCGACGGCGTGCTGCATGAGTTCTCGCCGATCCCGGGCGTGGTCGAGGATGCGACCGATATCATCCTGAACCTCAAGCAGATCCCGCTGAAGATCCACTCGGACGCGACCAAGACGCTGGTCGTGCGCGTGGACAAGCCCGGCGTGGTCCGCGCCAAGGACATCCAGCTCGATCAGGACGTCGAGGTGCTCGAGCCCGAGGCCCACATCGCGACGGTCTCGGCCGGCGGCAAGCTCCACATGGAGCTGCGGATGAAGCGCGGCCGCGGGTACGTGGCGGCCGACAAGAACTTCGACGAGGACCTCGGCATCGGCTGGATCCCGATCGACTCCGTCCACTCACCGGTCAAGAAGGTGAACTACCTGGTGGAGGCCGCGCGCCTCGGCCAGACCACCGACTACGACAAGCTGACCCTGGACGTGTGGACGAACGGCTCGGTCACGCCGTCCGACGCCGTCTCGCTGGCCGCGCGCCTGCTGCGCGACCACATGAACATCTTCGTCAACCTCGACGAGGCCGAACAGGCCGCTGACGCGCAGGCGGAAGCGCCGCGCCTCGGCACCGGCAACGAGAACCTCGACAAGAGCGTCGAGGAACTGGAGCTGTCGGTCCGTTCCTATAACTGCCTGAAGAACGCCAACATCCGGACGATCCGCGAGCTGGTGCAGAAGAGCGAAGCCGAGATGCTGAAGACGAAGAACTTCGGCAGAAAGTCGCTCAACGAGATCAAGGACATCCTGCAGGGCATGGGCCTCGGCCTGGGGATGCGGCTGGACTAGCCGCAGCCAGACGAGCGAGAACCCAGGGAAGAATAGAACACTGTCATGAGACACAACGTCGCACACCGAAAGCTCGGACGCGTCACGGAGCATCGCCTGGCGCTGCTGCGCAATCTGGCCACCGCTCTGCTGCGCCACGAGCACATTGAAACCACGCTCCCGAAGGCCAAGGAACTCCGGCCCTTCGTCGAGCGGCTGATCACCGTCGCCAAGCGCGGCGTGGCCGCCGGCGATGCCGGCGCCAAGACGCTGAACGCGCGCCGCCTGGTGTTCAAGGACCTGCAGGACCGCGACGTCGTGGCCAAGCTGTTCGACTCGCTGGCCCCCCGCTTCGCGGAGCGGCCCGGCGGCTACACGCGGATCCTGAAGACCGGCTTCCGCCGTGGCGACGGCGCCGACACCGCGCTGATCGAGCTGATCGGCAGCGAGTTCGACCCGAAGGCCGCGAAGGCCGAAGCCGAGGCCGCCGCGGCGACCGAGGGTGAGTCCGCCAAGCCGAAGAAGAGCGTCGGCGAGCGCCTCCGCGCCACGGCCGGCCGCGTTCGCGGCAACCAGGCCAGCGTGCCCGGCAAGACGAAGGCGGGCCAGTCGCGTGGCGCCCGCAAGGTCACGACGCCGCGCAAGGCCGGCGGCTCCTAGCCCGTCGGCCGGCGTTCATGCCGGCACATGCACGACACAGGGCCCTGGGCGTTCGCGCTCAGGGCCTTTTTGTTTTCTAATCAGCCGGATGGGTTCCGGTGTCACCGGCGAAGCGCTGTTCGAGCGGCTGCACTACGCCGCCTCGCGCGTCCGGCATTCGCGCTGGCTGGTGGGGCAGGAGCGTCTCTGGGCCGCGCTGCAACCGCCGATCTCACGCTGGATCGAACGCCGCTACGACCGGCAGGGCATCCTGACGTGGGTCAACGGCGTGGAGCCACCCGTGTGGCTCGACCGCTCGATTGGGAACGCCTACGGGGTGAAGGGCACCTACATCGAAGAGCCGGACTGCTACCGGGCCTTCATCGAAGCCCTGACGCCCGCGTCGTGCGTGCTGGACGTCGGTGCCTCGTTCGGACTGTTCACGCTGGGTGCGTGCACGCGCGTCACGGCCGGCCGGGTGTACGCGTTTGAACCGGCTCCGGCCGCCGCGGACCTTCTGGCCCGCCATGTGCGCCTGAACGCCGCGGAGGCGCGCGTCGAGTGTGTGCGGGCCGCCGTCGGCGACCACGAAGGCGCGTGCACCCTGCACGTGCCGCCGCGCAGCGCGATGTCCTCGTTCGCGCGGTCGAACGCGCGCCTGCGCCCCGAGTGGGATGACGCCGCCGTGACGGCGATCGAGGTCCCTGTGGTGACGCTCGACGCCTTCTGCGCCGGTCGCGGCGTGGTGCCTGACGTGATCAAGATCGACGTCGAGGGCGCGGAGGTCCTGGTCCTGCGGGGCGCGCGCGACACGCTCGCGCGCCACCGGCCGGTGCTGTTCTGCGAGGTGCACCCGCTCCAGATGGAGGCGGTCGGCAGTTCGCTCGACGAGTTCCGGGCGGTCGTCGACGGATCCGGGTACGCGATCGCGCAGCTGGGTCCGGCCCGGGCCAGCGGCATCTTCAACGCCAGACTGGCGCCGCTCGCGGCGCCGGTGCGGACATGACACCGGGAGCGCTGCTCGCGCGGAAAGCGCGTTCGGCCGCGATCCGGGCCCGGCAGCTGGTCCACCCGCTCGCGGTGCGGCTTGCCCACCGGCTGGTCATCGAGCAGCTCACGCTGGGGGTCTGCACGGCCTGCGAGTACGACTGCGTCTCGTGCTCGCACCAGGCCGTCCGCTACCGTTTCCGCCGGTACCAGATGTCGCTGGACGAGGTGCGGAGGTTCATCGAGGTGACGGAGTCATCCGGCTACCGGATCGAGAAGCTGCACATCACCGGTCCCGGCGAGCCGCTGCTCTGGACGCACTTCACCGAGGGGCTGCGCCTGCTCCGGGCGTCGAGCGCCATCGGTTTCATCGAGATCCTGTCGAACGGGCTGTCCATCGAGCGCATCGATCCGCAGGCGTGGGCGTCGTTCGACCGGCTCTGGGTCAACCTGTATCCCGAGTCGGCGCACCTGCGTCCGATGCTGGAGACGCTGCGCGAACGCTATCCCGGGCAGCTCCGCATTCGTCCGACGGACGCGTTCCGTCCGCCCGTCCCGGAGGGAGTCCGGTTGCCGATTCCGTGCGTCTGCGACTGCCCGGGGCCGACGGTGTTCAACGGCCGGGTCTTCTATTTCTGCGGTCCGCCGGTCTTTGATGCGGCTGCCGCCGCGGGCGTCGATCTGCTCGAGGATTCGTCGATGTCCGGCCCCCTTCGCGAGGACTATCTCAACGTTCCGGCGCGCTGGACGCCGCTCGCGACCGTGGATCGGCGCCGCAAGATCGGCGACCACGAGCTGTGCCGGCACTGCTTCGCGAACCTGAATCACGCGCCGGCCCCGCAGGCGCATCAGGCGTTCATCCGGCTGCGGCCCGTGTCGTCCGTATAGACCGCCGCCGGGTGCTGGCGCCTAGTGCTCCGCCGCGGCCTCGACGCCGTGGCCGCGCTCGGCCTTGGCGTGGGCCACGATCTTCGCCTGCAGCGCGTGCGGCACTTCGGCGTAGTGCGAGTACTCCATGTGGTAGCTGCCCCGGCCTCCCGTGGCGGACGTGAGGTGCTGTTCGTAGGTCAGCATCTCGGCCATCGGTACGCGCGCCTTGATGACGGTCGTGTGTCCGCGCGTCTCCATGCCGTCGATGTGCCCGCGCCGGGCGTTCAGGTCGCCCATCAGATCGCCGGCAAAGTCGTTCGGCGCGTAGACCTCGACGTGCATGACCGGCTCGAGCAGCGTCGGCCGGGCCCGCGTCATGGCGTCCTTGAAGGCCAGCGAGCCGGCCATCTTGAACGAGAGCTCGTTCGAGTCGACGTCGTGGTACGACCCGTCGAACACCGTGGCGCGGAAGTCGACCATCGGGTAACCGGCCAGCCACCCGCGGACGCGGGCGTCCTGGATCCCCTTCTCGACGGCCGGCACGAACTGGCGAGGGATAGAACCGCCGAAGATGTCGTCGACGAACTCGAAGTCGGAACCGCGCGGCAGCGGCTCCACGCGGATCTTGCAGTCGCCGAACTGTCCGTGGCCGCCGGTCTGTTTCTTGTGCCGCCCGTGAGCCTCGGCGGCTGCGGTGATGGTCTCGCGGTACGGAATCCGTGGCGGCTTCAGGATGACCTCCACGCCAAAGCGCCGCCGCAGCTTGGCCACGGTGACCTCGATGTGGAGCTGACCCTGCCCGGCCAGCAGCAGTTCGTGCGTCTGAGGATCCCGCGTGTAGTTGATGGTCGGGTCCTCCTCCTGCAGTCGGTGCATGGAGGTGCTGATCTTGTCCTCGTCGCCCCGGCTCTTCGGCTCGATGGCGTAGGCGAGTACCGGCTCGGGAAAGACGATCGGCGCGTACCGGATTGGCGTGGCCTTCTCGGCGAGCGTGTCGTTGGTGGCCGTCTCCTTCAGCTTCGCCACGGCGCCGAGGTCGCCGGCGTGCAGCGCCGGCACGTGCGTCTGCGTCTTGCCCTGCAGAACGAGCAGGTGGCCCAGGCGCTCGGCGCTGTCGCGCGTGGCGTTGTGGACGGCTGAATCGGACGTCAGGACCCCGGAACCCACGCGGAGCAGCGTGATGCGGCCGGCGAACGGGTCGGCGATGGTCTTCCAGACGAAGGCCGAATACGGCGGGGCGTCGGATGCCGTCACCTGCACCTCGGCGCCCGAGGTGTCGACCGCCGGCAGGGGCCGTTCGGCGGGGGACGGGACGACCGTTGCGAGCAGGTCGAGCAGCGGCTGCAGACCGACGGTCGCGGTGCTCGACGTGCAGACCAGCGGGAACAGCTTCGCCGCCGCGACGCCTTTCCTGAGGCCGGCCGTCAGCTCCTCCTGCGTCAACGTCCCTTCCGCGAAGAAACGCTCCATCAGCGACTCGTCGGCTTCGGCCACCATCTCGATCAGCCGCTCGCGGGCGGCGGCCGCGGCTGCCGCCATCTCCGGGGGCACGTCGCCCTCGGTGACGACCGCCGAACCTGTCGTCGCGGTGAAGGCGCGCATCGTCACGAGGTCCACGACGCCGGAGAAGCCCTTCTCCTCGCCGACGGGCAGCTGCACCGGGACGATGGCGCGGTCGAGGTGACTCTGCAGGGCCTCGAGCGTGCGCGGCAGGCTGGAGCGGTCGCGGTCGAGCCGGTTGACCGTGACGAGGCGGGGGAGGCCCAGCGCGGCGGCCTCGTTCCACAGCTTCTCGGTCTGCACCTCGACGCCTGCCACGCCGTCCACCGCCACGAGCGCAGCCTCCACGACACGCAGCGCGGCGCGCGCGTCGGTGAGGAAGTTGGCGAAACCCGGTGTGTCGATGAGGTTGATCTTGAGCCCGCGCCATTCGGCGTGCGCGAGGCTGGCGGCGAGAGTGTGCTTCCGCGCGATGGATTCGTCGTCGAAGTCCGTGACGGTGGTGCCGTCTTCCACGCGCCCCAGGCGGTTGACCGCTCCGGCCGCGAACAGCAGCGCCGACAGCAGTTGAGTCTTTCCGCAGCCCCCGTGACCGACGACGGCCACGTTCCTGATACTGGCAGCCTCGTACACCTTCATAGGAACTCCCTCCTGTGCGCGGGAACCCCACGGGTCACATCAGGCCGGGGATGATAGTCGCCGGCCGGGGCGGGAGCAAGGGCAGTTGTAGGTATCATCGATAGCTGCACATGTCCGATCGCCTCTCCCCTGTGACGCGGTCGTTCGGGGTCCTGCTGGAGGTCAACCAGGCCCTGACGACCGGTGGCAAGCTGCGGCCCGCCCTCGAGCGGACGCTCGAGCTGTTGCAGCGTGCGGACAGCGTCGTCCGCGGGTCGATCATCGTCGCGGACGCCACGACCGGACAGTTGCGGACAGAAGTGGTGTGCGGACAGGCCGGCGGCACGATGGCCATGGTCCACAGCGTCGTCGAAAGCGGCCGGCCGATGGTCGTCCCTCACACCGCGCAGGAGCCGCTCTTCGGCAAGCCCGGCCGGTCCGGTCCGGACCGGAGCTTCTTCTGCGTGCCGATCCTGATCGGGCGCAAGAGCCTCGGCGCCATCGAGGTCGAGCTGCCGCCCCAGAAAGACCGCGAGTACGACGCTGTCGTGGAACGCTACCGTGTGGTGGCGTCGATGATCGCGCAGGCGCTCAAAGTGGACCGGCTCGTCGATTCAGAACGCCAGCGTCTGCGGGACGAGAACCTGCACCTGCGCGAGGAGCTGAAGGAGAAGTACGACTTCTCGCACATCATCGGCAGCGGCGGGCCCATGCGGCAGGTCTTCGAGCAGATCTCGCAGGTCGCCCGCGCGAACACGACCGTCCTCGTCCGCGGCGAGTCCGGCACGGGCAAGGAACTCATCGCCCACGCCATCCACTACAACTCCCAGCGGGCCAGAAAGCCGTTCGTCAAGGTGAGCTGCGGCGCGCTGCCGGAGACGCTGATCGAGTCGGAGCTCTTCGGGTACGAGAAGGGCGCCTTCACCGGAGCCGAGCAGCGCAAGAAGGGCCGCTTCGAGCTGGCCGAGGGCGGCACGCTGTTCCTCGACGAGATCGGGGACGTGAACCTCGCCACGCAGGTGAAGCTGCTGCGCGTCCTGCAGGAGCGCGAGTACGAGCGGCTGGGTGGCACCGAGCCCATCAAGTCCAACGTCCGGCTCATTGCCGCCACGAACAAGCCTCTCGAGGACGCCATCGCGGCCGGCACGTTCCGCGCGGACCTGCACTACCGGCTCAACGTCTTCACGATCTTCGTGCCGCCGCTGCGTGAGCGGAAGACGGATATCACGCTCATCGCCGAGCACTTCCTCGAGAAGTACTCGAACGAGCACGGCAAGCAGATCCGGCGCATCTCGACGCCCGCGATCGACATGCTGATGAGCTATCACTGGCCTGGCAACGTCCGCGAACTGGAGAACACGGTCGAGCGTGCCGTGCTGGTGTGCGACGGCAACGTGATCCACGGGCATCATCTGCCGCCCACGCTGCAGACGGCCGAATCCACGGGCACGGTGCCGAACCTGCCGCTGGCGGAGACGGTGGGTGCCTTCGAGAAGGACCTGATTCAGGACGCGCTGAAGACCACGCGTGGCAACCGGGCCAAGGCGGCCGCGCTCCTGCAGTCGACCGAGCGCATCATCCGCTACAAGGTGAAGCTCTACGGGATCGACGTCGACCGCTTCAAGAGCTGACCCTCGCCGGCGCTACTCGTAGCGGAGGGCCTCGATCGGGTCGAGGCGTGACGCCTTGATGGCCGGATACATCCCGAAGAAGATGCCGACCGCGGCCGAGAAACCCAGGCCGATCGCGAACGACCACCACGGCAGCGAGATCGGGAAGCCCGAGACGAGGTGCACGCCGATCCCGATGGCGCTGCCGATCACGATGCCGATGATCCCGCCGATCGACGTGACCGTCGCGGCCTCCGTCAGAAACTGGAACAGGATCTCGCTGCGGCGTGCCCCGAGCGCCTTCCGCACGCCGATCTCGCGCGTCCGGTCGGTGACCGAGATCATCATGATCGCCATCACACCGATCCCCCCGACCATCAGCGCGATGGACGAGATCACGATGAGTGCGAGGAACGTCCCCGCGCTGATCGTGTCCCAGAGGCCCAGGATCGAGTCCTGCGTCGAGATGTCGAAGTCGTTGGGGTCGTCCAGGCGCAGGTTGTGGCGGATGCGCATGATGCGCTCCACCTCGGCGATGGCGTCCGCCTGCTTCACCCCGGCCCTCGGCACCAGCGCGATCTGGATCGGCAGCACGTTGAACATGCCACCGCGGCCGCCACCCCCGCCAGGTCCGCGGAAGCCCTCCGTCTTCAGTCCGAATACGCGTGAGTACGCCGTGTGGGGGATGACGATGAAGTCGTCCTGGTTCAGATTGAAGCCGCCGGCGGACGGGCGCTTGTCGAAGACGCCGATCACTTCGAACCGGTTGGTGCCGACGCGGATGGACTTGCCGATCGGGTCCGTGCCCGTCTGGCCGAAGATCGCTTCCCACGGGCCGTGGCCGAGCACGGCCACGTTTCTCCGGTACTGCAGCTCCGTGCCGTTGAAGAAGCGGCCCATCGTCACGGGCAGGCGCGTGCCTTCTGCGAAATGCTCCGAGGTGCCCATGACGCTCAGCGGGCGCGTACCCCTGTCACCGAAGCTGACGCGGCGCATCAGCGGAGGGCCTCCGGTGCCGAATTCGATGTCGACGAGGTGAATCGTGCCCGAGGCCTCGCGCTCGATCGCCTCGGCATCGGCGACGGTCAGGTTCGGCCGCTTCATCAGCTTCGTCATCTCGCCCTGGCCGGTGAAGCTGGAGATGCCGAACCGCTGGACGAAGATCGTGTCGGGGCCGACGGCGGCGATCATGCCTCGAAGCGATTCGTCGAAGCCGCGGATCAGGGCCGTCATTCCGACGATGGACGACACGCCGATGACGACGCCGAGCACGGTCAGGGCCGACCGCATCCGGTTTGCCCGGACCGTGGTCAGCGCCATCCGCACGACTTCGCCGACGAGCGTGAGCCTCATTCGCGTCTCAGCGCCTCGATCGGATCCAGCCGCGACGCGCGCATGGCGGGGTAGAGCCCGAAGAAGAGGCCGACCAGCGCCGTGATGCCGATGCCCAGCGAGACCGACCAGAACTCGACTGCGGCCGGCACGGGCGTGGCGGTCGCGATGGCGAGGGCGATCAGCGCGCCGAAGATCGTGCCGAGCACGCCCCCGAACACTGACAGCACCACGGATTCCGTCAGGATCTGGGTCAGGATGTCGCGCCGCTTCGCGCCGAGCGCCTTGCGCAGGCCGATCTCGCGGGTCCGCTCGCTGACCGCCATCAGCATGATGTTCATGATCACGATGCCGCCGACGACGAGCGACAGCGCGACGACGCCGACCAGCACCGCGAAGATGCCGGCCGTCGCCTGGTTGTAGATGTCGAGGAATGTGTCCGACGTGAAGACGCCGAAGTTTTCGGCCTGGGCCGGCCGCAACCTCCGCGAGGAGCGGAGCGCGACGATCGCCTCGTCCATCGTGTCCCGGATGCGCTCCATGGTCCTGGGCTTCACGGTCAGGGAGAGCGAGCGGCGGGACCCGAAGATGGGCAGAAACTGATCGAGCGGAATGATGACGAACTCGTCCTGGGACTGGCCGAGTACCGTGCCCTTCTTGGCGCTGACGCCGACCACGCGGAAGTGACGGCCGTTCACCTGGATGGACTTCTCGAGCGGATCGACCTCGGTGCCGAACAGCCGGTCCGCCGTCTGCCAGCCGATGACGGCCACCGGGCGGGCGGTGTCCACCTCGGTCGTGCTCATCAGGCGGCCGCGCTCGGCGTCGAAGCTGGAGAAATGGATGTAGTCGGAGGTCACGCCGCGCACGCGCGTGTTGTCGATGGACAGCTCCCGGTACCCGACGCGGGCGTTGGCGGACAGCTCGCCCATGACGGCCGTGGCCGTCTGCGCGTACCGCCGGATGGCGGCCGCATCGCGGAGCGAGACGAGCGGATTGTTGCGGACCTTCTCGAACTCCGCGTCGCCGCGGGCGATGGGGTACTGCTGGACGCTGAAGGAGTCGGCGCCGGCCTGGCTGAGGATGGCGGCCGTGACGGACTCGTTGAGGCCGCGAATCAGCGCGACGACGACGATGATGGAGGTCACCGCCACGATGTTGCCGAGCACCGTCATGAACGACCGGAGCTTGGCGCCCCAGATCGACCCCAGGGCGATCCGGGCGGACTCGAGGATCTGGTTCACGGCGTCGCGCTGATCTTGACCACGTCGCCGTCGTAGAGACCGCGGACCACGGAGTAGGGGCCCGTGATGACCTGGTCTCCAACGGCCAGCCCCGAGAGCACCTCGAAGTACCGCTCGCCGCCGATGCCGACCTTGATCGGCATGAACGCGGCCTTGCCGTCCTTCAGCACGAACACGCCCTCGGTTTCCTTCCGGGTCTGGCCGGGCTTCAGCTCCACCGGTGCTGCGGGTTCCGGCGTGGCCGCGGCGCCGAACCCCGGACCGAACCCGCCCCCGCCGACGCCGGCACGCGCGCCCGCGGGCCGCCGCTGAGGCACGACCGTGCCGGAGGCCTCAAAGACGAGCTCGCGCACCGCAACGGCGGGGATGGGGACGGCCGCCACCTTCTCGCGCGTGGCCGTCGTGATGTCGGCGGTGCAGGTGAAGCCCGGCCTGACGTCCGGCACCGGCTCATCGAGGGCGATCACGACCTTGAAGTTCGTCGCCTGCGTGCCGGTGTTGGCGGCGCCGGTCGTCTGAATCGGGCTGTTCCCGATCTCGGTCACGTGGCCCTTGAAGGTCCGATCCGGGATGGCGTCGATGGTGATCCTGGCGGCCTGGCCGAGCGCGACCTGCGGGATGTTGGTCTCGTCGACTTCCACCTCGGCCTGGATCTGCGACATGTCGGCCAGCGTCAGCAGCACCGTGCCGGCGTTGTTCATCGTGCCGATGACGGCGGTCTCGCCCTCCTGGATGTTCCGTCGCGTGACGATGCCGTCGATCGGCGACTCGATGCGGACCTTGCTCAGGTCGTACTGCGCGTTCTGCAGCGAGGCGCGCTCCTGCGCGATGCGCGCGGCCTGCGAGTCCACCTGCCGTTCACGCTCGCGCAGTGACGACTCGGCTGCTTTGGCGTCGCTCTCGGCCCGCTCCAGGTTCTCGCGCGTGGTCAGGCCTTCCTTCCAGAGGTCGCGCTGCCTGGCCAGATTCTTCTGGGCCTGCTCCAGTTGCACGCGGGTTGTCTCCACGGCCTGGCGCACCTCATTCAGCGAGCCTTCGGCCGCCTTGAGCGACGCCTCGCCGCCCTCCACGCGCGTCCGCAGCGACTTCGGGTCGATCTGGAGCAGGAACTGTCCCTTCGTTACGCGCTGGCCTTCCTGAACGTTCAGGTTGACCACGCGGCCCGACGTGTCGGCGCTGATGTTGACGAGGCGGTTCGGCTGGATCTTGCCCGACGCGGAAACGATGGCGGCGAGATCGCGCACGGCCACCGCTTCGGTCGTGACGACGATCTCCCGCTGGCGCGCGCGGTACCGGCTGAACGCGGTGTAGCCGGCCCCGGCCACGACGGCCAGCACGAGCGCTGCGATGACGACCTTTTTCATCCTGTCTCCGATGTTCTTCCGGGTGCGGCTACGCGCCGCCCGCGATCATCATGGCGGCGGCCAGCAGAAGGCCGGCGAGGGCATAAGCGCCCGTCAGCGTCGCCACGACCGGCATGGCCCGGCGGCGGGCCAGCGTGGCGGCGGCAAGGCCGGCGATGACGATCCACCAGAGTACGAAGACGTCCACCGACCACAGGAAGCGCGCGGCTGGCGAGGCTTCGTCCAGCATGGGGAAGAACGTGCCGAGCGTGAGCGGGCTGGTCAGCGTTTCACGGAGATAGCTGACCGGGAGGGCAATCACGTCACGGAGCGCCAGCGGCAGACCGGCGTAGCCGGCCAGCGTCAGCGCGGACGCCCAGGACGCACCGCTTCGGCCGAGGATCTTCAGGCCCGCCGCGGTGGCGAGCGGCAGGGCGACGCCGAGGGCGACGCCCATCGCCACGCCGTAAGAGGGTGCGTAAGCACCGAGGGCTTCGAGGCGCGCGAAGGTCGCATCGTCCACGACCACACCGAAGGCCTCGGCCCGCTGCACCCACTGATCGATGAACGCCTGCCGGCCAACGGCCGTGACCAGCAGCGCCACGCGAGTGGCGATCATCGCGAAGGCCGTGCCGGCAATCCAGGCCAGCGGTGCGGGTTCTGCCGCAAGCCGGCGTACAGTCGGCGCCGGTGAAAAGATCAAAGCCCGGGCGGTGGTCACTAGAGTCCCTGATACGATCAAAATTCTGTGGGTGTTGCAGCCCTGCGGGGGCCGCAGTGAGGAATTGCCAGAAATTGTAATGTATGCCTCTAAAACGTAACGCCTGGGCCCTGCTCACACCGGTTCTGTCTCTGGTGGCTCTGCACGCCGGTGCACAGACACTCGAGACCGTCGGTGCCCGCGCATCGGGCATGGCCGGTGCGTTCGTGGCGGTGGCCACCGACAGCAGTGCGGTCTGGTGGAATCCGGCCGCGCTGCCGACCGGACCTTTCGCAGACGCGTCCATCGGCTTCGGCGACGCCAGGACCGGCGACTTGCCGCCCGGCTCCGCCGGCCGTACGTCGGCGCTTGCGGTGACGCTGCCCCTGCTGGGTGTGCACGTCGCCAGCTACGACCACGTCCGCGTGGCCAACCGGCGTGGAGGCGACACGGCCGTGTCCCGCGTCGCCGTCAAGCAGATGGGGCTGACGCTGGTGCAATCCATCGTCTCGGGTGTCCACGTCGGCGGCACGCTGAAGTATCTACGGGGCTCCTGGGCCGCCGATCGGCGGTTTCTGGACGGTGCCCGGACGATCGCCGCGGCCCGGGCGCTGCCCGGCGCGGATGCAGAGGGGCGATGGGACGCGGATCTCGGGGTCATCGCGGTGCACCGCGGATGGCGTGTGGGGCTCGTCGCTCGTCAGTTGATGGCGCCGTCGTTCGGCGAGGGCGCCGAGGCGATACGCCCGGGGCGTCAGGTCAGGGTCGGCGTGGCCTTTGACGCGGCGGCGGGGGACGGCCCGCCCGTCATCGTGGCGGCGGACGTCGACCTCGTGGGCGCGGACGGTCCGGACGGCCTCTCGAGGGCTGCCGCCGTGGGCGTCGAGCGGTGGCTTCGCGGAGGGCATGTCGGGCTCCGGACCGGGGTCCGGATCAACACGGCCGGGGACCCCAGGCCGGCAGCCTCGGCGGGTGCCAGCGTGATGGTGAAGTCGGGCCTGTTTCTTGAGGTTTCAGGCACCGCGGGGGCCAACGACGCCCTGCGGAGCTGGGGTGCTACGGCCAGATTCTCCTTCTGAGGCTGAATCGGGCAGGACCCTTGCAATAGCCATCCTACCGCTCATGGCCGTCCGCATCGGGGAACTCCTCCTCAAGGAACAGCGCATCACGTCCGAGCAGCTCCAGGAAGCCCTGGACTGCCAGCGGCGCGATGGCG
>CAYNUO010000041.1:24922-27192 GCA_964400405.1 uncultured Bifidobacteriaceae bacterium | reverse complement strand
ACCTGGCCGGCGTTGAGGACGATCCAGCCGACGTTGAGCGCGACGGCCGCCGCGAGCGAGGCGACGGCCAGCACGACGACGAGGCTGACGGCCTTCTGCCGGCGGGTCATGGGGCAATCTTAGCCCCGCCGCCGTTCGCGCCGAACGCCACCGAGCGCTGCCCGACGCAGCCGGACAGACCGAGTGCGGACGAGCGAATGCGCGTTTCGCGCGCGACTTGGCTTGTACAGGAGCCGGGTGCAGTTCAGATGCGCCCACGGAGCGCACGAAACGCGCATCGCCGCCCGCAATCGGGCACTCCGGTCTGGGAGGGGGAACTGGGAGGAGGGGAGAGTCGGCCAGGGCGACGGTCGCCGCCCCGGCCTAAAAGGAAGGAGTCCTACGCGACCGCTTCGTCGTCGAGCTCGAGCGTGTCGTTCTCTTCGTACGGCACGGCCTGCGCGAGCTTCGCGACCTTGATGTCCCACGCGAGGCCGAGCGCCTTCAGCGTGGAGATGCCCATCCAGTTCAGGTCCACCTCGTACCACGCGAGGCCGTGACGGGCCGAGGTCGGGTGCGCGTGATGGTTGTTGTGCCAGCCCTCGCCGAACGTCAGCAGGGCGACCCACCAGTTGTTCGTCGAGTCGTCGCGCGTCTGGAAGCGGCGGCTGCCCCACAGGTGCGTGGCGCTGTTCACGAGCCACGTGGTGTGGAGGCCGAACACCGTGCGGAAGCCGATGCCCCACAGCACGTACGGGACGCCGCCGAAGGCCAGTAGCACGAGGCCGACGACGACCTGCGGCACCCAGTGCCACTTCGTCAGCGCGACGTGGAACCTGTCCTTCGCGAGGTCCGGCACGTAGCGGGCGAGGAGCGCCGTTTCCTGATGCAGGCCCTGGCCCATGATGATCCAGCCCATGTGCGCCCAGAAGCTGCCTTCGCGCGGCGTGTGCGGGTCGCCGTCGCGGTCGGACTTCTGATGGTGCACGCGGTGCGTGGCCACCCAGAAGATCGGGCCGCCCTCGAGCGCCAGCGTGGCGCAGAGGGTCAGGAAGTACTCCATCCACTTCGGGGTCTTGTAGCTGCGGTGGGTCAGCAGGCGGTGGTACGCCATGCCGATGCCGAGCATGCCGGCCACGAAATACAGCACGACGGCCGCGATGATGGCGCCGGTGTCGATGTAGAAGAAGGCGGCGACGGCGGCGATGTGGAAGGCCACCATGGCGATGGTGGTGATCCAGTTGATGCCCTTCTGATACTTCCGGCCGAACAGCAGTGTCGGTTGAGCCATGAATCCTCTGGCGCGGGCGGGATGCCCGTTGGGCCGGGGATTACGGTATCCGAGGTCGGATGGCGCCTTCTGTAATACTTGTGTATTCGTTCTAAATGACTGAATCAAAAGGATTAACAACCAGCGTGCGTATGCTCGCGCTGAGCATCCATGCCGACTACGCCTGCCGGCACTCGGGGCGGTGCTGCCGCACCGCCTGGGATGTCCCGGTGGAGGCGCCGGCGCGCCTGGCCATCGAGGCCGGCATCCGCGACGGCCGCCTGCCGATGCGCCACGCCTTCGCGGCGGGCGTGCCGCCCGCGGGCTACGACGCTGTGCTCGCGAGGTCGGGTGACGGCGCCTGCGTCTGGTTCGACCGCGACTCGCGGCTCTGCACGGTGCACGCCGGACTCGGCGAACCGTCGCTGCCGACGACGTGCCGCATGTTCCCGCGCATCGCGCGGACCGGTCCACGGGGTGTGGCCATCACGCTCTCGCACTACTGCCCGACGGCCGCTCGGATGCTGCTGCGTGACGATGTCCCACTCGCCGTCGTGGAGCAGCCGCCCGCATTTCCGTCCGGCGTGTATGAAGGACTCGACGCGGACGAGTGGCCGCCTCTGCTGCATCCGCGGATGCTGATGGACGACGAGGCGTACGAGGCCTGGGAGGCGCACGTGGTCTGGCGGTGTGCCACGGTGCCCGCGCTGTGGGCCGCGCTCGCAACGATCAGACGGGATGCGGAGGCGCTCGGCGCCTGGCAGCCGGGGGACGGTTCGCTGCTGGCGGCGGTGCGGGCCTGCCGGGGGCGTCAGCCGACGGACGCGCCTCCGCCCGATGCCGGGTGGTTGTTGACGCGCGTGCAGGACGCGCGGGCGACGGCACCCGATGCCGAGGCCGAGGGCCTGGACGGTCCGCATGAGTGGAGCCGCGGGCTGGACGCGCTTCAGCGATACGAGCGCGCGGCGCTGCGCCTCGTCGCGGCCCACGCGTTTGGGAGCTGGTGCGCGTATCAGGGCCG
>CAYNUO010000041.1:1578-24822 GCA_964400405.1 uncultured Bifidobacteriaceae bacterium | reverse complement strand
CGCTGCGCCTCGTCGCGGCCCACGCGTTTGGGAGCTGGTGCGCGTATCAGGGCCGTGGTCTGGCCGCGCACGTGCGGAGCCTCGAAACGGTGGCGGCGGTGCTGGTTGCCGAGGTCGCGCGCCGGACGGATACGCGGGCCGCGCTCGACGACGACGGTTTCCTGGCCGCGGTCAGCGCCACGGACTTCCTGCTGCGGCATCAGGCGTCCCGCGAGGCACTGGCCGCGCTGTGGTCGCGTCGCGAAGCGTCAGTCGCCGCGGAAGGTTTCGGCGGAACCGGCGGCCGTGAATGACAGCGGCTCGCCGGCCACGCTCCCGGTGACGACATACTGCCCGCGCATCTGCAGAAACGTCATCGGCGCGGCCATCGGTCCGGGCAGGCGATTGCGCTCGATGCTCTGCACCGCGAGATCCAGTTTCACGTTCAGCGACGGGCTCCGGCCCTCGATCACGACGCGGGCCGGGTCGCTGCTTCCCGGTGCGTTGGTCTCGGTGATCGTGACACCCGTGGCGTAGCCCATCGGGCCGCGCGGGCCGATGGCGCCGAGGAAGCCGGGCACGCGCGCGGGGTCCGCGGCGTCCGCCGGCGGGAACACACGGCCGAAGACGAACGAGACGTCGCCGTGCTGCACCTGGCCCCATTGCCAGGACACGCCCTCCCAGAAGCCCCAGTTGTGGTCGTGATAGCCGGTGGCCCGCGTCAGCGGGACGCGCGTGCCGCCCACGGTGAGCGAGCCCGACGAGCGGCCCGCCATCACCGGTACGACGTAACCGGACTTCCACCCGCCCGCGCCGGCCAGCTCGATGGGCGGCAGCTGCCGGCCGGCCTCGCCTTCGACGATCAGGTCGGCGGTCAGGCGCTGCCCGCTGTCGGATGTCAGGTCGAGGTGGATGTCGTAGCGGAGGCCGTCGAGGCGGACGGTGTTCCGGCCGATGGTCAGGTCCGGCGCGCGCGCCACGTCCGCTTCGGTGATCAGCGCGCCGGCCGCATAGGCCTCCATCCGGCCGTTGCGCTCGAGCTGCAGGCGGACGCCGGCCGAGCGCCGCCCGTCCGCGGTGCGCGGTCCGACGAGGAAGGTCAGGTAGAAGCGGACGTCGGCGCTCCGGCCGTTGAAGTAGAGCCACTCCGCCCACGATCCGGCGCGGGCCGGCACGTCGGGAATGGCGTGGAATGCGTCGATCGCGCGGAGGGCGTCGCCCGGCTCACGCGCCGCCCACGGACGGTCGTCCTCCGTGTCCACCCACGCCGCCACGCCGGAGACTTCCTTGTCGCCGAGTGCGCGCTCGAGGCTGGGGATGCCCGCCTGCGCTTCGACCGCCGTGGTGTCGCCCTGCCCGCCGACCAGGTAAAGCGTGGCGCGGTTCAGCGGCGACGCCGCCACGACCGCTGACGCAAACGGCTCGCGTGCGAGCGGGCCCGCGAGCACGAGCCGCGCGGCGTCGAGCCGTTGCAGGCCGGGTCCGGTGACGACCACGTCCCCGCCGCCGGCGAGCTCGGGCGCGCGGGCCTGGTCGAGCACGACCTCGGCGACACCGAGCAGGATCGCCATGACCGAGACGCCCACGCCGAATCCGGCGGCCAGGACAATCGTCCGGACGGGATGCGCCGCCAGCGTCCGCAGCGCGAGGCGGGCAATCACCGGACGCGCTCCTCGCTGACCAGCGCGCCGTCCCGCATCGTCAGGATGCGCCGCGCCCGCCGCGCGAACGCCGGGTCGTGCGTCACGACCACGAGCGCCGTGCCGTCCGCGTTGACGCGGTCGAGCAGCTGCGCGATCTGCTCGCCGGTCGTCTGGTCGAGCTCGCCCGTGGGTTCGTCGGCCAGCAGCAGGCGCGGCGAGTTGGCCAGCGCGCGCGCGATCGCCACGCGCTGCATCTCACCGCCCGAGAGCTGCGACGGCCGGTGGTCCGCGCGTGCCGCGAGGCCGACATACTGCAGCAGCTCCCGCACCCGGCTCGCGCGGGCGACCTTCGACATGCCGGCCTCGGACATCGGCAGCTCGACGTTCTCCGCGGCCGTGAGCATCGGGAGCAGGAAGAACCGCTGGAACACGAAGCCGATCTTGCGAAGCCGGATGCGGCTGCGCGCCACGTCGTTCAGCGCGGCCACGTCCTCGCCGTCGATGCGCAGCGTGCCGTCGGACGGCGTGTCGACGACGCCGAGCAGGTGCAGCAGCGTGGATTTGCCGCAGCCGGAGGGGCCGCAGAGCGCCACGAAGTCGCCCGGGTCGACGGCCAGCGACACGTCGCGCACGGCGGTCACCGGACCGGCGGGCATCGGGAACAGCCGCGTCAGGTTGCGGGCTTCGACGACACTCATGACACGACCTCCCGCCGGAGCGTGGCCGCAATCGGCAGCACGGCCACCAGGCGCATGGGATAGAGCGCGGCCGCCACGGCCGTCAGCGCGAAGAGCGCGGCGTGCACGGCCAGCGCCCGCGGCTGAAAGACGAAGAAGTGCAGCGAGGCCGGAATGCCCGGAATGGCTTTCAGGATCCAGTCGAGCCCGCGGGCCAGCGCGAGCCCGAGCGGGAGGGCCAGCAGTGCGCCGCTGCCGACGATGAGGACCGCCTCGGCGAAGACATCCATCACCGCGCGCCGGCGCGAGAAGCCCAGGGCGCGCAGCGCCGCGATCTCCCCGGTGCGCTGATTCACGGACACGGTCAGCAGCACGGTGACCAGCAGGAAGGCGAAGCCGGTCGTGATCGTGGTCAGCACGAACGAGATCTGCCGGAAGTAGGAGAGTCCACCCTCCTGCAGCCGCACGAGGAGCTGCGCGTTGGTCAGCGCCGTCAGCTCGGGCACCGCCCGTTCCACCGCGGCCTTGCCGGCGGCCGGGCTGACGCCGTCGGCGGTGGCGATCAGAAACTGCTCGGCCGACTCGCTCCCGTCCCCGCCCGCCCCCCGGTCCACATCAGCCAGCGACAGGCCGATCGTCGTGCCGTACTCGCCCTCGAACGGAAACTCGGCCACGCCGACGACCCGCACCGTGAGCGGCGGCGCCACCGTGCGCACACCGGCGGTCGTCGTCCGCAGCTCGAACGTTCCGCCGATCTTCGCGTCCAGCAGCCGGCGGACGCGTGCGTTCACGAGCACGTCGCCCGTCTCCTGGATGTCCCGGCCCTCCACCACCGTCCATGCGGCCCGGCCACCGGCCCGTGCGCCCATGACCCTGACGCCGAACGGGCGCGGTGTGCGCATCACCAGGCCGTCCGCGAAGCGGATGGGCGTGACGCGGGCGACCTCGGGCAGCGCGTCGAGCCGTTCGGTGATGCCGCCGGCATCGGCGATAAGCGGTCCGCTGCCAGGCGGCGCCGTGCCGACGCCCGCGCGCAGGTTGAAGCCGGTCGTGTCCAGCATCTGCTGCATCGAGATCACGAGGCCGTTCGACAGCAGCAGCATGTCGAACAGCAGCGCGCCCACTGCGGCGACGCCCGCGATCCCGAGCGCGGCGCGCGCGGGCTGACGCACGAGACTCCTGAGCGCGAAGGCGAAGGCGTTCATCGGCGGGCGAGCTGCATCAGCTGCTTGCGCAACAGCGACCACGACGCCGCGGTGCTGGCCACCACGCCCAGCGGGATCGCAATCGCCAGACAGAGCGCGACGACACCCGGCGTGACGCGCACGAACACCAGCGCCGTGTTGTAGTGCCACTGGAAGTACGCGTTGATCGCCGCCTGCGACGCGACCGCCAGCGCGATGCCGAACAGCGATCCGCCGGCCGCGACCACGACCGCCTCGAGCACGATTTGTGCGAGGACGCGGCGGCTGGTGAGGCCGAGCAGCCGGAGCACGCCGACCGTGTCGCGCCGCTCGTCGACCAGCATCACCGAGAGCGCCAGCAGAAACAGCGCGCTGGCAATGACGGTCACCAGCGCGATGGCGAGATGGAAGCGCTCGATCACGACGAACGTGCTGACGCCGGTGAGCGCGGCGCGGACCGGGCGTGCCACGACGCCGGGCGTTTCGGTCGCCAGCTGGGTGGCGAGCGCGGATGCCTGGCCGGGTGCGCGCAGCGCGAGGTTGACCTGGTCGACCGTCTCGGCGGCAAGCAGGTCGTCCGGTGACGTCAACCGCGCCATGTCGGGCAGGTGCAGCCGCACCTTGAACTTCGAGTCGCTGAGCTCCATCGGATCCGGCGTGGGCTCGTAGATCCCGACCACGCGGAACGGCCGTGCGGGGGTGCCGGATGCGTCCGGCGCGAGGCGAATCACGGAGCCGGCCGCGAGCTGGCGCGCTTCGGCCAGCTGGCGGGAGACGAGCACGCCCGGCACGGCATCATCCGCGCGCAGACCGGCGGCCGGCGCGAGCGCGAGGATTGCGAACGCGAGCGCCGTCCGCTTTGCCGTCATCAGAGGTCGAACGTGGCGACGACCGGCCCGTGGTCGCTCGTGCCGATCTCGCGGTGCGCGACGCACTCGGTGGCACGGGCGGCCAGCGTCTCGCTTGCGAGCACGTAATCGATGCGCCAGCCGATGTTCCGCTCGCGCATCTGCCGCCACGGCGGCCACCAGGAGTACACGTCCGCGGTGTCCGGGCTCAGCCGGCGCTGCACGTCGGCCAGGCCGTGGCCGAGCAGCGTGTCGAACAGCGCCCGCTCGTCCTCGCGCTGGCCGATGGCGCCGCTCTTCCGCTCCTTGACGTGGACGTCGATCTCCCGATGCGCGACGTTCAGGTCGCCGCAGATGAGCAGTGGCCGGCCGGCGCCGGCGTGCAGCGCGGCGAGACCAGTCAGGCTGGTCAGAAAGCGCAGCTTCGCGTCGTAATCCTTGCCCCCGTTCGGCACGTAGACGGAGGCGACGGTCGCCTGCGGGAGATCCGCGGTCAGGATCCGGTGTTCGAAGTCGAAATCCGGCGTCGTGAATGCCGGCGCGGCGCCGCAGGAGTCCTGCCGTGTCAGCAGCGCCACGCCCGAGTAGCCCTTGCCGCCGTGCCAGCGGCTGGCGTAGCCGTCGATGCTCGTGACCCAGACGGGCAGCTGGTCCGGCGCGGCCTTGATCTCCTGGAGGCACAGGACGTCAGGCCGGTGCTGTTCCAGGAAGGCCTGCACCTGCTCCTGGCGCGCACGGATGCCGTTGACGTTCCAGGTGGCGACAGTGAAGGGCATCGGGACGGTATCGGCCGCGCGGATCAGACGCGGAACGTGTCGGCCTGCCAGTCCGTGACGAGCTTCTTGATGGCGGTCCGATCCGTCAGTTTCTCCTCGAGCACCCGCTTGGTCAGCGCGGGGAGTTCCGCGTCGCTCGCAAAGCGGAGGGAGACGAGCTGGCCGAGCGTCAGCTCACCGATGCGTCCCTGCAGCTCGGCCGGCAGGACCTGGCGCAGCCGGACCAGCATCTCGAGACGGATGACGCGATCCTGTACACGCAGGGCGTTGGTCCGCACGAACGAGATTGCGATGAGGAGCGCGAGTGCGGTGAGGAGAGCCATGCCGCTGTCGAGCGACGGGGCCGCGAGCGCCTTGGCGACGGCATAGAGAACGGCGACCCCCGCAAAAAGGAACCCGGCGCCGTACACACCCGACACGCGCTGCACATGATTCTCGAACGTCTGACGTGACTCGGTAGATGCCATCGTGTCTCCTCAAGTGGCGCGGTGTTCGCGGCCGGATTCAGAGTACCGCAAGTGTAGAATTCCCCCCATGCACAATCCGTTCGTTCCTGAGACGCTCGACGGCTGGAGCGTGTTGCATCTGATGTTCCGCATCCGCTGGGACCTCGCCCGGACGCTCTCCGCCGACGAGCGGACGGCGCTCGCCGACGAGGCGCGCGCGGCGTTGACCGTGGCGGACGGCGGGGCGACGGCGTTTGTGCAGATGCTCGGACACAAGGCCGAGCTGATGGTGATCATCTTCCGGCGCACCTTCGAGGACCTGGGCCAGGCGCAGTTGAACCTGGCGCAGACACAGCTGTACGACCTGCTCGAGCCCACCGAGTCGTACGTATCCGTGGTCGAGCTTGGCATGTACGACATGACGACGAAGATCCACGAGCAGCTCGGCGCGAAGTTCACACCCGGGTCGGACGAGTTCGAGCGTGCGTTCGATGCCGAGATGGAGACGCAGCGGCAGCGAGTCATGTCGCGCCTCTTCCTCGACGTGCCCGGCGGCCGCCACGTCTGCTTCTACCCCATGAACAAGCGGCGGGGCGAGTCGCTGAACTGGTACAGCGAGAGCTTCGAGCACCGGGCCGCGTTGATGCGCGAGCACGGCATGATCGGCCGGCAGTACGCCGGCAAGGTCACGCAGATCATCTCGGGCTCCATCGGGTACGACGACTGGGAGTGGGGCGTCGACCTCTTCGCCGACGATCCGCTGGTGTTCAAGAAGCTGATCTACGAGATGCGCTTCGATGAGGTGAGCGCCAAGTTCGCCGAGTTCGGTCCGTTCTACGTGGGCCTGCAGTTCAAGGGTGAAGAACTGGCTACGTTCCTCGGCGGCCAGGTGCCATCGCTCTAGCAAGGTCCCCGGACCGGGTCCGGTCCAGCAGGGAGGTCGAAGTGGCTCGTCGTCTCGCGTGGCTCCTGATTGCGGCGGTGCTCGCGTCCGTACCGGCGCGCGCCCAGCAGACCGGGGGTGTCATCGCGGGACGCGTCGTGGACCCGCAAGGTCTCGCCGTCGTCGCGGCCGCCATCACGGTACGTGGCGAAGGGTGGCTCTCCAGCACCGCGTCCGGTGGCGCGGGCCTCTTTCGCGTGGGCAACGTGCCCCCTGGCGCCTACGACGTGACGGTCGAGAGCCCAGGATTTTCCCGCCGCACCGCGACGGTGACCGTGACGATCGGTGCCGTGCGCGAGCTGACGATCGAGCTGGCTGTGGCGGGTGTCGCGGTCAGTGAACGCGTGACGGTACCCGCGGTCGACCGTGACGACGCTGATGCCGCCCGCAGCTTCACGGCCGCCGAACTCGCCGACCTGCCGACGCCGCGGGACGTGTTCTCCCTCGCGCGCGCGGTGCCGGGTGTTCTCCTCGACCGGGTGAACGTGGCTGGCGCGGAAACCGGGCAGCAGCCGGGCCTCTCGTCCAAGGGCACACGCTCGTTCGACACGACGTGGACGGTCGACGGCGTCGTGGTGACCGACATGGCGTCGGCGGGGAGCTCGTCGCTGTATTTCGACTTCGACAACGTCGAGGAGGTCCGCTTCACGACATCGGGGCAGGATCTCCGCCAGCCGACCGGCGGTCTCGGCGTGGACATCGTGTTGCCGCGCGGAACGAACCAGTGGCGCGGTGGCCTCCGGTTCGACGGCGCCACGCGGGGCATGGAGGCGTCCACCGTGCCCACCGAGCTGCGCGTGGCCGGCCGCGGACCGACCGACTACACCCGGCGCCTCGTCGACACCGGCGCCTTCGGCGGCGGGCCGCTGCTGACGGACCGCCTCTGGATGCATGCGTCCTATTCCGCGCAGGACATCCGCATCGTGCGCGGCGGCATCCCCGATCGCACCGAGCTGCGCAATCCCTCCGTGAAGCTCACGTGGCGGGCGACCGGGCGCGACGTGCTGAGCGGTCTCTACTTCGACGGCGACAAGCGGAAGGAGAGCCGGCCTCCATCCGGCACCGCGAATCTGCCGTTTCCCGCGGCCACGGCGCTCCAGAACCAGCGGAACGCCTACGCGGGTGGTCCGCGGGGCCTCTGGAAGATCACCGACGACCACACGTTCGGGTCGGGCCTGCTCGCCAGCGTGACCGCGGCCTACGTGAACGCCGGTTTCGAGCTGGCACCCGAGGGCGGCATGGAGATGTCGTCGGGCCGGAGCGTGCGGCTGGGCCGGTCGTTCGGCTCCGTCAACCTCGTGCGGAATGAGCGCCCGCAGTGGAGTGTGGCGGGCGACGTGACCGCGTCTGCCCGGCGCTTCGGGGCGGAACATGTGTCCCGCGTGGGGGCGACCTGGCGGCGCGTGGACGCGCGGAACCGGACGCTGTGGCCGGGCAACGGTCTGCTGGCGCTCGACAACTCGCTCGCGGATCGCCGCGTGCGCGTATTCCGCGAGGGCAACGGCGCCAACCGCGTGGAGACCACGAGCGCGTTCCTCCAGCACACGGTGCAGCGGGGCCGGCTCTCCGTCTCGGGCGGTGCGCGCGTCGATCATCAGACCAGCGAAGCGCTGGCCAGCACGTCGGCGGCAAATCCCACGTTCCCGGATCTCGTGCCCGGCACGAACTTCGCCGGCGTGAAGGTGCCGTTTACGTGGAACACGGTGTCGCCGCGGGCCAGCGCGGTCTTCACGACCGGGTCGCGGCATCCCGTGGTGCTGCGGGCGAGCGTCAGCCGCTTCGCCGGGCAGTTGCCGACCGCGATTGCCGGCATTCTGAATCCGAGTACAGGCGTCGGCTTCCGCGAGTACCGGTGGAGCGACGTCAACGGCGACCAGCTCGCGTCGGCTGACGAGGTGCTGCTCGACCAGCAGATCCAGGTGGGCGGCGGCTTGAACCTCGGCGCGCTCGGGACCCCGTCGTCGACGAGCCCCAACCGGCTCGGCACGATCGTGCCGCCGCGGACGACGAGCGTCGTCGCCGGCGTCGACATCGGCCTGCTCTCGAATCTGACGCTGCAGGTGCGGTATTCCCAGGAGCGCGCGACCGGTGTCTTCGGCGTCACGCAGACCCGCCTCGGTGTGGGCAGAAACGACTACGCGCCGGGCGCGCCGATTCGCGGCACGCTGCCGGACGGCACGGCCTACGACGTCGCCACATGGATCCCGAACCAGCAGGCGATCGTCGCGGGCGGCGGAGGCTTCGAACTGGCGAGCTGGCCCGGCTACGCGAGCGGGTACCGGGGGCTCGAGGTTGGCGTCGAGCGCCGGATGTCGGGTCGGTTCGGTGGCCGGGTGTCCGTTTCGCTCAATGACGCGACCGAGGAGTACAGCGCGGAAGGCCGCTACAGCATCTTCGGCAACCCCACGCCGACCGACACCGAGCCGCTCGTGGACGGCGGACCCTACGCCCCGCTGAGCGGCACGATGTTTCTGAACGCGCGCTGGCAGGTGGACGCCACCGGCAGCGTGCGCCTGCCCCTCGCGGTGGATCTGTCGTCGTCGCTCCATGCGCGGCAGGGCTATCCGTTCACTCCGTTCGTGCAGGCCGCGCTCGGCGCGGACGCCATGCAGGTGATCCTGCTGCCGGTCGACACCTACCGGTATCCCGCCGTGCGGCTCGTCGACCTGCGGGCGTCGCGCCGGTTCACGGCCGGGCGGCTCTCGGCCACGCTGGGCCTGGACGTCTTCAACCTGTTCAACACCGACGCCGCCCTCGTGCGGGTCAGAAACGCCGCCGCCGCGAACTACCGGCAGCTGACCAGCTACGTCAGCCCGCGGATCGCCCGGCTGAGCTTGCGCATCGGATTCTGACGGTGTTTCTGGGGCCGGGGGCCCTTCCAGCCCTGCGGGGATCTGCTAGACTCCGATCCTGAGACACCTTCTCAGAATCGGAAAAGCGCCCATGTTGCAGGCATTTGTCATCACGCTCCGCGAAGGCCTCGAAGCCTTCCTCATCGTCGCCATCAGTCTCGCCTACCTCCGGAAGAGCGGCCGCGCGCACCTGACGCCCGCCGTGCACTGGGGCATCGGCGTCTCGGTGCTGCTGAGCATCGGCATGGCCTGGCTGTTCCAGCAGGCGTCCAACCAGGCGCTGTGGGAAGGCGTCCTCGCGCTGGCCGCCGCCGTGCTCGTGGCGACACTCATCGTGCACATGTGGCGGCACGCCCGCACCATGAAGCGCGACATCGAGTCCCACCTGTCGGAGTCGGCGCAGCGCGCCGGCACGAGCGCCGCGCTGGGCGTCTTTCTGTTCACCCTGCTGATGATTACGCGCGAGGGGATGGAGACCGCCCTGCTGATGGGGACGTTGTTCTTCCAGGTGAAGCTGGCCAGCGTGATCGCCGGTGCGGTGATGGGGGTGCTGGTCGCGGCGGGCCTGGCGATGCTCTGGTCACGCTATGGCCACCGCGTCAACCTTGGCCTCTTCTTCCAGGTCACGGCGGTCTTTCTGATGATTTTCGTGGTGCAGCTCCTGATCTACGGCTTCCACGAGCTCACCGAGGCCAATGTCTTCGGGGCGAACAGCGAGGCCTGGCACTGGGCCAGCGAGCCCTACGGCCCCGACGGTCAGTACGGGCAGTATTTCTCCTATCTCCTCGTGCTGGTACCGATGGGGTGGCTCCTGTGCGCCGCGCTCTTCGGAGGCCGCCAGGCGGACGCCCGCAAAGTCGTCACGCGCTGACCGGCCCCACGGGCCGGTGTTCCCGTGGGCACGCCAGCAGATTGACGCCCGCCGCCCGGTAGCCCACACTCGCGTGACATGACCGGCAGACGCCTGCCTTTCGTCGACTGGCTCCGCGGGATCGGCGTGCTGATCATGATCGAGGCGCACGTGTTCGACGCGTGGATGCGCCTGCCGGACCGCCTGCTCCCGCACTTCAAGTACGCGCGCATCCTCGCCGGCTGGGCCGCGCCCACGTTCCTCTTTCTCGCCGGCCTCTCCCTCACGATGGTCATGGGCCGCCAACTCGGCAGGGGCGCGGCGCCCGGCGTGGTCACCCGCTCCGGGCTGCGCCGCGGCTGGAAGATCTTCGGACTTGCGCTCCTTTTCCGTGTGCAGTCGGTGCTCGCCAGCGGCGGCACGCTGCGCACGCTGTTGAAGGTCGACATCCTGAACGTCATGGGTCTGGCGATGGTGGCGACGGCCGCGGTGTGGGGACTCGCGAAGCACCCATGGCGGCGGGCGCTGCTGCTCGCGGCCGGCGCTACGGCGATTGCCCTTGTCACGCCGCTGGTGCGCCCGGCCGGTTGGCCGGCTCCGCTTCCGGATGCCCTTGAGGCCTACATCCGTCCCGTGGCGGGCCGGGCTACCTTCACGCTGTTCCCGTGGGCCGGGTTCGTCCTGGCGGGCGGCGTGGCCGGACTCTCGATGGTGTCCCTGAAGGATGACGCGAGCGAGCGGCGGCTGATGGGCTGGTTCGGCGGCATGGGCGCGGTGGCGTGGCTGCTGGGCTACGGGCTGTCGTTCATGCCGTCCCCCTATGCGGACTCCGAGTTCTGGACGTCGTCACCGGCGTTCTTCCTGCTCAGGTGCGGCGTGCTCCTCGTGGCGCTGGCCGCGACCTGGCTGCTGACGCCGCTCCTGGCGGGACGCGGCGCGCCGGTCGGCCGGTGGCTGGCCCGGCTGGGCACGTCGTCGCTCTTCATCTACTGGATTCACGTGGAAATCGTCTACGGAATGGTCAGCGACCCCCTCCACAAGCGGTTTTCGTTCAACGAAACCGTGCTCGTGTACGCCGTGTTCGTCCTGCTGGTCTACGGTATGGTTCTGCTGAAGGACGCCCTGCTGGCGCGATGGTCCGGTGGGGACTGGTTCGGAACCCGTGCGGAAACGCTCCGCCAGGTATCCCCGTAAACCCTTGACAACAAAGAAACTAGGGCAGGGGGTCAAATAGCCGTTGAGCTTGTGAACCAGCGGTCGTTACAATCCGCCTCTCTATGATCAACGTCTCCGCGATCCGGATGCAGCAGTTCGGGGTGCAGTTCTACCAGGCATCTCTCAGCGCCAGTGACATCGACAAGCTCGTGCGGTTCGAGGTCCTCAGCTACGGGGATGCCGGCCAGCAGCCCGTTCGCGGCGGCAAGAAGAAGTCGCCGAAAGTGAACTGGGACCTGCTGGAACGGCGGATCGCGTCGAACGAGAAAGCCTACCAGCGCCAGATCATCCGCAGGAAGATCGACGAGCTGGTCGACTACTACGAGCAGTGCCGCCAGGCCCGCGACCTGCCCTCCATCGCGGGCGCCGTCATCATTTCGTGCGACGAAAAGCTGACGTTCGAACCGGTGGAATCCGGGTCCTGGGTCGGCCGGCTGAAGGTGCCCGAACGCGAAGGGATCCTGCGCGCGATCGACGGCCAGCATCGTCTGCTTGCGCTGCACGCAGACATCGACCGCTTCGGCGACGAGCCCTTCACGGTGCCGGCGATCATCTTCGACCGTCTGCCGGAAGACCACGTCGTGCAGATGTTCGTCACGATCAACGCGAAGCACACGCGGCTGAACGCGTCGCACCTGGTCAGCCTCTCCGGCCGGCAGCTCTATCGTGACGAGGCGCTCGCCGCCGCGCACGACGTCGTCCGCGCGCTCAGCGAGAAGGAAGACTCCGCGCTGCACAACGAGATCAAGCTGCTCGGTGTCGGCAAGGGCCGTGTGGGTCAGGCGCCGCTCGCGCAGGAGCTCAAGAAGCTGTTCTCGTCCGAATCGTTCGGCGGCCCCCGCAAGTCCGCCGAGTTTCTCCGCGACGACGCCCGGAAGTTCTACGTGAACTACTTCAAGCAGGTCGCCGTGGTGTTCGGCGCGGCGTGGGCCGGCCGGAAGTACAGCATCAAGTCGGCGACGGCGCTCCGTGCGTTCATCCGGGTGGCTCCGGACATCGTGCGCCGGCTGGACCAGGACCATGCCGACCGGTCGGACTTCCGCGCCATCGGCCGCGTGATCGCCCCGTGGGGCCGCCGCATCGGCGACCAGCGGTTTGAAACCGAAGGCGCATGGAAGCGCAGTGGCACCACGGTGGACACGCTCACGCGCGAGCTGAAGCTGGCGCTCGAGTATCCCGAAGGCGCCGGGGTCTAGATTCCGATTCCGCGCACCATCGACCTGAACGTCGACGCCGGTGAGCTGCCGGGCCCCGAGGGCCTCGCGCTCGACCGGCGTCTTTTTCTGTACGCCTCGTCGACGAGCGTCGCGTGCGGCGGGCACGCCGGCGACCCGATCCGCATGCGCGAGACGGTGCGCGCGGCGATCGACGCGGGCGTTGCCGTCGGCGCCCATCCCGGGTACGAGGACCGGGAGGGCTTCGGCCGCCGCGAGCTCGGGCTCCCCGCTGCGGCGATCGCCGACCTCGTGCGGGCGCAGTGCGGCGTGCTGCGCGAGGTGCTGTCGCAGGCACGCGGCACACTGCAGCACATCAAGCTGCACGGCGCGCTGTACCACCGGGCCGACCAGGATCGGGGAGTGGCTGAGGCCGTCGCGGACGCGGTCGCGGGTATCGACCCGCACGCGGTCGTCGTCGGGCTGCCGCGCTCCTATCTCGCGGTCGCGTGTGCGGCGCGCGGCCTCACCTACGGCCGGGAGGCGTTCGCGGACCGCGGCTACGCGACGGACGGGCGTCTGCTCCCGAGGTCCGAGCCCGGGGCGGTGATTGCGGGCGACGCCGTCGCCGTTCGGGCGGTCCAGATGGTGCTGAACGGCGTGGCGGCTGTGGACGGGACGCACGCGCCCATCGGATTCGAGACGCTGTGCCTCCACAGCGACACACCCGATGCGGAGACCGGAGCGAGGGAGATTCGCCGCGCGCTGGACGTGGCCGGTGTGACGGTGGCGCCGATGTCCGCCGTGCTCAGGCGCTCATGACGCCGTCAGACTTCGGCACAGCGTCCCTTAGAGCGGTGTCCTTCAGCGACCGCCGCAGGATCTTGCCGACGAGCGTCTTCGGCAGCGAGTCACGGAACTCCACGGCTGCCGGAACCTTGTAGGGCGTCAGCCGTTCCCGGCACCAGGCGCGCAGTTCGTCGACCGTCGCCGTCTGTCCGTGCCGCAGCACGACCCACGCGTGCGGCACCTCGCCGCGCACCGCGTCGGGCATGCCCGTCACGCCGACTTCCATGACGGCCGGGTGCGCGGCCATGACTTCCTCGATCTCGCGCGGCCAGACCTGGAAGCCGCTGACCTTGATGAGGTCCTTCTTGCGGTCGACGATGAACAGGTACCCGTCGGAATCGCGATAGGCGAGGTCGCCGGTGTGCACCCACAGACCGCCGGGACCGTGCTCGCGCAGCACGAGAGCGGTCTCCTCCGGATTCTCCCAGTAGCCGGTCATGCGCTGGGGCGCCCGGAGGATCAGCTCGCCGACCTCGCCGGGCTCCACGTCCTGCTCGCCGGTCTCCGCGTCCACGATCCGCACCTCGACGTCCGGGACCGGAATGCCGATCGACCCCGGCTTCTGGAGCCCGCGCACCGGATTGATGCAGGTCGCCATCATCGCCTCGGTCAGCGAATAGCCCTCGATGATGCACGCGCCGGTGGCCGCCTCGAACTGCTTCTTCGTCTCCGCGAGCAGCGGCGCCGCGCCGGAAAAGCACAGCTTGATCGAGCTGAGGTCGACCTTCCCCTGCCGGACCTTCGGATGGTTGAGGATCGCGTTGTACAGCGTCGGCACGCCGTTGAAGCAGGCGGGGCGCAGCCGCTGAATCGTCGCGAGCACGTCGTTGATGTCGCGCGGGTTCGGCACGAGCGCCAGCGGGTTCCGGCCGATGATGGCCAGCGACTGCACGCCGACGTTCGCGTAGACGTGGAACATGGGCAGCGGCAGCATCACCACGTCGGTCCAGTCCTCGCGCGCGGGCCTCGTCCACGTGCGGAGCTGGAGTCCCGCCATGACGTAGTCGCGGTGCGTGCCCAGCACGCCCTTGGGCGTGCCCGTCGTGCCGCCGCTGGCGAGGATGACGGCGTGGTCGGACGGCGTCACGGCGACATCGGGTCCGGGCTGGCCGGCGTACTTCTTCAGCAGACCGCCGAACCAGTGATGCGCGGGGTCGAGCGCGATCCGGTGGCCGCCTTTCTTCTCCACGGCAAGCGTGAAGAGCACGCGCGTGAGCGGGGGCAGGTACTCCTTGATCGACGTCGCGATGATGTGGCGCACGCCGGTCTCCGCCTGCAGCGCTCCCACGGCGTTGTAGTACGGGGTCATCGTGACGACCGCGGCCGGCGTGGTCCCGCGGAGCGCGCCCTCAAGCTCCCGCGGCGTATAGAGCGGATTCAGCGGGACGGCGATGGCCCCCACACGCCAGATGCCGTATTGCGCAATGAGCAGCTGCGGCGTGTTGGGCAGCACGAGCGCCACACGGTCGCCACGCCCGACCCCGAGGGCCGCAAGCGCGGCGGCGAACGCGCGGCTCTGGTCCGCGAGAGCCTTGCAGCTCAGTCGCGCGCCCTTGAAAATGGCCGCCGTGTGCGCCGGTTTCTCCGCGACCAGCTCGTCGAGATAGTCGAGGAGTGTGCGCTCGGGATAGGGCAGAAGCGACGCCGGAACATCGGCGTCGTAGTGGGTGGTCCACGGGCGGGACATGCCCGGCGATTCTACCCGCCGAGCAACATCAGCAGCAGCGCCTTCTGCGTGTGCAGCCGATTCTCGGCCTGGTCGAACACGACCGAGGCCGTCGACTCGAAGACGTCGGCCGTGACTTCCTCACCACGGTGCGCAGGCAGGCAATGCAGAAACTTCGCGCCCGGTGCGGCCGCGGCCATCAGCCCGGCGTTGACCTGGTACGGCGCGAACAGCCGGCGGCGCTCGACGGCCTCGGCCTCCTGACCCATCGAGGTCCAGACGTCGGTGTAGATCGCGTCGGCGCCCCGCACCGCATCGCGCGGGTCTTCGACCTGGGTGAGCGTAGCGCCGCCCGTGGCGACCCTCCGCGCAGCCGTCACGGCCGCGGCCGGCAGCTGATAGCCGGCCGGCGAGGCAATGCGGAAGGAGACGCCGAGCATCGCTGCGGCGTGCGCGAGTGATACGGCGACATTGTTGCCGTCGCCCACATAGGCAAGGGTCCGGCCCTGCCATGTCCCCCATTGCTCACGGAGCGTCAGGAAGTCGGCCAGCGCCTGGCAGGGGTGTTCCTCGTCAGTCAGGGCGTTGATGACATGCAGACGCGCGGCGGCGGTGCCGATTGCGGAGGCCTTGTGCTGCGCGAAGGTCCGCAGCACGACGCCGTGCACCCAGCGCTCCAGGTTGCGTGCGATGTCCTCGAGGGGCTCGCGCTGCCCGTCAATCGACGACGACGGCACGTGCAACGCGTTGGCACCCAGTTCATGGACGGCGATCTCGAAGGTCGCGCGCGTGCGGAGCGACGGCTTCTCGAAGATCAGCGCGACATGCCTGCCGCGCAGCGCCGACGCCGTGGGTGCCTGCGCGCCGAGCGCCCGCTCGCGCTTGAGGCGCGCGGCCAGGTCCAGCAGGGCCACGAGTTCGGCGCTGGAGAGATCCAGCACCGAGAGGAAATCCTTGGTACCGACCCGCGGGTCGGCCAGCTCTCCGCTCATTGTTTCTGCCTCTGTGCTAGGTCCGGTACTCGCCGTTGATCTTCACGTATTCGGCACTGAGGTCGCACGTCCACACGGTGGCCTCGCCCGAGCCGGACGCGAGGTTCACGTTGATGCGAATCGTGTCGCCCTTGAGATACGTGGCGGCCAGCGGCGCATTGTCGTCGTGCGGCAGGCCGTTCTCGAACAGCAGGACGTCTCCCACGTGCACCGTCGCCTTGAGCGGGTCGAACGGAACCCCCGCGCGGCCGGAGGCCGCGAGGATCCGGCCCCAGTTCGGGTCGGCGCCGTGGATGGCCGTCTTCACGAGCAGTGAGTTCGCGATCGTGCGAGCGACCTGACGGGCCTCGGATTCCTGTGCCGCGCCGTGCACGCGGATGCCGATGAGCTTGGTGGCGCCTTCGCCGCCGCGGATGATCGCGATCGCGAGCTCGTGTGCCACGGCCTTGAGGCCCGCGACGAGCGTGCCGAGCGACGCCTCGTCGATGGTGACACCGCTCGCGCCGGACGCGAGGACGAACAGCGAGTCGTTCGTCGACGTGTCGCCGTCGATCGTGATGGCGTTGAACGTCTCCTTCGCGGTCTCCACGAGCGCCCGACGCAGGAGCGCGGGCGCCACGGCGGCGTCCGTCGTCAGGAAGCCGAGCATCGTGGCCATGTTCGGCTCGATCATGCCGGCGCCCTTCGCCATGCCGCCGACCGTGAACGAGCCGGCAGGCGTGCGTACCGTGACGGCATGCTGTTTCGGCCCGCGATCGGTCGTCATGATGGCGGTGGCGGCTTCGAGACCCTTGCCGCGCGCGAGCGCGGCCGCGGCCTTCGGGATGCCGTCGCGCAGGGCCTCCATCTTCAGGTTGACGCCGATGACGCCGGTGGAGCACACCATGACCTGCTCCGGTGCGCATCCGAGCACGGCGCTGACCAGCGCGCCCATCTCCACCGCGTCGCGCGTGCCCTGGTCGCCCGTGCAGGCGTTGGCGCAGCCGCTGTTGACGACGATGGCTCGTACGCGCCCGCCGGACTTCGCCAGGTTGGCCTGGTCGAGCAGGACCGGCGCAGCCTTCACCAGGTTGGTCGTGAAGATGCCGGCGGCGGTCGCCGGCTGGTCCGCTGCCAGCAGCGCGAGGTCGGGATTCCGGAACTTGATCCCGCAGTGAAGCGCCGCGGACGAGAACCCAAGGGGCGCGGTGACGCCGCCTTCCGCGGCTTCGATCGTGAGTGTCGACGTGGACATGGTCAGGCTGTCTTCAGTTCCGTGAATATGGCGTCGAGGATATCGACGGCCTTGTCGAGGTCGTCCCTGCCCACGGTCAACGCCGGCAGCATGCGGACGACGGTTTCATCCGTCCGGTTGACGAGCAGGCCCCTGTCGCGTGCCGCGTCGATGACCGGCAGCGCATCCACGCGGAGCACGATGCCGCGCATCAGACCCGCGCCGCGGACGTCCGCGATGACCGGATGCTTCGCCGCGAGCGCCGTGAGCCGTGTCTCCAGGTGCGCGCCGACCGTCCGGACGTGGTCGATCAGCGTGCCGTTCGCCAGCTGCTCGAGCACGACGATCGCCGCGCGGCAGGCGAGCAGGTTCCCGCCGTAGGTCGTGCCGTGGTCGCCGGCCGAGATGGCCGCCGACACCCGCTCGGAGACGATCGTCGCGCCGATCGGCACGCCGCCGCCCAGCGCCTTGCCGACGGAGATGAGGTCCGGCTTCAGGCCGAGCGCCTGGAAGTAGAAGGGGTAGCCGGTGCGGCCGAGGCCGCTCTGGATTTCGTCCGCGATGTAGAGCGTGCCGGTCTTCGCGCAGACGTCATTGATCGCGGCCGCGAACGCCTTCGTGAGCGGCCGGACGCCGCCCTCGCCCTGAATCGGCTCCGCGATGATCGCGGCGGTCCTGTCGCTGACAGCGGCGGCCAGCGCCGCCGGCTCCGCGGGATCCACGAACGTGACGCCGGGAATCAGCGGATTGAAGGGGTCGCGGTAGTGCGCGTTGTGCGTGACCGAGAGCGCACCCATCGTCCGGCCGGAGAAGCCGTGCTCGAGCGCGACGAACTCCGTCCGCCCGCGCTCGCCCTGCGTGTACCAGTAGCGCCGGGCGAACTTCAGGCACGCTTCAACCGCTTCCGTGCCGCTGTTACAGAAGAACACGCGCGGGAGGCCCGAGAGCGCGCTCAGCCGCTTGGCCGCCTCGCCCTGCAGCGGGTGGTAGTAGAGGTTCGAGACGTGCATCAGCGTGGCGGCCTGCTCCGAGATGGCCGCCGTCAGGGCCGGGTCCGCGTGACCGCGCGCCGCGACGCCGATGCCCGACAGCATGTCGAGATACGCCTTGCCGTCGGCGTCGTACAGATACATGCCCTCGCCGCGGACGAACACGACCGGCTGGCGTTTGTAGGTAGGGACGATGTGCTGCGCTTCCAGCGCGCGAACCTGCTCGAGCGTGCTCATGCCGTCACCTCCGTACCCGTTCCCGTCTTGAGCGGCTTCCTCACGTCGATCCCCTTCAGCCCGGTCCGGCCGTTCACGATGGCCACGCGGCCGACGCCGCCCTTCAGTGCCGACCGGCAGGCCTGGAGCTTCGCGATCATGCCGGCGTTGGCCGTGCCGCTGGCGATCAGCGCCTGCGCCGCCCGGTTCGTCAGCGCGGGGATCGTGCTGCCGGTCGAGTCGAAGACGCCGGACGTGCCGCCCGAGATGATGAGTCCATCCGCGCCGGTCGTCACGGCCAGGTGGGCCGCGAGGACGTCCGCGTTCACGTTGAGGATGTCAGCCTGGCTGGTAGCGCCGAGGCAGGCGACGACAGGCACGAAACCGGCGTCCATCAACGTCAGCAGCAGGGTCGGCGCCGTCCGTCCGGCGGGCACGCCGACGAGCCCGAGGCTGACGGTGGCGCCGCTCGTGGCGACAAACGGCGGGGCAGGCTTCATCGTCGCGACACCGGCGTCCGCGCCCGTGAGGCCCACGGCGGCCACCCGTGCCTTGCGGGCCGCGGTGACGAGCCGCGTGTTCAGCGTGCCGCCGAGCACTGACGTGACCACGGCGAGCGTCGGCGCGTCCGTCACGCGGAGGCCGTCGACCTGCACCTTCTGGATCCCGGCCTGCGCGAGGGCGGCGTCGATCTCCTTGCCGCCGCCATGGACGACGGCCAGCCGGCCTTTCTTCGCGAGACCGGCGATGGCCGAAGCGACCAGGGCCAGGTCGGCCGGCGCTTCGAGCAGTTCACCGCCCAGCTTGAGAATCCAGAGCGGCTTGCGCGCGGCCTTCCGGACTGGCTTCTTCGCTACTCTCCGCCTCGCCATCAGAGCAGGCCGGTCCGCTGGTCGAGACCTAGCACGACGTTCATGTTCTGCACGGCCTGGCCCGCGGCGCCCTTCACGAGGTTGTCGAGGCACGAGATGAGGATGATGCGGCCGGTCGCCGCGTCGACCTTCCAGCCGACGTCGCAGAAGTTCGTGTGCGCGACGTGCTTGATCTCGGGCAGCGCGGCGCCCGTCAGCCGGACGAACGGCGCGTTGGCGTAGGCCCGCTGCATCGCCGCGTCCACGGCCTCCGCGGTCGTGCCGGGCACGAGCGAGGCGTAGATCGTTTCGAGGATGCCGCGGTCGAGTGGCACCAGGTGCGGCACGAACGTGACGCCGCGCCCGAGTTCCTGCTCGATCTCCGGGCCGTGCCGGTGCGAGAACAGACCGTAGGCGGCCACGGACCCGTGGTTCTCGGAGAAGTGCGTGCGGTCCGACGGCGCCTTGCCCGCGCCGGACACGCCGCTCTTGGCGTCCACGATCACGTCCCCGGTCAGCAGGCCCGCATCGGCCAGCGGCGACAGCGCGATCAGTGCGGCCGTCGGATAGCACCCGGGGCACGAGATCAGCCGCGCGCTCTTCATGGACACGGCGTCCCGCTCGGCCAGGCCGTACACCGTGCCCTCGGGCAGCGCTCCGGTCGCCGGGTACCACTTCGTCCGGTGGGCGTCGTCGCGGATGCGGAACGCGCCCGACAGGTCGATCACGCGCCTGCCGCCGGCGAGGAGCTTCGGCGCGACGTCGGCCGAGGCCGCCTCCGGCAGCGCGAGGAACACGATATCGGTGTCGGCAATCAGGCGGTCGACGTCGAGCGGGACGACCGGGTCATCCCAGATGCGCGCCAGGGCGGGCAGCGGGCGCGGGGCGCTCGTGGCCCCGGAGGACATGGCGGCGGTCAGCGTGACGGCGGGGTGCCGCGCGAGGATCCGGACGAGTTCCTGTCCGGCGTATCCGGTGGCGCCGGCGATGGCGACGCGGGTGGTGGCGACAGACGTGGTGGCCATGGATGAGGATATCTCTATTCAGGGAAAGGGATATTTATACAGCAGCAGTGCTATGCTGTCGAGCCGAGATTGAATAGTTATTCCGTATGAAAGCGCAACGTCAACAGGCGATCCTCGAGGCCGTCGGGCAGGAGCCCATCCGCAGCCAGGAGCAGCTCCGGCGGCGGGTG
This sequence comes from uncultured Bifidobacteriaceae bacterium, assembly GCA_964400405.1. GTDB lineage: Bacteria > Acidobacteriota > Vicinamibacteria > Vicinamibacterales > UBA2999 > CANKJK01. Next base: position 4,284 of record CAYNUO010000041.1, on the reverse strand, counting down.
AAGGCCCGGGGCTTCGACGTCACGCAGGCCACGCTCTCGCGTGATGTCCGGGAACTGGGCCTCATGAAGGGCGGCGCGGACGGCGCGTATCTGGTGCCGGGCGCCGAGGCGGCGCCCGCGGCCGGTCCGGTCACGACGCTCGACCGCGCGGCCGCCGAGTATCTCGTCCGTGTGGACCGCGTGGAGCAGATGGTGCTGCTCCGCACGGGTCCGGGACAGGCCGGCGTGCTCGGCGTCGCGCTCGACCGCGCGCGGCTGCCCGAGGTCGTCGGCACGCTGGCCGGGGACGACACCATTCTCGCGATCGCGCCCGACGTGCGGCGCGCGACCGCGCTGGTCAAGAGACTGCAACACCACGTTCGGGGGACGCATTAGATGATCAAGGGGACACCGGGTTCGCCGGAACAGCCGGCCGACCGTCTCTGGTCGGGCCGGTTCGACACCGCGCCGGACCCGGAGGCCTTCGACTTCGGCGTGTCGTTTCCGTTCGATCGCCGGCTGTTCGAGGACGACGTCAACGGCAGCCAGGCGTGGGCGACGGCGCTGCGCGACGCCGGCGTGCTGACGGCCGCTGACCACGACGCGCTGCAGGCGGCGATGGTCGAGATCCTCGCCAGGGGCGCCGCGGACCCCGCGTTCGTCAACGGCCCTGACGAGGACGTCCACAGCTTCGTCGAGCGGCAGCTCGTCGAGCGTGTCGGCGATGCCGGCCGCCGGCTCCACACCGGCAGATCCCGCAACGAGCAGGTGTCGCTCGACCTGCGGCTCTACCTCCGCCGCCGCATCCCGGCGATCCAGCAGGCGGTGCTGGCGCTCGTGCAGGCCTTCGTCGATCTGGCCGAGTCGGCCGGCGATGCCGTGATGCCGTCCTACACGCACCTTCGGAAGGCGCAGCCTGTACTCGTCGCGCATTTCCTGCTCTCGCATGCGGCGCCGTTGCGGCGTGATTTCGAGCGGCTGGGCCGCGCCGCCGCGGAGGCGGATGCGCTGACGCTCGGCAGCGGCGCGATCGCCGGCACGAGCTACAGCGTCGACACGGCGGCGCTGGCGAAGCGTCTCGGCTTCTCGCGCGTCGTGCTGAACAGCATGGACGCCTCGTCAGACCGCGACTTCGTCGCGTCGTTCCTCTATGCCGTGTCGCTGACGATGGTGCACCTCAGCCGGATTGCCGAGGACTTCATCATCTTCACGGGCGAGGAGCATCAGTTCTTCGAGCTGTCGGACGCCTCGGCGACGGGCAGCAGCATGATGCCGCAGAAGAAGAACCCCGACCCGCTGGAGCTGGTGCGCGGCAAGAGTGGCCGCGCGCTGGGCCGGCTTTCTGGATGGCTGACGACGATGAAGGCACTGCCGACCGGCTACAACAAGGATCTGCAGGAAGACAAGGAAGCCACCTTCGACGCCGAGCAGACGGTGCTGGTGTCGCTGGCGGCCACACGCGCCGTCGTCTCACGGCTCGGTGTCAACGCGCCCCGGTCCGGCCAGGCGGCCTCAGGGCTCCTGCTGGCCACAGACGTGGCCGACTATCTCGTCCGTAAGGGGGTGCCGTTCCGGCGCGCCCACGAAATCGTCGGCGCCATGGTGCGGACGCTGCTGGCGCAGGGGCGCGACTTCTCGCATCTGTCGCCGGAGGAGTGGCGGGCCGCGAGCGATGCCTTCGGGGGCGACGCCGCGGAGGCCGCCACGCCGCTGGCCTCCGTGCGGGCCAAGCGCACCCCGCAGTCGACACAGCCGGAGGCCGTGGTGCTGGCCCTCAATGAGAGCCGGGAGTGGCTTGCCGCCAACCGCGCCCGCTGAAGGTGCTACACTCTGATGACCCCTGCGCGCGACCTCGCGCGACCCGTCTACATCTGACCGTACGGAAGTCCTGACTCCTGGGGGAGTGCATGCAGCAGCGCCGGCTTCGGCTCGGTGACACCGTGGACGACTACTGTCCGCGGGAACGACGTGTGACCAACCATGCGATTGCCGCGATGGTTGACGACCAGATAACCCACACCCGGTGCACGGCCTGCGAGGCCGATCACGAGTACAAAGAGGGCCGGGCCCCGCGCCGCAAGCGCGAGGATGCCCCGTCGTCTCAGCCTCCGGGCGGGCGCATCGTGCCGCACACGGCGCCCGAGGAGGAAGCCGCCGTGCTGGCCGCTCTCGAGAGCGTCAGCGTGAGCGTCGTGATCGAGGATCCCGCGCAACCGGGCGACGCCGATGGCGACAACGCCGGCAATCGCGAGGAGGACAACTGGCTGGGACACCGCCGGTTGATTCGCGCCACCTTCCCCCGGCCAGAAGGCCAGCCGCCGGAATGGAAGGAACCCGAGTTCACCAATCGCCAGCCAACCCACCAGCGCCGCGGCCGCTTCGGCCATGGCGGCGGCCAGGGTGAGCCGAACGGCAATCGTGCCGGGCAGGCACGCCGCGGTGGCGGGGGCGGCGGACGCGGTCCCTTCCAGCATTCGGGCGGCGGCCAGCCACGTGGTGGCGACGGCAACCGTTCAGGAGGCGGTCCCTGGCAGGGCGGCGGTCGCCCCGGTGGGGGCGGTCAGGGCCAGCCCGGACAGGGGCAGGGCGAGGGCGGCGGAGGCCGCCGGCGCCGTCGTCGCGGACGCTAGGCGCGCATGGATCTCACAGGCAAGCACGGTCTCATCGTCGGCGTCGCCAACAAGCGCTCCATCTCCTGGGCCATTGCGCAGGCCGCCGCGCAGGCGG
>CAYNUO010000041.1:0-1478 GCA_964400405.1 uncultured Bifidobacteriaceae bacterium | reverse complement strand
GTCGCCAACAAGCGCTCCATCTCCTGGGCCATTGCGCAGGCCGCCGCGCAGGCGGGCGCCAGACTGGCGCTGACCTATCCCAACGCCAGACTCGAAGAGAACGTCCGCGAGCTCGCCGCCACGCTCGAGAATGCGGTGGTCCTGCCCTGCGATCTGACGAGTGACGAGCAGATAGCGGCGCTCACCGGATCGCTCGATCAAGCCTTCGGCGGACTCGACTTCGTGCTGCACGGCGCGGCGTTCGCGCCAGCCGCGGAGCTGTCCAACCGGTTCGTTCAGACCTCGCGCGAGGGCTTTCACACCGCTCTTGATGTCAGCGCCTATTCGCTGGTGGCACTGACCAATGCCTGTCTGCCGTTGATGGAAAAGCGCGGCGGCGGAAGCGTCGTCACGCTCACACACATCGGCGCCGACCGCGTGTTCCCGAACTACAACGTGATGGGTGTCGCGAAGGCCGCGCTCGAAGCCGGCGTCCGTTACCTGGCCGCGGATCTCGGCCCGCAGAACATCCGCGTGAACGCCGTATCCGCGGGTCCGATCAAGACGCTGGCGTCGGCCGGCATCCCCGGACTGTCGATGATGCTGCAGGCGCAGCGCGAGCGCGCGCCGCTGCGGCGCGGGATGGAGCTGGCAGAGATTGCAGACGCGGCGCTGTTCCTGTTGAGCCCGGCGGCCCGGGCGATCACCGGCGAAGTGATGATGGTCGACGCCGGCTATCACGTCGTCGGCATCTAGTCCGCCCCCGCTACTTCCGGCCCCACTCCTCGCGGCGGATCGCCCGGTCCGGCACGCCGAGCGCGAGGAGGGTCGCGACCGATTCTTCGACCATCCGCGGAGGTCCGCAGACGAAGCAGAGGGTGTGTCCGGGGTCGTGCATGACCGCCTCGAAGTGCGCGCGACCGATCCGGCCGCGCTGCCCGCCCCACTCGTCGTCGTCCCGCGTCACGGTCTGGTGCAGCTCGAGCTGGCCGGCGGCCGCGAGCGTCTCGAACTCCGGCAGGAATGCGAACTCGTCGGCCCGGCGCGCGCTGTACATCAGCGACACGCGCAGCGTGGGGTGGACCCGCCGCGCGTGCGCCAGCATCGCCCGCAGCGGCGCGATCCCCGTGCCACCAGCGACGAAGAGCAGATGCGACGCCACGGGATCGGGCGGGAACAGAAACGAGCCGAGCGGTCCCTCGACCTCGAGCGGCGCACCCGGCGTCAGCAATGTCAGCGGATGCGTCTGGTCGGCCGCATCACCCAGGCCGACCAGGACTTCGAGCGTGCCGACGTCCGTAGCCTGCTCCGGCGATGACGCGATGGAGAAGGCCCGGCGCGGGGAACCCGGCGGCCCCACCAGGACCGCCTGCCCGGCGTGAAATGCCAGCGTCTGGTTCCCGAGGTCGAGTGTCATCAGGCGCGAACGTGGCGTGATCACGTCCACCTGCCGCAGCGTGGCGGTCAGCGTTGCCGGCACCGGACGAGTCTACCCCGGC
>CAYNUO010000040.1:22361-27422 GCA_964400405.1 uncultured Bifidobacteriaceae bacterium | reverse complement strand
TGCCCCAGGACGTCCGGTGCAGCAGCCGACCGACGGTTGCACGGAGCGTTCGAGCGAATGCGTGCATCAGGGGCACATTCTCCACCTTGCTGGCCAGTAGCGGCGTCGCTAGACTCAGACTCTCCGTGAGGCATCCTCATCCCATGACGCTTCGCCGCCTGTTCCGCGTGCCGCGCCTCGTGGCCATCGTGGTCGTCGTGACGATCGTGGCGACGGCGGCGCCGCGGTCCGAGTCGACGGACGTGCCGGACCCGGCCGTCGTGGCCCGGATCCAGGACGAAGGCCTCGTGCGGTCGCAGGTGATGGACACCCTCGCCTGGCTCACGGACGTGCACGGCGCGCGGCTCACCAACTCCCCGCAGTTCCGTGCCGCGCAGGCCTGGGCGCGGAAGCGGCTCTCCGACTGGCAGCTCTCGAACGTGCACACCGAGGCGTTTCCGTTCGGCCGCGGCTGGTCGAACGAGCGGCTGGTGGTGCGCGCGGTGTCGCCAACGCCGTGGACGATCACCGCGGTTCCCAAGGCGTGGACGCCCGGCGTGAGCCCGACCACCGCCGAGGTCGTCCGCGTCAGCCTCGACACGGATCAGGACTTCACGACCTGGACGGGAAAGCTGAAGGGCCGGATCGTGCTGATCGAGCCCGCGCGCCCCGTGGCGGCGTTCTTCGAGCCGCAGGGCACGCGGCGCACGGCGAAGGAGCTGGAGGAGCTCGAGGCGCAGGCGCCGCTCACGCCGTCGGCCCCCCGGGCCTACAGCACGGCGGCCGGCGACTTCGCCCGCAGGCGCACGGAGTTTCTGCTGAAGGAAGGCGTGGCCGCGGTCTTCGAGAATGGGAACGGCCGCGGTGACCACGGCGCGATCCTCGTGATGGGACCGTCCGGCGCGCGGGATGTGAACGCCCCGCGCACCGTCCCGCAGCTCGTGCTGGCGTCGGAGCACTACGGCCGGCTGGTCCGGATGGCGGACCGGCACGTGCCCGTGACCGTGCACCTCGACGTCGACAACCGCTTTCACGCCGACACGCTCGACGCCGGGAACCTGCTGGCCGAGATTCCGGGCACGGACCGGAAGGACGACGTGGTCATGCTCGGCGCGCACTTCGACTCGTGGCATGGCGGCACCGGCGCCACCGACAACGCCGCGGGTGTGGCCGTGATGATGGAGGCGCTGCGCATCCTCCGCGCCACGAACCTGCCGCTGCGGCGCACGGTGCGGCTCGCGCTGTGGGCCGGCGAGGAGCAGGGTCTGATGGGCTCGACGGCCTACGTGCGCGAGCACTTCGCGGACCGGGCCTCGATGCAGCTGAAGCCCGAACACGAGCGCCTGTCCGTCTACTTCAACCACGACAACGGCGCGGGGGCGATTCGCGGCGTGTACCTGCAGGGCAACGACGGCGTGCGGCCGATCTTCCGGCAGTGGATGGGGCCGTTCAAGGAGTGGGGCGTCGGCACCACGACCATCCGGCCCACCGGCGACACGGACCACGCGCCGTTTGACGCCGTGGGCCTGCCGGGCTTCCAGTTCATCCAGGATCGACTGGAGTACTTCACCATTTCCCACCACTCGAGCATGGACCTGTACGAGCGGGTGCAGCCGGACGACGTCAAGCGCAACGCGGTGATCGTCGCCACGTTCGCCTACATGGCGGCCACCCGCGACGACCTCCTGCCGCGCAAACCGCTGCCGGCTCCCCGGGACGCCCGATGACCCTTGTGCTGACCGCGGTCCTCGCGGCGCTGGCCGCGGCCGTGGTGACGGCGCTGGTGCTGCGCTCGATCCTGCGGGACAGCGCGACGCAGAATGCCGCGCTGGCGGGCCGCACCGACCAGCAGGTGCGCGACACGTTTCAGGCGCTCGCGGCCGACGCGCTCAACGCCAATCGCGCGGCCTTCCTGGACCTCGCGAAGACGACGTTCGCCGGGCTCCAGAAGGAGGCGTCGACGGACCTGGCCACGCGGCAGCGTGCGATCGACGAACTGGTGAAGCCGGTGGCCGCGACGCTGAAGGAAGTGGACCAGCGGCTCGCGCAGGCCGAACGCGAGCGCGAAGGCGCCTACGCGCGCCTCAAGGCGGAAGTCACGTCGCTCGGTGATGCCACGCGGACCCTCTCGCGCGCACTGGGCACGCCGGCCGTCCGCGGCCGCTGGGGCGAGATGCAGCTCAAGCGGGTGGTCGAGATCGCCGGCATGCTCGAGCACTGCGACTTCGAGCAGCAGGCGGGGCTGACCTCCGAGCGCGGACGGCAGCGGCCGGACCTCATCGTCCACCTGCCGGCGGGCAAGCGCATCGTCGTCGACGCCAAGGCGCCGCTCGGGGCCTTCCTCGAGGCCCAGGAGTCGCAGGACGACGCGACGAGGCTGTTGCGGCTCACGGCCCACGCCCGCCACGTGCGCGACCACATCGACGGCCTGGCCGGGAAGGCCTACTGGGAAGCGCTGGACGACTCGGTCGAGATGGTGGTGCTGTTCCTCCCGGGCGAGACGCTCTTCGCCGCGGCGCTCCAGCACGACCTGACGCTCATCGAGTACGGCCTGCAGCAGCGCGTGCTGCTCGCCAGCCCGATCACGCTCATCGCGCTGCTGACCACCGTGGCGCACTCGTGGCGGCAGGAGGCCCTGGCGGCGAATTACCGGGAAGTGGCGCGGCTGGGCAAGGAGTTCTACGACCGGCTGGCCACCTTCACCGGGCACTTTGACGACGTCCGCAAGCGCCTCGACGGCGCCGTCCAGGCCTACAACGCGGCCGCCGGGTCGCTCGAAGCGCGGGTGCTGCCGACGGCCCGGAAGCTCCGGGAGCTGGAGGTGACGACCAGCGACGAGATCGCCCCGGTCGAGTCGATCGACACGGTGCCCCGGGTGCTCAAGCAGGCCAATCTGCTGGGATTGCCCGAGGAGGCGCTGGTTGCGGCCGAAGATGACGCCGCAGCCGTGAAATAATAGATTTTTCCTGAGAATCCCGTGTCTGACGCCACGTCTGCCCCCGCCGTCGACCCGCCTGCCTCCCTGGATTTCATCCGGGAAGCCGTCGCCGAGGATCTGCGCGCGGCCGGTCCGGGTGCCCGCGTCGTCACGCGTTTCCCTCCGGAACCCAACGGGTACCTGCACATCGGGCACGCCAAGGCCATCTGTGTGGACTTCGGTGTGGCGAAGGACTTTGGCGGCGTCTGCCATCTCCGGCTCGACGACACCAACCCGATCAAGGAGACCCAGGAGTACGTCGACCAGATCATGCGGGACATCCGCTGGCTGGGCTTCGACTGGGGCGACAAGCTCTTTCACGCGTCGGACTACTTCGAGCAGCTCTACACCTGGGCGCAGCAGCTCATTCGCGACGGCAAGGCGTATGTCGACGACCTGACGCCGGACGAGATGCGCGAGTACCGCGGCACGCTCACGGAACCCGGTCGCGAGAGTCCGTATCGCAACCGGCCCGTGGACGAGAGTCTGGATCTGTTCGCGCGCATGCGCGCCGGCGAGTTTCCGGACGGCTCGCGCACGCTGCGCGCGAAGATCGACATGGCGTCGGGCAACATCAACATGCGCGACCCGGTGATGTACCGCATCCGCAAGGCGACGCATCAACGGACCGGTGACGCCTGGTGCATCTATCCGATGTACGACTGGGCGCACGGGCAGTCGGACTCGATCGAGGGCGTCACGCACTCGCTCTGCACGCTCGAGTACGAGGATCACCGGCCGCTCTACGACTGGTACGTCGAGTCGCTCGGCATCTTCCGTCCGCGGCAGATCGAGTTCGCGCGGCTCAACCTGAACTACACCGTCACGAGCAAGCGGAAGCTGCTGGCGCTGGTCGAGGGCAGGCACGTGGCCGGCTGGGACGACCCCCGGATGCCGACGCTGGCCGGCCTGCGCCGCCGCGGCTACACGCCTGAGGCGATCCGGAACTTCTGCGCCACGGTCGGCGTGGCCAAGAAGGCGAACGTCATCGACGTCGCCGTGCTGGAGCACGCCGTCCGCGAGGATCTGAACCGCCGCGCCGCGCGGGCGCTCGCCGTGCTGCGGCCGCTCAAGGTCGTCATCGAGAACTATCCGGACGGCAAGGTCGAACAGCTGACCGCGGTGAACAACCCCGAGGATCCGGCTGCCGGCACGCGCGCGCTGCCGTTCTCGCGCGAGCTCTTCATCGAGCAGGACGACTTCATGGAAGTGCCGCCGAAGAAGTTCTTCCGGCTCTCGCCCGGGAACGAAGTGCGGCTGCGCTACGCCTACATCCTGAAGTGCGAGTCCGTCGTGAAGGATGCGACGGGCGCGATCGTCGAGCTGCGCTGCACCGTGGACCTGGAGTCGCTGAACGGGGCGACGGCGACACGTCGCGTCAAGGGCACCGTGCACTGGGTGTCCGCCGCGCATGCCCGCGACGCCGAGGTGCGGCTCTACGACCGGTTGTTCGCGTCCGAGGCGCCCGACGCCCACGAAGACTGGGTGGCGGATCTGAACCCGGCGTCGCTCGAAGTGCTGCGAGGCTGCAAGGTGGAGGCGGGGCTGGCCGGCGCCGCGCCCGGCACGGCGTATCAGTTCGAGCGGCAGGGCTATTTCTGCGCGGACCTCGAGTCCACGCCAGAAGCGCCCGTCTTCAACCGCACGGTCACGCTGAAGGACGCCTGGGCGCGCATGCAGGCGCGCGGCTAGCCGTCGCTGCTAGCTCGACACCCGCGCGAGCACGCGCGTCATCGCATCCACGAACACATCGGGCTTCGGCAGCAGGCTGACGACGAGCCATGCCTCATGCGCGAAGTCGAAGAAGTAGCCCGGGTGCACCAGCACGTGCTCCTGCTGGAGCACGTCGAGCACGAGCTGTTCCTCGGCCCGCGTCGCCGGCACGCGCAGCACGGCTGACCAGCCGCCCTCTACGGGCAGCACGTCGCACGACGGATGACGGGCGGACATGCCGCGCAGCGCGTCGAGATTCGTCCGAATCCGCTGCTGAATCTGCGTGCGGACGGCCGCGCCGTCGCGCAGCAGCGCCGGCGCGGCCACCTGCACCGGCGTCGACACGGACAGGTAGCTGTCGGCGACGAGCTCCAGACCACCGAGTGCGCCGG
>CAYNUO010000040.1:21197-22261 GCA_964400405.1 uncultured Bifidobacteriaceae bacterium | reverse complement strand
GCGATCGCGCCCGTGGCGTCCCGGACCGCCTCGAGCCGCGGCATCACGAAGCCGGTGTAGACCGGAATGTTGAACGGCGCCACGCGCCGGCGCACCTCGTCGCGCAGCGGCACGTTCACCTGCGTGCCGTAGGCGTCGAGCAGCGCTTTCGCCGCCGCGTAGTCGCCGGTGCTCTTGATGCGCTGGACCTCGGCGAGCAGGGTGGCGCAGCCCTGGCGGAACGCGTCCACGTCCACGACGACGAAGTAGGTGCACCCATCCCGCACGCGCGTCTCGATCGCCTTCGTGTGCGCCTGCAGCCAGTGGACGATGAGCTGGCGGTTGCGGAAGTGGTCTTCCTCGATCACGGTGGCGTCGCCGACGCGGCGGAGCTGCACGATCGCGTTCCGCGCGCAGGCCTCGTAGGCGGCACGCACGAGGTCGGCGTGGTCGGCCGCGGCCACCGCGCCGATCTCGACGATCACGGGATCGGCGATGAAGTAGAGCGCCACGAGATCGGCGCGGGCCTCCTCCAGCGCGGAGTGGTGCTCGCGCAGCAGCGTCTGCGGCGGCGCGTCGACGCCCGCGGCCATGCGGCCCGACCCGTGGCCGATCACCTCGTGCAGATCCGTCGTGATCTCGCCGGCTGTCGCGCTCCAGGCGCGCGCACGGGCCAGCTCCGCGTCGTCCCAGCAGAAGGCGGTCTTCAGCGCGTCGTGCTGCGCGCGCTCGTAGGCGGCGGTGATGTTCGAGAGCGCCACGGACTTGCTGCCGTACCGCTCCCGCACCGACTGCTCGTTGGGTAGGTTGATCCCCACGGGTGTGATGGGGCCGGATTCTCCCGTCTCGATCACGACCTCGATGGCGCGCGCGGTGACCCCCGTGACGCCGGGCTTCCGGAACGCGGGGTCCCACGGCATCCGGTCCTCGAACCACTGCGCAAGCGACGCGATGCGCTCGATGCGGGCGGTCTTGGCGGCGTCCACGTAGTAGACGAGCGCCTCCCACGCGCCCTTCAGCCCGCGCGGGTCCATGTAGACCTCGATGAAGCCGTTGATCGTGTCGACGACGGCCGTCTGGTCCTG
>CAYNUO010000040.1:0-21097 GCA_964400405.1 uncultured Bifidobacteriaceae bacterium | reverse complement strand
CCCGCCGGCGGCGCCTTGCACGTGACGGCCGGCTCCCACGCCGCGTCGAAGAAGCACGGTGCGAGCCGGGTGACCAGCGCGGCCGGCGATTCGCCGGCACGCACGGGCAACGCGGCCCCATGCGCCGCCGCGGACTCCACCGCGAGCACCAGCGCCTCCGGCGTGAGCCGCAGCGTGAACTTCTGCGCCGTGAGGTTGTGGTACGGCCCGGAGTTCAGCCAGAAGAGCGTGGTGTAGCGCCGTATCTCGGCGAGCGTGTCCGGCGCCACGCCCTCCGGATGCCGGATGATCGCCTCCAGCACGGCGCGCATCGCGAGGCCGTGGCGGTAGCGCTGGTCGTAGTAGATGTCGCGGCCGGCAATCGCGGCCTGCGAGAGATGCCACGCGAGCACCTTCTGCTGCCGCGAGAGCTGCGCGAACCCATCCGCATACGCCTGGACGACGGCTGCGTCGTCGACCTGCTCGAGCAGGTATCGCCGCTCCGCCATCACCTGCGGACCTGCCTCACAGCGCGACCGTATCGCCGTGCGACGGGGTCTGCACCGGCCAGCCGAGCTCGGCGTGGATCAGCGCCTTGAGGGCGTCCATCGGTCCCGGCTCTCCGTGCACCAGGAAGAGCTGCTTCGGCGGCGCGGGCAGGCCGCGCAGCCACTGCATTACCTCGCCGCGTCCTGCGTGCGCCGACATCGAGTCAATCTTCGCGATCCGCGCCCGTACCGGGACCATCTGACCGTGGATCTTCACCGTCGGCGCGCCGTCCACCAGGTCCCGGCCGCGTGTGCCGCCAGCCTGATAGCCGACGAAGAGCACGGTATCGCGCGCGTCAGGAAGCGTCGCCTTCAGGTGGTGCAGCACGCGGCCGCCCGTGGCCATCCCGCTCGACGAGATGATGATCGAGACGCCCTGGTCCGCCGTCAGCGCCTTCGACTGCTCGGGTGTGGGGACGACCTTGAAGTGCGTGGTGGCGAACGCGCTGACGTCGCGCGAGGCCGGGCGCATGTCCTCGTCCAGTTCGTGGGCCCGCGCATGGTAGAACTCCAGCGCTTCGGCGGCCATCGGGCTGTCCACGTAGACCGGCACGACCGGGATCTGCTTCTCGTCTTCGAGCCGCCGGATCCAGTAGAGGAGTTCCTCGACGCGGCCGATCGCGAAGGCGGGAATGACGACACGTCCGCCGCGCGCGGCGGTCTCGCGGATGATCGTCGCGAGGCGCGCGCCGTTGTCGTCCGGCTCGTGGTCGCGGTCGCCGTAGGTGGATTCCACCAGCACGATGTCGGCCTCCGGTGGCGCGACCGGGTCCGGCAGCACGGGGCGCCCGTAGCGGCCGAGGTCGCCGCCGAAGAGGAGGCGCGGTCCGCCGGCGAGCGTCATCAGGATGAAGCTCGACCCGAGCAGGTGGCCCGCCGGATAGAACTGGATCGTGACGCCCTTGACGATCTCGAGCGGCCGGCCGTAGCCATGGGGCGAAATCTGGCTCAGCGCCCGCCAGGCGTCGGCCTCCGAGTAGAGCGGCAGCGCGGGGTGATGCTTCGAATAGCCGTGCCTGTTGGCCTGTCGCGCATCCTCCTCCTGGATCCGCGCCGAATCCGGCAGCACGAGCTTGGCGAGGTCCTTGGTGCCCGGCGTGCAGAACACGCGGCCGCGGAAGCCTTGCGCGACGAGCCGCGGCAGGAACCCGATGTGGTCCAGATGCGCGTGCGTCAGCACGATGGCATCGAGCGACTTCGCCGGGACGCTGAACGGATCCCAGTTGCGCAGCCGGAGTTCCTTCGTACCCTGGAACATGCCGGCGTCCACCAGCACACGGACGCCGTCGTGTTCGACCAGATACTTGGAGCCGGTAACCGTGCGCGCGGCGCCGAGAAAGGTGAGAGTCGTCACTGCTGCGATTCTCGCACCTGTCCCGCCGCTGTCCTACCGGCCTTTGCTACAGTGCGGCCATGATGACCCCGCGTTTCTGCCGCCTGGCGGTTGCGACGCTCCTGCTCACGGCCGGCGGAGCCGCGAGCGCCCAACAGAGCAGGCTGACGGTCGACGCCATCTTCGACCCGGCCAGCCGTGTCCGCTTCGCGGGTGCACCCGCGGCCGGCCAGCAGTGGGTGGACGACGCGCACTACCTCGAGGTGCGGAACGCGACCGGCCAGCGTGAGTGGGTGCTGGTGGACGCGGAGACGGGAACCACGAGCCCGCTCTTCGACCGTGCGCGGCTGGAAGCGGCGCTCGCAACCCTCCCGGTCGACCGGCCCGCGGACCGTCCGGTGGGCACCAACGTCACGCTCCTGTTCAACCGCACACGGACGGCCGCGGTCTTCACCGTGGCCCGGGATCTCTACTACTACCCGCTCTCGGCTTCGGCGGCGGTGCGGCTGACGAAGTCGCCCGCGGACGAAGAAGAGGTCGCCTTCAGCCCGGACGGCCGCTACGTCTCGTTCGTCCGCGGCCGGAATCTCCACATCGTCGACGTCGCGAAGGCACGCGAACGGCAGCTGACGAGCGACGGCGGCACCAACGTCTTCAATGGCCAGCTCGACTGGGTCTATCAGGAAGAGATCTTCGGGCGCGGCAACTTCCGCGGCTACTGGTGGAGTCCGGACTCCACGCGGCTCGCGTTCCTGCGCCTCGACGAGCGCGCCGTCCCCGAGTGGGCCGACCTCGACGATTTGCCACATCAGCCGACGCTCGTGCGCACGCGCTACCCGCGCGCCGGCGAGCCGAATCCGACGGTGCGCGTCGGTCTGGCCGAGGTCTCCGGCAAGATCCGCTGGGCCGACCTCTCCGCCTACGTGCCCGAGGACCTGCTGCTGGTCGAGGCGGGCTGGGCGCCTGACAGCCGCCGCCTGCTCGTGCAACTGCAGGATCGCGAGCAGCGCTGGCTCGACCTCGCGGCCATCCCGGCCGGTGGGGGCAAGCCGACGGTGCTGTTCCGCGAGGAGTACGGCAAGTGGGTGGAACACCACGGCGACCCGGAGTGGCTGAAGGACGGCTCGTTCCTGTGGCTCACGGACCGCACGGGGTTCAGACACATCGAGCACCGTCGTGCTGACGGCACGCTCATCCGGGCGGTGACGAGCGGGCGCTGGGATGTCCGCGCGCTGCACGGCGTCGACGAGACCGGCGGCTGGATCTACTACTCCGGCGCCGAGCATCAGGCGATCGGGCGGGACGTCTACCGCGTACGGCTCGACGGCACGTCACGGACGCGCCTGTCGACGACCGCCGGCACGCACCGCGCGACGTTCAGCCCGGGCTTCGCCCGCTATCTGGACCGCTGGAGCGCCGTCACGATACCGACGCAGCTTCGTCTCCACGCAGCAGACGGCACGGAGCGGCGCGTCATAGATGCGAACCCCGCGCCAAAGCTGGCTGAGTACGGCGTGCGGACGCCGCAGTTCCTCCAGGTGCCGACGCGCGACGGCTTCCCGATGGAGGCGATGCTGCTCACGCCGCCGGACTTCGACCCCGCACGCAAATACCCGGTCTATCAGGAGACCTACGGCGGACCGGGGTCGCCACAGGTCGCCAACCAATGGACGGGGCCGGAGCAGCTCTTCTATCAGCTGCTCGCGCAGAACGGGATCGTCGTCTGGCTGTGCGACAACCGCAGCGCGAGCGGCAAGGGGCTGGAGTCGCAGTGGCCCGTCCACGGGCGTCTCGGCGAGCTCGAGCTGGCGGATGTGGAGGACGGCGTCGCCTGGCTGAAGCAGCAGCCGTGGGTGGATCCGGCGCGCATTGCCATCGGCGGCTTCAGCTACGGCGGCTTCATGGCCGGCTTCGCCCTGACGCACGGCACGAGCTTCGCGGCCGGCATCGTCGGGGCGCCCGTGACGGACTGGCGGCTCTACGACACGGTCTACACGGAGCGCCTGATGCGCACGCCCGCGAACAACCCGGACGGCTACGCGCGGACCTCCATCGTGGCCGCCGCGGAGAAGCTCCACGGCCGGATGCTGCTGCTGCACGGCCTGACGGACGACAATGTCCACCTGCAGAACTCCACGCAGTTCATCTACGCCCTGCAGAGGGCCAACAAGGCGTTCGACCTGATGCTCTACCCGGCCTCGCGCCACGGCATCACGGACGCATCCCTCCACCGCCACTACCGCCAGTTGTCGTACGATTTCCTGATGCGCACCCTTTCGCCCGGCGCCACCGCTCCGGCGCCCGCGTCGCCGCTGCCGGTCATCGTGGCCCCGGCCACGCCGCTTCGATGAGCGTTCCCACCCTGACCGAGGCGTTCGCGGCCGGCACGCCGGTGATCGCTGCCGAGCTGCGCCCGCCCAGGGCCGAACTCGACTCGCAGGCGGGCATGGACGCCTGGATCGACATGTACCACGCGGTTCGCGCGCTGACCCGGCAGGGCATCCGCGTGTGCCTGACCGACAGCGCCGTCGGCACGCAGGAAGAGAACAACCTCCGGCACCTGGTCACGAATCTCGGCAAGGACGTGCCGCGCACGAGCATCCTGCCGTTCCTCACGAGCAAGCACTCGCTGGAGTTCTGCCTCAGCTACGCGGAACAGACCTGGCAGCAGGGATTCCCCGCGCTCGTGGTGCTGGGCGGCGACAAGGCCGTCGGCCGGCCGCGGTGCGTGGAGCACGCGTGGGAGCTGCGACGCCACATCCGCGCGCGCGAGCCGCGCCTCGCGCTCGGCGGCTGGGCCAACCCGATGGCGAACGCCGCGCGGCAGGTGGACTTTCTGCTCGCCGAGGAGTCGACGTCCGAGTTCTATCTGACGCAGATCGTCAGCCACCTGACGCCGGGTCCGGTCGAGACGTTCGTGAACGAGACGAGGCGACGCGGACTCGCCCAGCCGGGGATGTTCGGCGTGTTCTATTACCGCAGCGCGAATCCGAAGACGCTGCGGATGCTGTCGCAGTTTCTGCCGGTGCCTGTCGACGCGCTGCTGGCCGAGTTTGAAGCCGGCGCGACGCCGGTCGAGGTCTGCGCGCGCACGGTGCGCACGATGATGGACCTCGGCGCGCGGCACTTCTACATCAGCAACCTTCCGCTCGATCAGGCCGCCGGGACGCTTACGGCGATTCTCGAACGCGTCGGCGTGGCCCCTGGCGTATGAGCATCCTGCGCCGGGCGCTCCGCGCCGTTGCCAGCCCGTTCCGCACGGCCTCGCGCTTCGACCAGCTCGTGAACCTCGTCGAGCGGCGCATGGATGGCATCGAGCGCGGCCCACTGCGGACCGTGCTCGACCGCCAGCAGCACCTGGAGCAGCGCCTCGAAGGGCTGACGCGGGAGCAGGAGCGGCTGCGGCGCGTCGTGGCCGGCGAGGAACTGACGGACGACGACCGGGCCCGCGAGCCGTTCCGGGGGCCCCTGCCCGCGACGGTCGAGGCCGTGCCGGAGTCGTCGTGGGTGGACGCCACCTCCGACTGCCCGCCGAAGCCGATCGAGCGACTGGCTGCGTGCCCGGTGTGCGGTGAAACCGCGCGCACGGCCGTCTGCCACTACAACAAGATGATCACCATGGCCGCCGTGCCCGATGCGGCCGCCGCGGTCTACGACTACGCGCTGTGCCACCGGTGCGGTCTCGTGTACGCCACGCGACGGCCCAGCGGGCCGCGCTTCGCATGGTTGCTCGAACACTTTGAGGAGAGCCTCGGTCGCGCCCAGATGGGTGTCCGGCGCGGCGGCAAGCTGACGTTGAGCTCCTACGAGCTGGACGACGCGGCCCGGGCGCAACTGCGGGCCATGGCGGCGCACGGCGTGTTCGTCTCCGAGCACAGGGGGCTGACGCCGAAGGATTTCCTGTGGCAGCTCCAGGCGGATCGCTTCGCGAACAGCCGCCATGTGGAGCTGCTCGGGTCGCTGCTGCCGCTCAAGGCGCCGCGCGTGCTCGAGATCCGCTCGCGGCTCGGGTCCATCTCCGAGGGGCTGCGCCGGCTCCACGGCGCGAGCGTCGCCGCGATGGCGATGTTCCCGAACCAGCGCTTCCTGATCCAGGAGGTTTACGGCATTCGCGCGGACGCGCCGGTGGACTTCGACCAGTTCGACGTGCCGTACGAGCCGCCGTTCGACCTGATTGTCGCCAACCACATGGTGACGCACAGCATCCGTCCCGGTGAGTTCCTCGCGGCGGTCCGCGACGCGCTGGCGCCGGGCGGGCACGCGTACTTCTTCAACGAGCCGCTCGAGGACGAATTCCTGCGCGACGAGAAGTCGATGTTCAACACGCTGAACGCGTTCCACATGCAGACGTTCAACCGCGAGTCGTTCGTCCGCGTGGTCCGGACGGCTGGCTTCGACGTGGTGCACGTGGGCCGCGAAGGGCACAACCTGTTCTGCCTCGCGCGCAAGGCCGACGCGCCGGTGCCGGTGGAGCCGATGCCGGAAGCCGAATTGCGGCAGCGCCGCGTCGCCTACCGCAAGGCCTACGACCTCTCGATCGTGCTGCTGCCCGAGCACGCCCGCCCGCGCTTCGCGGACGTCTGGGAGGCGACGCTGGCCCGGGTGAAGGACCGCGGCCTGCTGGCCGAGGACGCCCGAGGCCGCCTGCGCGTCATGCGCGCCGTCGACTAGACGATCCGGTCCTGGCTCGTATCCTTCTTAGTCGCGCTCGACACGCGCATCGCCCGCCCACACCCGCGTGCCGGACCGCTGTCTCATGGACGCGCGGTGCTATGGCGCGGTTGGGGTTGGAAACTCGGCGCCGTTGGCGATCCAGTGGGCGATGGTCAGGATCTCGTCGGCGGTCGGGCGCGGCCGCCCCGCGGGTGGCATCGCGTCGGCCGAGCCTACCGGGAGCAGCAGGCGCCGGATCATCTCGCTGGCCTGCGGCTGGCCCGGTGCAACGGCGGGCTTGCCGCTGTAGCCCCCCGCCAGCAGCGTGGGGCGGTCGTCCATCCGGAGGCCGCTCTCGGGCTGTTCGCCGCCGTGACAACCCGCGCACCGCTGCTCGAGCACGCGCAACGCGGCGTGTCCGCCTGACGCATCAACCGCCGGCCGGCTCGCCGCCTTCCACGGCACGAACGGCAGTCCGTGCGCAAGCACGCCGCCGACGTGCCCGGTGAACGCCACCGCGCCGAGGACGGCTACAAAGCTGATGGCGTATAACCGGGTCCGCCGGGGGGACCAGCGCTGGGTCACGAGGCCGCGTCCGAGGACGAGCGTGCCGCCGAGAAACACGATCGTGACGAGCGCGCCGAGGCCGTGACGCATCACCCAGGTCATGTCGTAGGACCCGCTCATGACGCGCAGCACGCCGAGCAGCGCCGTGGCCGTGGCGGTGGCGAGGCACACCCACAGCGCGAGGCGCACGCAGTCGCGCGCGGTCGTGGCCGGACGGCGCCGCACGTACGCGTCGAGCAGGAACGTGAGCATGATCGCGCCGATGGGCACGTGCACGGCCACGAGGTGAAGCGAGCCGATGGCGCTCGTCAGGGACTGCATCGTCAGGACATGATCCTCATGCCTGCCTCTCCCGCGCGAGAAAAGGGACAAAGCGCGGGTCGGCAGGGTTATCTGCCCTCATTGAACCGTCGCTTCGTCACATAGGCCATCCCCAACTCCACGTACGGGCGTCTGCGTAGGCAATTGCGCGTAGCAGTGCGGCGGGGCCGGTCCGCTGCGGTGGTTCGTACGCAGAAAGGGCCGGCGACGAGGCCGGCCCTGAGGTGTTGCGCGCCGCGCGCGGCGACTAGTAGCTGAAGCTGCCGAAGAACGCGGACTTCTTGTGCGGGTCGCTCCACTTCGTGCCGAGCGCCGTGCCCATGAAGCTGTGCTGGTCGGCCGTGCCGAGCGTGGAGCTCGACATCGACGAGAGCGGGTGGAACCACTGCATCGCGCCGCAGCTCGCGTCGTGGTCGACCTTCTTCGCCACGTCGAGCACGGCGTCGCCGGCCCTGACGCTCACCGCGTCCTTCGTGTCCGAGAACTGAATCGCGGTGGGCGTCACCTTGACGACCGTGCCGACGAGCCCGTGCGAGAGCTCGTTCGCCATCGCGATGAGCGCGATCTGCTGCACCTGGGTGGCGCGCTGGTCGACGTAGACGGCCGACTTCGTCGTCGCCGTGCCGCCACCGATCTCCTTGATGCCCAGGTTCTGATTGCCGTTGATGGCCGCGACCACTGACAGGTTGTCGATCGAGACGCCGTTGAAGGTGCCCTTGTCGACCTTCCAGGCCAGCACGGCCTGGCGGCCTGATGTGCCGGCTTCGGCGTTCATCACGCAGCCGCCGACGAAGACCTCCGCCGTGCGGGCTTCGAGATAGGTGCCCTTGCCCGAGCCGTTGCCGCCGGCCAGGAGCGTCGAGCCCGCGATTCCGATGAGCGCCGCGAGAACGGTCAGTTGCTTCATGGCTTGAAACCTCTCGAAAAAGTGTAGCACCCCGCTACGTCACCCGGGGCTGCCGTCCTACTCGGCACGCTGTTACTCAGTGCGGTGGTCGTGCTGATGGCCGCCGTCCCCGTCGTGCCGGCAGCAGCCGCGCCCGCCGACGCAGCAGTCCGGCCGCACGGGGTGGCCGTCCGGCCCGAAGGCGTGGGACGTTTCCTGGCACCAGTAGGACGCGGAGTCATACGGGTCGAAGAAGCGCAGCGCCTGCGGATTGTCAACGCTCATCACATACATCGCCTTGTGGCGGATGTGCTCGCACTGGACGCCCGGCACGACGGCCGGCGAATCGGGATGCAGCATGGCTAGCTCCTTCTCCCCGCCGCTTCCATGACGGCGCGGGCGACGGCGGTCTTCGTGATCTGGATCTTGTAGGCGTTCTGCGAAAGCGGCCGCGCGCCCTGCACAGCGGCTTCGGCGGCTGCGTCCGCGGTGGCCTGCGTCAGCGGCTTGCCGACCAGCGCCCGCTCCGCGGCGTCCGAGCGCCACGGCGTCGGCGCGACGGCGCCGAGCACCACGCGTGCGGAGTCCACGACGCCGCCCTTCGTCGTCACGACCACGGTGGCAAAGGCCATCGGCCAGTCGCGCGATTCCTTGAAGCGCACCTCGTAGTGACCGCTCTTGATCGCGCCGGGTGCGGGGAGGATCACGTGCGTCAGGAGTTCGTCGTCGGCGAGCACGTTCTCCTTCTTCACGTTCTGCATGGTCGGCTGCGTGAAGTACTCAGCGGCTGGAATCTCGCGCACACCGTTCGGACCCTCGACGACGAACCGCGCGCCGTAGGCGACGCACGGCACCGCGAGGCTCGACGGGTGGACGATCTTGCTCGGGCCGTCGTTGCCGAAGATGGCGTTGTACTGGTTCTCGCCGTCCACCGAGAAGCAGCGGTTGCCGCCCTTCTTGAAGCAGACGAACTCTTCCTGCCGGAAGTACCAGCAGCGCGGACGCTGATTCAGATTGCCGCCGACGGTGCCCTGATGCCGGATCTGCGGCGAGCCGACCTTGGCCGCGGCCTCCGCAAGCGCCGGATACATCCGGATCACCTGCGCGTTGGTCGAGAGCGCGTCGATGGTCATCGCCGCGCCGATCTTGAGCCCGCCGGCGACCGGCGTGACCGTGGATTCGAGCGCCTGCTTCACGTTGACGAGCGTGTCGGCGTCCTCGATGTAGTCCTTCATCCGCGCGAGCAGATCCTGCCCGCCGCCGAGCGGCCGCACGATGCCGCCGGCCTTCAGCGCGGCGATCGCGTCCTTCGCGTTCGTGGGGCTGACGTAGGCAAAGGCCTTCATGCCTTCCTCCCGGCCTTGTGGGCCTCAAGCGCGGCGAGCACCCGGTGTGGATGCAGCGGCAGGCTGCGGATCGTCGCGCCGGTGGCGTTGCGCACGGCATTGGCGATGGCCGACGCCGTCGGCACTGTCGGCGGTTCGCCGATGCCGATGACGCCGCGTTCCGGCATGTTCATCAGCATGACCTCGACCTTCGGGATGTCCGACATGCCGGCCAGCAGGTAGTGCTCCATGTTCGGATTCACCATCTGGCCGGTGCGCCGGTCGAGCAGCCGATCCTCGAACAGCGCGAAGTTGATGGAACTGATGACGCCGCCGTAGACCTGCGATTCCGCGAGCAGCTTGCTGACGACGAGGCCGCAGTCCTGAATCGCGAGCACGCGATCCACTTTGACGATGCCGGTGTCGGTGTCGACCGTCACTTCCGCGAACTGCACGCCGGACGTGTTGACCGACGAGAGCCCGGGTTCCCAGGCGTTGTCGATCGAGACCGGCTCCTGTCCGAGGTGCTTGCAGGCCGCCTTCCACGAGAGCGACTTGCCGCCGCCCTGCACGCGGCCGTCGACGATGCTGAGCTTCGCGGGGTCCACGCCGATCGCGGCGCCGACGCGGGCGAGCAGCGCATCCTTCGCGCGGCCCGCCGCGATGCGGATGGCCGGCGTGATGCCGGGCGTGGCCGTGCTGCCGCCGGAGACGCCGGCGAACGGCAGGTTCGTGTCGCCGATCTCGGCTTTCACCGTCGAGAGCGGCACGCCGAGCGTGTCCGCCGCGACGACGCCGACGACCGTGCGCGTGCCGGTGCCGAGGTCCTGCGTGCCGCACTTCACGACGACCGACCCGTCCGCGAAGATGTCGATGTGCGCGTTGCCCGCGCGGCCGCCGCCACCCCACTGGCAGGCCGAGACGCCCATGCCGCGCTTGAGCGGGCCCTTGCCGCCGTCGCCCGTCGCGTGACGCTTGTCCCAGCCGAACTTCTTCGCGCCGATCGTGTAGTACTCCGCCCACATCGCGTCGGGCGCGAGCGGCGGCAGGTTCTTCAGGCGGAACTCGATCGGATCCATCTTCACGAGATCCGCGAGCTCGTCCATCAGCACTTCGGTGGCGAAGCACCCCTGCGGATGGCCCGGCGCCCGCATCGGCCGCTGGTTGCCGGCGTTGATGTAGACGTCGAGGTGCGTCCGCTTCCGGTTCGGGAACTGGTAGATGTAGGGCAACGGGAACTGCGCGCCCTGGCCGGCGCCGCCGGTGCCCCAGGTCTGCGCGTCGAACGCGACGCACTTGCCGTCCGCGCTGACGCCGGCCCGGATCTTCGAAAAAGCCGACGGCCGGTTGCCGGAGTCGAGGTGCTCTTCCTTGCGGTCGAGCATCAGCTTGACGGGCGTGCCCGTCATCAGCGCGAGCCGGGCCGGAATGACGACCGCGGCGTCCGCCGAGACCTTGCTGCCGAAGCCGCCGCCCATGTACTCGCAGATCACACGGACGTTGGCTTCCGGAATCTTCAAGGCTCCTGCGAGCTGCTGGCGCGTGCCGTGCACGCCCTGCGTCGACACCCACGCCGTGAGCTTCTCGCCGTTCCACTCGCAGACCGCGCCGTGCGACTCCAGGCAGACGTGCGTGATGACCTGCGTGTCGTAGGTCGCTTCAACGATGTGGGCCGCGGACTTGAAGCCCGCGGCCACGTCGCCGGCCTCGGCCGTCTGCCCGGCGCGCGTGTTGCCGTTCGGGAAGATCTTCGGCGTGGCGGCGTCCATGCTCGTCGCCTCACGCACGGAGAAGGGCAGCGTCTCGTAGGTGACCTTGACGAGGCGGGCGGCGTCACGCGCGTGATCTTCAGAATCCGCGGCGACCGCGGCGACGACGTCTCCCTGGTACATCACCTCGGCGCCGGGGTCGCGCCACGCGAGCACGGCGCGGACGCCGGGCGCCTTCTTCGCGGCGGAGAGGTCGATCGCGACGACCTTCGCGTGCGGGTGCGGCGAGCGGACTGCGCGCGCCCACAGCATGCCGGGCCGGTTGATGTCGTAGGTGTAGCGCGCGGTGCCCGAAACCTTCGCGGGGCCGTCCACGCGCTCCACGCGCTGGCTGATGAGCGGCGTCTTCGCCGGCGGAACCGCCCACGCGTACTTCCTGGCGTTGGCCGTCGGCGCGTTCGGGTTCGCGGCCGGCGCCGCCGCCGGTTGCTGCGTCGTTTCGTTAGCCATGCTGCACCCCCGCGGCCTGGTGGGCGGCTTCGAGCACCCGGTTGAACGTGCCGCACCGGCAGACGTTGCCGTTCAGCTCATGCCTGATCTGCGCGGTCGTCGGATGCGGGAACTTCTCGACCAGCGCCACGGTCGCCATCACGAAGCCCGGCGTGCAGAAGCCGCACATCATGGCGTCCTTGTCACAGAACGCTTCCTGCACAGGGTGGAGCTTGCCGCCCTTCGCGAGGCCATCGACCGTCCGGATGGACTTGCCCTGGCTTTCGATCGCGAGCGTCGAGCACGAATAGACCGTCGTGCCGTTGACGATCATCGTGCAGGCGCCGCACGTGCCGCGGTCGCAGACGCGCTTGTTGCCGGTCAGCATCGCGTGGTCGCGGACGGCGTCCAGCAGCGTCACGCGGGGCTCGATGTGGAGGTTGTACGGCCTGCCGTTGATGGTCAGGCGAACGGGAACGGGTCCGGGTCCGAGCGTGCCGGGCGCTGCCTGGGCGGTCTCGCCGTCGGCTGCCGCCAGGACGCCCGTTGCCAGGCTGCTGACGCCGACTGTCTTGAAGAAGTCGCGGCGTGAGACGGCGGATACGTCGTCTTCGTGCTGGGCCATGGGGGGTGCCTCGTCGGAGATATGGGTCGAACGGCTGAATATACCTGCCGTTTCCACACCGAGCAACCGCCAACGGCGGCAGTCTCCGCGCCGGTCGCGCGGGTTTCGGAATGCGAGCCGGCTTACCGGCCGCGTAAACCGGACCCTGGGTGCTGACGGCCGTACCTGCCATTTGCTGGTGTTTCGGCGTGGTCGGTCCTTCGCGTGTCCTGGCGTGGTTCCTGCTCTACCGGCCCTGCTCCCTGGGTGGACCAGGGCGGATTCGGAGGATCTTCAATGCTGCGACACGTTTCACGACTGCTCTGGCTCGTTCCGGCCCTGCTGCTGACCGCCGGCGTGGCCCAGGCCCAGGTTCAACTGAGCGCGAACCTGACCGGGGGTGAGGAAGCGCCCACTGCCGTGAGCACGGGCTCGCTCGGCTCGGCAGTGGTCTCGATCGACACCACGAACCGGGAGATCACCGTCAGCGTGCAGGTCTACAACCTGCCGACAGGCGCCACGGGCGGCCACATTCACGTGGGCGCGGCGGGCGTGGCCGGGCCGGTGATTTTCGACCTGGCGCCGGTCGGCGGCACGACCGGTGACTTCACGCTCAATCAGCGGCTGTCCTCGGGCAACCTCGTCCCGCGCGCGGCGCAGGGCATCCTGACCATCGACGATGCCATCCAGGCGCTCTCGGGCGGCAACTGCTACATCAACATCCACTCGACCACCAACCCGGGCGGCGAGATCCGCGGCCAGCTGATTCGTACCCGCTAGCCCGTTCCTCACCGGCGCGGCCGAGAACTCGTACACAAAAAAAACCGGGACATCCGCGAAGGATGTCCCGGTCCACTGGCCCGTTCCGCCGGATGACCGGCGGGGTTTCCCTTAGTTCAGGATGCGGATGACGACGCGGCGGTTCTGCGCGCGGCCCTCGCGGGTCTTGTTCGGCGCGACAGGGTTGGCCTCGCCGTAGCTGACGACGCTCATCCGGTGCAGCGGGATCTTGTGCTGCGCGTAGATGTAGTCCTTGACCGTCTCGGCGCGCGTCAGGCCCAGCTTCTTGTTGCCCTCGACCGAGCCGCGGTCGTCCGTGTGGCCCTCGATCTCGAAGTAGACGGCCTTCGGGTCGGCCTTCAGCTTGTTGATCATGTCGTCGATGCGGACCTTGGCCTCTTCCGGCAGCTCGGAGCTGCCGAACTTGAAGTTGCCCTGGTCTTCGCTGAGCGTCACTTCGAGGAGGAGCCGCTTCTTGTCGGCGTCCACCGTGGCCGCCACCGCAGCGGCCTTGGCCGCGGCTTCAGCCGCCTTCGAGTCGGCGGTCTTGGCCGCCGCCGCTGCCGCGGTCGCCGCGTTCTGCGCCGTCGCCGCCGCCTTGCCCGCGGCCTCGGCCTTCTGGTCGACCTGGCCGATCTTGCCTTCCGCCGCCGTCACGCGGGACTGGGTCTGCTCGACCGTGCCGCCGAGGGTGTCGACCTTGCCGTTCACTTCGCCGACCGACGTGCGGACGAACTTCTTCGTGGCGCAGGCCGGAGCCGCGGCCACTGCAAGGGCCAGCAGGCCCGTGGTGAGTGCTGTGAGTTTCATCTGACTGCCTCCTTCTCCTGAGAACGTTTCAATGACTGTCGAGCGACCGGACGCCGTGAGCGGGCTGTCCTCTTATTCCGGCGTCGGCATGGCCGCCCCCGATCCCGACATGTAGCCGCCGCGGGCGTGTACGGCGAGCCGCTTGCGCACGGAGCGCACTTCGAGCGGATGCCAGCCTGGACGGGCATCCGGTTCGAAGGTCAGCACATACTGGTGGCGCAGTGCGGCCACCAGGCCATCGAGCGCCGTCGTGAACTCCGGCGGCGTACTGACGATGGCCATATCTCCTCCCGTCCAGCGCGCGAGGTCCGCGAGCGTCGCGGTTGACGCCGCACGGCCGTCCACCGAGAGCGTCGCCAGACGCTGGGCAGGGTTGTCGACCGGCGCCGCCACGACCACGAGGTAGACCGGCACCTGAATCTCGCTGGCGAGGCCCGACACGTCCTCGGCGCTCATCCGGCTGCCCGTGTCCACCCCGTCCGTAATCACGAGCACCGCGCGGTGCGGGTTGGAGCGGGCCGCCACCTTCCGGGCCGTCTCGCCGAGCGCATCGTACAGCGACGTCAGGCCCCACGGCGTGCCGGTCAGGTTCACGGCGGCCACCCGGGCCAGATCCTTCGTGAAGGACCGCACCTCCTGCAACTCGCTGTCAAACGTCAGGAGCGAGGCCTCGTCCCGGCCGGGCTGGAGCCGGGCCATGGTTTCCGACACGACGCGGCGCGCGCGGTCCATGTTGCCGCCCACTGCCATGCTGCCGCTGATGTCGAGCAGGACGGCCAGGCTGATAGACGCCTCGTCCTCCATGAAGCCCCGGATGGTGCGCGGCGCGCCGGAGTCGATCACGATGAAGTCCCGGCGCTTCAGGCCCATCACGGGACGGCCGCGCTGGTCCCGGACGGTGACGCTGAGCGTGACGGCCTCGACGCCGCCGCGGAACGTCGCCGGGCGCTCGCCGGCTACCTGAGCCGATGCGTTCGTGGCCCCGGTCGCCGCCGCTGCGGCCACGAGAACGGCGCCGACCACCCTCCGGAGACTCGTCACAGCCATCCCCTAGTTCAAAGCCGCTGCCAGATCCGGAGATCGCCCAGAACAGGCCAATATCGAGCGAAGAGGCCGTTCGCCAGGCCCCCCGCAGCCCCGGAGCCGTGTAAGTGTTACGCGGCTCCTCAACGGGTGCGGGGCTAAGATTGCCGGATGCCTAACCTGACCGGGGTCATACCGGCGGCCGACCGGGTGAGCCGCTTTTCCTACGCGATCCGCAACATCGTGGGGGAAGCCCGGGCCGTCGAGGCCACCGGCCGGCGCGTGCGGTACATGAACATCGGCGACCCCGTGGCCTTCGGCTTTCAGCCGCCCGAGCACCTGATCGAAGCGGCCACGAAGGCCATGCGGGACGGGCACAACGGCTATCTCTCGTCGACGGGCATCCTGGAAGGCCGTGAGGCGGTGGCGGACGACTACGCCGCCCGCGGCGTCCGCATCTCGCCGGAGCGTGTGCTGCTGACGACCGGCACGTCCGAAGGCATCGAGCTCGCGCTGACGGCGATCGTCAACCCGGGCGACGAAGTGCTCGTGCCGTGCCCGACGTATCCGCTCTACACGGCGATCCTCGCGAAGCTGGGCGCGGTGCCGCGCTACTACGGCACCGACCCCGAACGCGGCTGGCTGCCGGATGCGGAACAGCTCGCCTCGCAGGTGACGCCGCGCACCCGAGTGCTGGTGCTGATCGACCCGAACAATCCGACCGGCGCGGTGTATCCCGCAGACGTGCGGAAGGCGCTGCTCGCAGTGGCGGCCCGCCACGACCTCGTGATCCTCGCAGATGAGGTCTACGGCGACCTCGGCTACGAGGGGTCGGTGCCGCTGGTCGGCACGCTCGACCAGGACGCGCCCGTCATTTCGTTCTCGAGCCTGTCGAAGGCGTATCTCGCACCGGGCTGGCGCGCGGGATGGATGGTCGTCGGCCGCACGCCGCGCCTCGACGACGTGCTCGCGGCGATCCGCAAGCTCGCCGACGGGCGTCTGTGCAGTCCGGGCCCGATGCAGTACGGCATCCCGGCCGCGCTGCGGGGCGACCGCTCGCATCAGGCGAGCTTCCAGAAGGCGCTCCTCGAACGCGCCACGATCTCGCATCAGCGCCTTTCCGCGATTCCGGGCATGCGGTCGGTGATGCCGCGCGCGGCGTTTTACGCCATGCCGTGGGTGGCGCTGCCGCCGGGCCGCACCGACGAGCACTACGTGCTGAGCCTGCTGCGAGAGACGGGCATCCTGTGCGTGCATGGGTCGGGCTTCGGCTTGCCGCCGGAGCGTGGGGCGTTCCGCATCGTCTTCCTGGCGTCGCCAGCGGAGCTGACCGCGGTCTACGACGACATGGCGGCGTTCACGGCCCGGTATCTCGCCGCGTAACGGGCTGGCCGTGACCGCGCGCCCTATACTCAGCGCGATGACGGACGAGGCACCGCTCGGGCGCAGCCCCGGGGCCTGGTGGGCCGGGTTCGCGCTCGTCGTGGTCTGCTTCTGCGCGCCGATGTTCGTCGGCCTCGCGCAGTGGGAGATGCGCAGCGACGAGGCGATCTACTCCTACGCGGTGGAGCGGATCCTCGAGACCGGCGAGTGGCTGACGCCGCGCAGCATTCCTGGCGACGAGCCCTTCTACGAGAAGCCGCCGCTGAAGTTCTGGCTGGTAGCCGGCGGCATGCGCCTCGGGCTGCTGCCGGTCGGCGACGCCGGCATGCGCGGCGTCGACGCGCTCGCGGCGGCCGTCACGTTCCTCTACCTCTACGTCATCGGCAGCCGGCTGGCAGGGCCGATCGCGGGCGTCGTCGGCGTGCTGGCGCTCTTTTCATTCGACGACATCCTCGTCGAGCACGGACTCCGCAGCAACAACATGGAAGCGGCGCTGGTGCTCGCCTACACCGCGGCCTTCTATCACGCGCTGCGGTGGGCCGAGGCGGAGTGGCAGTGGCGCGGCCGCCACGCGTACGCGATCGCGGGCTGGTTCGTGCTGGGCTTCCTCACCAAGTTCGTGGCCGCGCTGTTCCTGCCGCTGGTCGTCGTGCTGACGATCGCCTGCCGGCCGGGGGGTCTGCGTGACCTGCTGGGGGCGTGGCGCACATGGCTGGCGCCGACCGCCGTCGCGCTCGTGCTGATTGCGCCCTGGTTCATCTACGAGACGTTGCATGCGGGCCGGGAGTTCTGGACGATCCTGCTCACCGCCCATGTGCTGCAGCGCTTCGCCGGCGTGCTCCATCCGGAGCATCTGCATCCGTGGCACTACTACGTCTCCTGGCTCTGGCAGGCGCTCGGCCGCGACGGGCTGCGGCTCCCGTGGGCGGCTGGGCTCGCGGCGCTCGCCTGGCGAGGGCTCGTGGAGGGCGAGTGGCGTGTGCGGGCCGCGCTGCTCTGGTGGGCCGTGCCGTTTCTGCTGATCTCGGCGGGCACCTCGAAGCTCTTTCACTACGCGTACCCGTTCCTCCCGCCACTGGCCATCGGCGTCGGCCTGGCCGTCGCGCTGGGACTCGGCGCGCTGGCCTCGCCGCGGTGGAGCCGTCTCTGGGGCTGGCCGGGTGTGTCGACGTTCTCGTCCGCCGGTCCGGCGCTGGCCCGCGTGCTCACCGTGCTCGGCGGCGTAGCGTTCCTGCTGGGCGCGTGGGCGGTGATGGTCGGCCCCGTGACGGTGCAGGTGGGCGGCGTCCGCCTGTTCCGGAGCGCGATCCTGTGGCGTCCGGCGCTCATCGGCGCCGTGTTCTGGATCCTCGCCGGACAGGGTTCGCGCGTGCTGCGGCCGCTCGGCGCGCTGCTGGCGGTGTGGCTGCTGTTCCCGGCGCCCTACTCGAAACAGCTCGCGTTCCTGATGCGCACGGATCACCCGCTGCGCACGCTGCAGACCTGCGCGCGCGAGGCGGCCAGCATCGGCGGGCTCGCGCCGGGCGTGTTTCATGCGTCGGGCGACCTGCATCACGCGTACTACTTCTACCTGCGCCACCTGGGCTGGACGCCGTGGCACACCGCCTCGCCGGCCGAACTGCACCGCCGGCTGGACGTGCCCGGTCAGCAGACGCCCGTGATCCTCGGCCGGGCCGACTACGAGCGTCTCGGCGGCCGGTTGCCGGCCTCCGCGCCGCCAGCCGTGGCGACGACGACCGGGGCGCCGCCGGTCAACCCCGACCCGCCGGTCGCGGGCCTGCCGCGGGGCGTACTGCTGTCGGACGACGCGGTGCTGCTGTTTCCGCAGCCGTATGACGCGTGCGTCGACGCGGTGTTGCGCGACGCGGTGGCGGCGACGCGCCTGCCGGCGCAGCGCCTCCAGCCCCAGCCCACGTCTCCGCTCTAGAAGCCCATGCTGCGCTGCCTTGCGACCGCGTTGATGCTGACCGTGATGGTCACGCCCGCGGCGGCGCAGGACGGCGGCGACGGCATCGGCGCGCTGCTGAACCGGCTGGAGCGCGTGATGCCGAGCGGCGACCCGTCCTCCCTCCGGCCGCTCCTGTCACCCAACGTCGCGCCCGGCGTGATGGACACGTTCGCGCCGCGCCTGCTCGGCGCGCCGTACCGTCGGGTCGTCGTCCACGAGCGCGAACGCGAGCCGCTCGACGGCGCCATGCCCGGCGATGGCTTTCGGCTGACGGCGGACATGCTGCTCGAGGGCGTGCGGACAGCCAGCATCGTGACCGCGCGGCTCGACGTGCGCCGCGCGCCCGGCGACACGGCGGGGGAGGCGTGGCGCCTGGTCAGCGCGCAGGTCGTGACGCTGGTCGAGGGCCTGCATCGCCTCGAGCCCAGCGCGGACACCCAGTACGCCGTGAAGGACCTCACGGTGCGTTCCGAAGATCTCGTGCTGACGTTCACGCAGGGCACGGCGGTGCCGGTGGAGAGCGAGCTGGGGCTGGCCGGCCTCGTCCTCGTCGGAGCCGGGCAGATGACGTTCACGCCCAGGCCCACGGCCGAACGCGGCCAGGTGCGGCTGTTCGCGGGCGCCGAGACGCTGACCGCCCCGATCGAGACGGCCTTCATCCGCCTGAACCCCGGTGACGTCGAGGCGCGCGGACTCGGGAGCGGGCTGCTCCCGCAACCCGTGGATCCCCGCGTGCTGCGGCGGGCCCGGGACCTGTTTGACGACGACGCGCCGCGGTCGTTCAACCTGGACCTCGGCGATCTGAGCCGCGAGCCGTGGTACGTCCTGCCACCGCGCGGCGACTTCCTCGCGGAGCTGCACACGCGCGGCCGGGGACACCTGACATACGCCCGTTCCTTCACCGAGCCGGAGGACATCTCGCTCTTCGAGCGCGCCAGGAGCCGCGACATCGCCCGTTACGCCTCGGTCGAGAAGGAACAGCAGCGGGGCGTGTCCTACAACGAAGACGCGTTGAACGAGATCGCGGTGCTCGACTACGACATCGACGCGACGATCGACCCGGCCCGCGAGTTCATCGACGCCCGGGCTCGGCTCCGGATCCGCGTGCAGTCAGGCGGCGTGGCCAGCATCAACATCAAGCTCGCCGAGCCCCTCGTCGTCACCAGCGCCGTCAGCCCGCAGTTCGGACCGCTCGTGCACCTGCGCGTACGGGGGCGGGACTCGGTGATCCTCAATCTGCCCGTGCCGGTCGCGCGCGGGTCGGAGCTGGTGCTGGCCATCAACTACAGCGGCCGGCTCCGCTCGCAGGCCGTGGATCAGGAGGCCGCCGGGCAGGACGCGTTCACGCCGCTGCCGCAGGAGCGCTCGCAGGAGTACTACCTCCTGAGCACGAAGTCGTACTGGTACCCGCAGCCGCAGACCAGCGGCTACGCCACGGCCACGCTGCGGCTCACGCTGCCCGAAGACTTCACCTGCACGGCCACGGGCGAACCCGTCGCCGGCTTCAGGGCGGTCGTCTCGGCAAGCGGCAGACCCATGCGTGCATGGGCTTTTCGCGCGTTCGAACCCGTGCGCTATCTGAGCGTGATTGCCGCCCGCTTCAGACCGCCGGTGGCCGGCACGCTCGCGCTGGTTGACGAACCCTCCGCGCCCGCGACGCGCCCGGCCGAGGGGAGCCGTCAGCCGGGCTTCCGCGTCCGCGAGTACATCCCGTTCGACCAGCTCGGGACGCAGGGCATCTCGCGGCGCCGGCAGGAGGAGCTGGCCGGATGGACCCGCGACATCTTCCGCTTCTACCTCTCGCGGATGGGCGATGCCCCGTATTCGCGGATGACGCTCGCGGTGGTTGACCACCCGACCCCCGGGGGCCACAGTCCACCTGGCGCGGCGCTCGTGTTCAACCCCCGACCGGGCACCCAGCCCACGTGGCGCGACGACCCGGCCAGCTTTGCCGGCTTTCCGGAGTTCTTCCTCGCCCACGAACTCGCGCATCAGTGGTGGGGCCACGGCGTCGGCTGGGCGAATTACCACGAGCAGTGGGTGAGCGAAGGCTTCGCGCAGTACTTCGCTGCGCTCTATGCCGAGCACAAGCACGGGCCCGAGGTCATGGAGCAGATGCTCAGGCAGTTCCGCCGGTGGACCCTCGACGTGTCCGATCAGGGCCCGATCGCGCTCGGCTACCGGCTGGGGCAGATGAAGGGCGACAAGCGGATCTTCCGGGCGCTCGTCTACAACAAGGCTGCGGGCGTGCTGCACATGCTGCGCCGGCTCATCGGCGACGACGCCTTCTTCGACGGCCTCCGGCTGCTCTACACGACCCGTAGCCTCGAGAAGGCGGGGACGACGCACGTCCAGGCGGCCTTCGAGGCCGCCTCGGGCCGGCCGCTCGGCCGCTTCTTCGACCAGTGGGTCGGTGACTCCCGGCTCCCGCGTGTCCGGGTCGCCCAGACGGTCACGGACCGCGAGGCCGTCGTCACCTTCGCGCACCTGGACGGCGTGTTCGACCTGCCCGTCACGGTCTCGCTGGTCTACGCCGACGGCCGGACCGTGGACACGGTCGTCCCGGTCACCGAAGAGCGTGTCGAGCGCCGCCTGCCGCTCGACGGCCCCCTCCGCCAGGTGCGCATCAACCGCGATTCCGCCGCCCTCGCCGTCTTCGAGGGGCCGTAGCCCTGAGGTCCGGGTGACCGGGCGTGGGCGGGCGATGCGCGTGTCGTGCGCTCACTGGGCGCCTGTGAA
>CAYNUO010000039.1:8284-27517 GCA_964400405.1 uncultured Bifidobacteriaceae bacterium | reverse complement strand
GCACGAACCTCCGCCTGCGGTGGGAGTACGAGCCGGGCAGCGAGTTCTTCGTCGTGTTCACGCAGGACCAGAACATGAACCCGCTCAGCCCAAACCTGTCGTCGGAGATGCTGAACAAGGCGTTCGTATTCAAGTTCAACAAGCTGTTCCGCTTCTGATCGCCGACTGCAGCCGCAACGACGACGGCCGGCACGTCGGGCGCGGACGAGTTCGGTGCAGGGGGTGAAATCCCCCACCGAACCTTCCGAGCCAGCGCCCCAGGGGACCGGCCAGGTTGGCCTCCTGCACCAGCCTCCTGGTCCACTCCTTGCACGACATCTGTCCAGTGGGCCCGCCCACGAAAGGGAGCGAACAGATGCGTCGACCTCACGAACTGACAATCGGACTGGCGCTGGCAGCGCTGCTGGCAACCTCGGCGGCCGCCCGGCAGGCCAAGCCGCACGACCACAAGGACGCCGCACCACCGGCCGGCATGGGCATGCACGGCATGATGATGCCGGGGTGTGAAGGCCACGCCACGCTGAAGACCACGGTGGTCGACAGTCTGGCCAAGGTCCGCAAGGCCAGAGCGGAAAAGGACCCGGCAGCGGCCACGGCAGCACTCGCCAACGCCGAGGAGACGCTGGTCGCGGTGCAGGCCCACTTCGACACGTGCGAGGGCAGGATGGAGAAGATGGGAAAGATGGACAAGATGAAGGGCGGCACGCCGGCGCCCAAGGCGGACGAACACAAGCACTGAGGCTCGCAGGGCGGGAATCCTGCCGGCTTCGATCGCCGGTGAGCGGCGGCATCGGACCGGTCAGGGCGGGCGCGCGGCGTATAGTCGATGCAGCCCATGACGCCGCTGAGCCAGCGACTCAAGTCGAGCACCGCTGACCACCACCGTCGGCTCGACACGCAGCCGTTCTTCGAGGCGCTGCAGGCCGGGGCACTGCCGGCCACGGCTGTCGTCGCCCTTCTCTCATCGCTCGACGAGAGCGCGGGACCGTCATGCTGAGCTGGTGTTCGTACTGCCAGCAGTTCCAGGGCGAGCGACCGCCTTTCGAGACCCTGGCCATGACGCACGGCATCTGCGGGAACTGCGCCGACAAGATGCTGACGATCACGGACCACGAACTGCAGCACGCGCGAGCGCTTCAGAAGATCCATGCGGCGCTGACCGAGGCGGGGCACCACAACGACCTCGACGCGGCCGCACGGACGCTCGA
Organism: uncultured Bifidobacteriaceae bacterium; assembly: GCA_964400405.1. Taxonomy (GTDB): domain Bacteria; phylum Acidobacteriota; class Vicinamibacteria; order Vicinamibacterales; family UBA2999; genus CANKJK01. Next base: position 26,309 of record CAYNUO010000039.1, on the reverse strand, counting down.
CGAAGCCACGGTCGCCCGGATTCGCGCAGTCGATATCCTGCTGGGGATCGTCGCACCCATGCTCTATCAGATCGGGGAGGCCTGGCAGCGGGCGGCCGTCACCGTGGCCGAGGAGCACCGGTTCACGGCGTTCTGTCAGCAGGTCGTGGGGCTCGTGGAGTCCCGCCTGCACGCGGATGCGGCGGCGGCGCGGGTCATGGCCGGGCCGGTAGAAATACTGCTCATGAACGCACCCGGCAATCGACACACGCTGGGTATTCACGTGCTGCGACTCTGGCTGCTGTCGAAGGGTCTGCACGGCCGGCTGATCGACCCCACCCCGCGACCCGACGAGGTCGCCGCCCTCATCCGGGAGCAGCAGCCACGACTGTTGCTCATCTCGATCGCGCTCGCCGAACAGGTGCGGGGCGTGGAGGCGATCGTTGAACGCGTCCGGGATCTGCCGGGCCCCTCCCGCACCCGGCTCGTCGCGGGCGGCAACGCGGTAAAACTCGGGCTTGTGGATGTCATTCCCGGCCTGGAACAGGCGACCGACATTCATGCCGTGCCCGGGATGCTGGCCCGGTGGGCGCAGGACCCCGCTCCCGCGGCCGGGTGAGTCAGGCACGTTGTGACGACACCCTCGGATGACCGGGCAACGGCCAGCCTCGCGGAGGTTCTGGTGCAGAACCACCGCGCGTTCCTCGCCTATCTGGAGCGACGCCTCGGCGACCGCGCCCTGGCGGAAGACGTCCTGCAGGACGCCTTCGTGCGAGGCATGGCTGCGGCAGACCGCGTTGACCCGGACGCACTGGTGCCGTGGTTCTACCGCGTGCTTCGCAACGCCGTCGTCGATCAGCATCGCCGGCGGGCGGTCGCCCACCGCGCGCTGGATGCTCTGGCCGATGAACTGGAGGGCGCCCACGAGCCCGCGCCGGACCTCCGCGCCGAGATCTGCGCCTGTGTGAGCCGGCTGGCCGCCACGCTCAAGCCGGAGTACGCCGCGGCCCTTCAGGCCGTGGACGTCGACGAGCAGCCGGTGAAGGCCTTCGCAACCACGGCAGGACTCTCGGCCTCCAACGCGGGCGTGCGTCTCCATCGCGCGCGGCAGGCGCTGAAGGCGCGGGTCGCCGAGTCCTGCGGGACGTGCGCCGAGCACGGCTGCCGCGACTGTTCCTGCGGAAAGCCCTGAGTTTCTGCCGGGTGTAATGAACCCGGTCCACATGCGTTCTACGGGCAGAGGAGCCACACGCTGATGTCCGAACACCCTGCCGCCCCGCATTCCCACGAGCACAGCCGCACGAACCCGCCGGCGACCGACCCGGTCTGCGGCATGTCAGTCGACCCGGCCCGCACGGCCCATCACGCCGACCACGACGGACAGACGTTTCACTTCTGCAGCGCGGGTTGCCGGACGAAGTTTCTGGCCGCCCCTGAGCGGTACGCCGGCCGAGACCGGACGACGGCAACCCCGGACAAGACGGGTTCCTGCTGCAGTTCCCACGCGCATCACGCGACACCCGCGCCCCCGGTCCCTCCCGCGCCAGCAGGCGCGCTGTGGACGTGCCCGATGCACCCCGAGGTGCAGCAGGACGGGCCCGGCGCGTGCCCGATCTGCGGCATGGCCCTCGAACCGATGGTGCCCACCGGCAACGAGGACAACCCGGAGATGCGCGACATGTCGCGCCGGATGTGGGCATCGCTCGCACTGACCGCGCCTATCCTGCTGCTGATGCTGGCCGAGTGGCTGCCCGGTGGCCTGTCGGCGCGCCTGCTGCCCGGCGCGTCGATGACGTGGGTGCAGATGATGCTGGCCACCCCGGTCGTCCTGTGGGGTGGCTGGCCGTTCTTCGAGCGCGGCTGGACGTCCGTCCGGACGTGGCGGCTCAACATGTTCACGTTGATCGGGCTCGGCGTGGGCGTGGCGTACGTCTACAGTCTCGTCGCGGCGCTCGCCCCGGAGTTGTTCCCGCATGAGATGTGGCACGGCGGCATGGTGCCGGTGTACTTCGAGGCGGCCGCCGCGATCGTGCTGCTCGTGCTCGTGGGCCAGGTCCTCGAGCTGCGCGCGCGCAGTCAGACCAGCGCGGCGATCCGCCGGCTGCTGACACTGGCACCCTCGACCGCCCGGCGCATCGGGCCCGACGGCTCGGAGGCGGATGTGCCGCTGGCCCACGTGCCGGTGGGCGACCGCCTGCGTGTGCGCCCCGGCGAGCGCGTGCCGGTGGACGGCGTCGTGCGCGACGGCGCCAGCGCCGTCGACGAGTCGATGGTCACCGGCGAGCCCGTCCCCGTCGAGAAGTCAGCGGGGAGCGCGGTGACGGGCGGCACCGTGAACGGCACCGGCGGGTTCGTGATGGAAGCGCGACGCGTCGGCGCGGACACGCTCCTCGCGCGCATCGTGTCACTGGTCGGGCAGGCGCAGCGGTCACGCGCGCCCATCCAGAGCCTCGCCGACACCGTCTCCGCGTGGTTCGTCCCGGCGGTCGTCGGCGTGGCGGTGCTCACCTTCGGGCTCTGGGCCACGTTCGGTCCCGAGCCGCGCTTCGCAAACGCACTGGTGAACGCCGTCGCCGTGCTGATCATCGCGTGCCCGTGTGCCCTCGGCCTGGCGACGCCGATGTCGATCATGGTCGGTACCGGTCGAGGCGCCGAACTGGGCGTGCTGCTCCGGAACGCCGAGGCCCTCGAACGGATGGAACAGGTGGACACGCTCGTCGTGGACAAGACCGGCACGCTCACCGAGGGCCGGCCGACGCTCGCCCGCGTCGTGGCCCTGCCCGGCGGAGACGAGACGCGACTCCTGCACCTGGCCGCCAGCCTTGAGCGCGCAAGCGAGCATCCCCTGGCGTCGGCCATCGTCGCGGGCGCCGAGGCACGCGGCATCGCACTCGACCCGGTGGCCGACTTCCGGTCCGTCACGGGCAAGGGTGTCGAGGGTCGCGTCGGCGGCACGCGCGTGGCGGTCGGCACGGCGGCATTTCTGGACGACCTCGGCGCCGGTGCGCAGAGCCTGGCCCAGGCCGCCGAGGCCTTGCGGAAAGGTGGTGCCACGGTGATGCACGTCGCCATCGACGGCACCGCCGCGGGCCTGGTGAGCGTGGCCGACCGCGTGAAGTCCGGCGCCGCCGAGGCGGTCCGCGCGCTGCAGGCCGACGGCCTGCGCGTCATCATGCTGACGGGCGACAACCACACCACCGCAGCCGCCGTCGGTGCGGCCGTCGGCATCACCGAGATCGAGGCCGAAGTCCTCCCAGACGCCAAGAGCGCCGTGGTTGCGCGTCTCCAGGCAGCCGGCCGGCGGGTCGCGATGGCGGGCGACGGCATCAACGACGCCCCGGCGCTCGCGCTGGCGGACGTCGGCATCGCGATGGGCACGGGCACGGACATCGCGATGGAAAGTGCCGGCGTGACACTGGTGAAGGGCGACCTGCGCGGGCTGACACGCGCGCGGGCCCTCAGCCGCGCCACCATGCGCAACATCCGCCAGAACCTGGTGTTCGCGTTCGCCTACAACGTGCTCGGCGTGCCGATTGCCGCCGGCCTGCTCTACCCGTGGTTCGGCCTGCTGCTGAGCCCGATCCTGGCCAGCGCAGCGATGACGCTCAGTTCCGTCTCGGTCGTCGGCAACGCGCTACGGCTGCGGCGTGCGAACCTGTAAGGTGAGTGGGATGACACCGGTTTCACGACGGACCTTCGTGCGCGGCCTCGCGATGGGCAGCGCGGCCGCGAGCCTCGGCTTCACGGATCGGACCGCCTGCGCTGAGCCCCCGGCGGGCGGAGTCCCCGGCGAGCTCTCGGGCACCGCCTTCGATCTCACCATCGGCACGACCACGGTGAACCTGACAGGCCGTGCCCGTACCGCCACCACCGTGAACGGGTCACTTCCCGGTCCGCTGCTCCGCTGGCGTGAGGGCGACACGGTCACACTGCGCGTCCGGAACACGCTCGACGAGGAGACGTCGATCCACTGGCACGGGCTCGTGCTGCCCGCGAACATGGACGGCGTGCCGGGTCTGAGCTTCCACGGCATCCCGCCGGGTGGCGCGTTCGAGTACCGCTTCCCCGTCCGCCAGAGCGGCACGTTCTGGTACCACAGCCACTCGGGCTTCCAGGAGCCGCTCGGCCTCTACGGCCCGATCGTGATCGAGCCGCGCGAAGCGGACGCGATCCGTGCGGACCGTGAGCACGTGATCGTGCTGTCGGACTGGAGTGACGAACACCCGGCCCGCACGTGGACGCGGCTCAAGAAGCAGTCGAGCTACTACAACTTCCGCCAGCGCACGCTCGGCACCTTCGTACGGGACGCCCGGAAGAACGGCCTCGGCGCCACGCTCGCCGAACGCCGCGCGTGGGGCGAGATGCGCATGGGTGCGTCGGACCTCGCGGACGTGACCGGCTACACCTATACGTATCTGGTCAACGGCCGGCCGCCGGCAGCCAACTGGACGGGCCTCGTCGCTCCGGGCGAACGGGTGCGCCTGAGGTTCGTCAACGCATCGGCGATGACGTACTTCGACGTGCGGATTCCCGGACTCCGCATGACGGTGGTGGCCGCCGACGGACTGCCCGTGCAGCCAGTCGACGTGGACGAGTTCCGCATCGCGGTCGCCGAAACCTACGACGTCATCGTGGAGCCGCGCGACGCGCAGGCCTACACGGTGCTTGCGCAGGCCTACGACCGCACGGGCTACGCGGCCGGCACGCTGGCCACCGCGCCTGGCCTCTCCGCGGCGGTGCCGGCGATGGATCCGCGCGCCGTACTGACCATGGCCGACATGGGGCACGGCGGCGCCGGCCACGCGGGTCATGCGTCAGCCACGACGACCTCGGCACCTGACCCGCACGCGGGTCACGGCGCTCCTGCCGCGGACGAGCACGCCGGACACGCCGCGCCAGCGGCGTCTGCCACGCCGGTCGCCACGCTCGTCCACCCGGCCACCGAGCGTGGCAACCCGCTGGTGGACATGCAGACCGTGGCGCCGACGGCGAAGCTGGACGACCCCGGGATCGGCCTGCGCGGCAACGGACGGCGCGTGCTCACCTATGCGGACCTGCGGAGCGTCGCGCCACCGGCAGACGACCGCGAGCCCTCTCGCACGATCGAGTTGCACCTGACCGGGCACATGGCCCGATTCGCCTGGTCGTTCGACGGTGTGAAGGCCTCGCGCGCGCCGGTCGTACCGCTCACATACGGAGAGCGTGTGCGGTTCGTGCTCGTGAACGACACGATGATGACGCACCCGGTGCACCTGCACGGCCTGTGGAGCGACCTCGAGGACGAGCACGGTCAATTCCTGGTGCGCAAGCACACCATCGACATGCCGCCAGGCAGCCGTCGCACGTTCCGCGTCACGGCCGACGCGCTGGGCCGCTGGGCGTTCCACTGCCACCTGCTGTTCCACATGGACGCCGGGATGTTCCGCGAGATCCGCGTCAGCGAAGGAGCGCGCTCGTGACCCGGCCACTCGGCCTGCTCACCGCGCTCGCGCTCTCGGCATCGCTGGCCCACGCACAGGCGACGCCCGCGCCGCACGACCACGGAGACCACCAGACGCAGGCGCCACAGGCACCGCCCCCGGCGGCCCCGGATCCGCACGCCGGGCACGACCACCAGTCCACGACGCCGCCGGCGTCGGCCACCGGCGCGACCGCCGCGCTGCCGGCGTTCGTCCGCCCGCTGACCGACGCCGACCGCGCGGTCGCATTTCCCGACGTCGGCTACCACGCGATGATGGACAACCGCGTCCACTACTTCGTCCTCGCGAACCATCTGGAGCTGCCCACCGGCGACGACGCCGTGCGCTGGGACACGAAGGGCTGGATCGGCACCGACCTCGATCGCCTCTGGTTCCGCTTCGGCGGCGACACCCGGCGGTCGCGGCTGGAGTCTGCCCGGACCGAGTTGCTCTACGGGCGTTCCATCAGTCGCTGGTGGACGGCCGTCGCCGGCCTCCGTCAGGACACGCGTCCTGGTTCACCGCAGACGTGGGCCGCCGTGGGGCTGCAGGGTCTGGCGCCGTACTGGTTCGCCGTCGAGGCCACGGCGTACGTGGGAGCGGGCGGCCGGACGCACGTCCGGCTCGAAACGGAGTACGACCTGCTCGTGACGAACCGCCTGATTCTCCAGCCTGTCATCGAGCTGGATGCCTACGGCAAGCCGGACGCGTCGCGGCACGTGAGCGCCGGCCTCAGCCAGCTCGACGCGGGCCTGCGGCTGCGCTACGAGTTCAAGCGGGAGTTCGCGCCGTATGTCGGCGTGACGTGGAACCGGGCGCTCTTCGGCACGGGGGACCTCCGCCGCTCCGCGGGCGACCCCATCGGGCAGCGCCGGCTCGTCGCCGGCCTGCGCCTCTGGCTGTAGACAGCCCGGCTACTTCCACGTGATCTCCATGCCGAAGAAGTGCAGGAACACCTGCCGCGTGGGACGGTTCTTCGGGTTCTGCTGCGGGCTCCGGATGTAGAAATCAATCTGCTGCGTGGCGGGGTTCGTCTCGCCGCCCGGCAGCTTCTTGTCCGCGAGCGGGTAGTTGATGCGAAGCGTCTTCCGGTCGCGCAGGCCCTGCGTGACCATGAAGTGCATCTCGTAGTCCTGGTAGAGCGGCGCGCCGTTCAGCGTGGCATGCCCGTAGCCCCAGCCCGCCAGGAAGCCCAGCGTCTTCGGCCAGTTGTTGTCCCCGCAGCCCGAGTCGGTGCCGTGTTCGTGGATGTAGGCCACGATGCCGCCGTGCTGGCACGGGTTGAACTCGTGCCAGCGATCCATCGCAAGCACCAGGTCGCCCTCGGGAACGCGCAGCTTCGCCTCGAACGTGCCGGTGTTCCGGATCTCGTCGACGTCGATCTCGGCGCTGCCGGTCACCGGCTTCACGGTGCGCGCGTCGTTGTCGAGGTGGTCCCACCCTTCGGGGTCGTTCAGCCCGCCGACCATGTAGACCCGGTTGGCTGACATCACGAAGTGGCCATCGTACAGGTCGTGCTGATCGGGCGCGAAGATGTGGACGCCCGCGCCGGGTTGCTGTCTGGGGTTGGGCGCCTGCTGCGCGAAGGTGCCCGCGCCCACGAGCAACCAGACACCGACGCCGACCGCTGCCGCTGAGAGAGTTGTCCTCATGGGTAGAGCCTACTCCCGGAGCCCCCCGGACAGGCGTTCCGGGAGGAACGGCGGCGGATCGGCGGTGGTACCATCGGCCTCCGCATGACCGCCACGCTCTACGGAGCGTTCTTCCTCTCGGGTTGCTCGGCGCTGATCTTCGAAACGCTCTGGTTTCACCAGGCGGGTCTCGCCTTCGGCAACAGCGTCTGGGCGTCGAGCCTGGTCCTCGCCGGATTCATGGCGGGCATGGCCGGTGGCAATCTGCTCGCGACGCGGATCGGTGACCGGCTGACCCGGCCGCTCCGCGTCTATGCCGCCGTGGAGGGCGTCGTCGCCCTGACCGGCGTGCTGCTGGTCGTGGCGCTCCCGGCGATGGGCGCCGTGCTGGCCCCGCTCCTCCGTCCGCTCTCCGCCAACCTGGGCGTCCTCAACCTCGTCCGGCTGACGCTCGCGTTCCTCTTCCTTCTCATCCCGTCCACCGCGATGGGGCTCACGCTGCCGCTGCTCACGCGCACGCTGACGAGCCAGCCGGGCCGCTTCGGCGCCGTACTCGGTCAGCTCTACGGCTGGAACACGGCCGGCGCCGTGGCCGGCGTGGCCGCCACGGAGTTCGTGCTGGTCGGCACGGTGGGCATCCGCGGCACGGCCTTCGTCGCCGCGGGTCTGAGCCTGATCGTGGCGGCCGTCGCCCTGGCGTTCGATCGACGGTGGCGGGCGGTGCTCGTGGAGCAGCCGGCCGCGCCGGCATCGGCGGCGTCGTCAGCACCCGTGACTGCACCCGCGTCGACGCCGGCACCGGACACCGCGCCGGCGCCCGCCCGCCGGGCAACGGTGTGGCTGCTCGCATCGTTCGGGGCGGGCTTCGCGCTGCTCGCGCTCGAAGTGCTGTGGTTCCGGCTGCTGCTGCTCGCGGTGATCGGCTACTCGAGCACCTTTGCCGTGATGCTCGGAACCGTCCTGACCGGCATCGCGCTCGGCGGCTTCGCTGCCGGGCTGGCGCTCCGGCGCTGGCCGGACGCGCACGTCTACACCGGACCGGCGCTGTGGGTCTCGGGCGGGCTCGGCGTGGCGTCCTACGCGGTCTTCCTGCTGCGGATGTCGGCCCTCTCGTCGCACCTGGTCACGGAAGTGCCCGAGGTGCTGGCGCTCGGCGCGCTGCTGATGCTGCCGGTCTCGCTCGTCTCGGGCGCCACGTTCGCGCTGGCGGGGGCAGGCCTGCGCGCGGCCAGCCGGTCCGACGCCGACGCCGCGGGCACGCTGACCTTCGCCAACACGCTCGGGTCCGCGCTCGGGTCGCTGGCCGGCGGCTTCGTGCTGCTGCCGCTGCTCGGCATGGAGCGGGCGCTCTTTGCCGTCGTGGTGCTCTATGCGCTGACCGGTGCGCTGCTGTGGGCACACACCGCGACGCGCCGGAGCCACGCCATCGCGGCGCTCGTGGTCGTCGCCGCCGCACTCGCCGCGTTTCCCTTCGGCGGCCTGGCCACGCGCCTCAAGCAGTTCCCGATCGAGCGCTACGCGAGCCTCCGCACGAACACGACGCCACGCGCCGTGAACGTGGCGGCCGTGCGGGAAGGCGTGGCCGACACGCTGATCTATCTGAACGCACCGATTCTGCGCGACGTCCGCACGCACGCGCTGTTCGTGAACGCCACGTCGATGGCCGACACGGACTGGGAATCGCGCCGGTACATGAAGCTCTACGTGTACTGGCCGATGGCGCTGCACCCGAACCTGAAGAAGAGCCTGCTGATCGCATTCGGCGTGGGCAACACGGCGAAGGCGATGACGGACTCGCCGGGCATCGAGCAGATCGACGTCGTCGACATCTCGAAGGACGTGCTCGACAACAGCGTCGTCATCTACCCGAAGGACACCGAGAACCCGCTCCGCGACCCGCGCGTGCGCATGCATGTCGAGGACGGGCGCTACTTCCTGCAGACGACCCGGGAACGCTACGACCTGATCACGTCCGAGCCCCCGCCACCGCGGAGCGCCGGTGTGGTGAACCTCTACACGCGCGAGTACTTCCAGTTGATCCACGCGCGCCTGGCCGAGGGCGGCATGGCCGCCTACTGGCTGCCGACGCACACCATCGCGGGGGACGTGGCCCGGTCGGTCATCAGGTCGTTCTGCGAGGCCTTCGAGGACTGCTCGCTGTGGAACGGCGAGACGAGCAACCTGATGCTCGTCGGCACACGCGGCGCCTCGGGGCCCGCGACGCTCGCCCACGTGTTCGCCCAGTGGCAGAACCGCACGGTCGTCCGGGAGCTGCGCGCGCTCGGCCTGGAGCGACCGGAGCAGCTCGGCGCGCTCTTCATCGGCGACGCACCGTTCCTCAAGCGCATCTCGGCCGGCGTGCCGCCGCTCGTCGACGACCGGCCCGGGCGCATCAACGACCGGTCGATCTCGGCCGAGTACGACGACGCCCTGCAGCGCGAGATGCTCGACCCGGCCGCGTGCCGCGAGCGGTTCCGCACGAGCGCGTTCATCCGGAAGCTCTGGCCGCCGGAGCTCGTCGAGGCCACGCTGCCCTTCTTCGAGTTCCAGGGCCTCATCAACGGACCGGACGGCCCCGCGGCGCAATCCATGGACGCCGTCCACCGGCTGCTGACCGGATCGATGCTGAAGACGCCCGTGCTGTGGCTCCTCGGCAGCAACGGCGATCTGCAGCGCGGCGTCGAGATCGCCACCGCCGCCGAGCTGGCCCAGCCGCCGATGCAGTACCACCTCGCCACGCGCCTGATGTCCGAGCGCAGCTACTTCGCCGCGGCCGCGGCGTTCAGTCGCGCCGAGGCCGAGCCGGCGCTCAAGGAACGCGCGCTCGGCATGCGGCTCTACGCGCTGTGCCTCGCCGGGCAGGACGCGGACGCGCGCACGCTCGCGCTCGCCCGTCGTGCCGAGATCACCGGCCACCCGTTCTGGGCGTGGCTGGGCCGCACCTGTCAGGTCCTTCCGCCACCGTCATGACCCACACGCCCACGCGCCTCGGCAGCGACGCGCTCCTCGATTCCGGCCGCCTGCGCGGCCTCACCGTCGGCATCGTCTGCAATCACGCCTCGGTCGACGGCCGCTTCCGCCATGTGATCGACCGGCTGACCGCGGCCGACGGTGTGCGGCTCGGCGCGATCTTCGGGCCGCAGCACGGGTTCCGGTCCGACGTGCAGGACAACATGATCGAGACGGCCCACGGTGAGGACGCCAGCCGCCGCGTGCCCGTGTACTCGCTCTACAGCGAGACGCGCGAGCCTACGGCGGACATGCTCAAGGGACTGGACGTGCTCATCGTCGACCTCCAGGATGTCGGCGCGCGCATCTACACCTACATCTACACGCTCGCGAACTGCCTGCGCGCGTGCAGACGCCACGGCGTGCCGGTGATCGTGTGCGACAGGCCGAACCCGATCGGCGGCGTGCTCGTCGAAGGCGCCACGCTCGTCCCGGGCTTCGAGTCGTTCGTCGGACAGTTTCCGATCCCGATGCGCCACGGCATGACGATCGGCGAGCTCGCGCGGCTCTTCAACGACACGTTCGGCCTCGGCGCGGACGTGGACGTGGTGCCGCTGACCGGCTGGACGCGCGCGATGCACGCGGACGACACAGGGCTGCCGTGGGTGATGCCGTCGCCGAACATGCCGACGCTCGACACCGCGATCGTCTACCCCGGCACGGTGCTCTTCGAGGGCACGATGATCTCGGAAGGCCGCGGCACCACACGGCCGTTCGAGCTGCTCGGCCTGCCCGGCGTCGACGCGGAGCGCTTTGCCGAGGCGATGAATGCCGAGGGACACCCCGGCGTGTTCTTCCGGCCGGCTGTCTTCGAGCCCACGTTTCAGAAACACGCCCGGACGACCTGCGGCGGCTGCCAGATTCACGTCACGGATCGCACGGCATTCCGTCCGGTGGCGGTGGGCGTGGCGCTCATCGCGCAGTTCCGGCGCATGGCGCCGTCCACGTTCGCGTGGCGCAAACCGCCGTACGAGTACGAGCACGAAAAGGAGCCGTTCGACATCCTGGCCGGCTCGAGCACGCTGCGGATGCAGATCGAAGGGGGCGTCCCCGCTCGCGAGATCGCGGCGGGCTGGACGGGCGATGAGGCAGCCTTCTCGCGGCTGCGGGAGCCGCACCTGCTCTACTGAGCGGCGCCGGGCCACGGGCCAGGCAGGCGCTCGCGACCCATTTGTTATGATTCAGCGCTTCGCATGACCGAGTTCACGGCTGACATGGTGATCATCGCGCCGCCCACGGCGGTGCTCGATGCCTTCTTCGACGCACAGGCGCTTTCCACCTGGTGGGAGGTCAAGCGGTCGCTCTGCGTGCCGCGGCCGCTCGGCAGCTACGCCGTGGAGTGGGAGACCACCGAGTGGAAGGACCCGATCCTCGGGCGCCTCGGCGGCGCGCTGCACGGCATGGTGATGGAGTACAAGCCCGGGCGCGAGTTCTTCCTCGCGGACGCCTTCTGGCTCCCGCCTGACGGCGCGCCCATCGGGCCGATGGCACTCGAAGTGAAGGTCAGCAAGCACGCCTGGGGGTCGCAGCTCCACGTGCGCCAGTCGGGCTTCGAAGAGAGTCCGCGCTGGCGCCGCTACTACGAGGTGATCACGCCGGGCTGGGAACGCGCGCTGACGCTGCTCAAGGATCAGCTCGAGGGCAAGGCGCCCGCAAGGGCGTGAAGCCTCCTACGGCCTCGTCGCGTCCGTCGCCGTTCCTGATCGCACAGACGGCAGCCCTGGTGTGAACCAGACTTGGGGAGCAGATGCCGCGCACGACCCACCCCGAATCGCACCGCAGCGACCGCATCGGCTGGCTCCGCGCCGCGGTACTCGGCGCCAACGACGGGATCGTTTCGACGGCGAGCCTGGTGGTCGGCGTCGCGGCCGCCGGTGCCGAGCCCGGCAGTGTCCTGCTGACGGGCGTGGCCGGGCTGGTGGCCGGTGCGATGTCCATGGCCGCCGGCGAGTACGTGTCGGTACATTCGCAGGCCGACACTGAAAACGCCGACCTGTCGCGCGAGCGTGCTGAGCTCGCACGCGATCCCGTCGCCGAGCAGCGTGAGCTCGCCGCGATCTACGTCGCGCGTGGCCTCGCGCCCGCGCTCGCGGCGCAGGTGGCCGAGCAGTTGATGACCCACGACGCCATAGGCGCACACGCGCGCGAGGAGCTCGGCATCTCGGCGACGCTCAGCGCACGGCCGGTCCAGGCGGCGCTGGCCTCGGCGGCGAGTTTCGCGGTGGGTGCCGCGCTGCCGTTGGCGGTGGTCTGGCTGGCCACGGGCCGCAACCTGATCGTCTCGGTGTCGGCGATGTCGCTGCTCTTCCTGGCGCTGCTGGGCGTGGCGGCGGCGCACGCTGGTGGCGCGAAAGTCTGGACCAGCGCCGCGCGTGTCCTCTTCTGGGGCGCGTTGGCCATGGCCATCACCGCGGGGGTCGGTGCGCTGTTCGGCACGGCGGTGTGACAAGCCGTACTTCACCGGCACGGTCAGGGCACTCACGTTCGAGTTCTCGCCGTGACAGTCGACGATCGTGTTGATCGCCGGGTCGCGCTCGCTCTACAGCCGCTGCAGCTTGAGGAAGTTCGTCCGGCCCTTCTCGAGGTCCGGATTCACGCTGACCACCGCAATCACGCCGCCTGCCGGCACCTGGCCGCGTTCGGCGAGCTGACGCCCGATCCGCACCGCCACCGTTTCCACATCCCCGCGCAGGTCCCCGACCACCGGCACCACGCCCCACGAGAGGGCGAGACGGTGCGCGATGTCGTGCTGATCCGTGGCCCCGAAGATCGGCGCACGGGGACGCAGCGCCGACAGCAGCCGTGCCGTCTTGCCGCCGTGCGTGATCGCCACGATGCCGTGGGCACCGGCGTGGTCGGCCAGCGTGACCGCCGCCTCGCACAGCGCGCGGCCGTGGCCGGAGAGCACGTGCGCATCGTCCAGCAGCATCGAACCCGCCGCCGGGCTCGACTCGGCGTCGCGGATCACGGCGTCCAGGGTATTGACCACCTGCACCGGGTACTCGCCGACCGCGGTCTCACCCGCGAGCATGATCGCGTCCACGCCGTCGTCCACCGCGTTGGCGGCGTCGCTGACCTCGGCGCGCGTCGGCCGTGGCGCCGTGCGCATCGACTCGAACACCTGCGTCGCGACGATCACCGGCACGCCCGCCGCACGGGCCTTGCGCGTGATCTCCTTCTGCACGCGCGGCACCTGTTCGAGCGGCAGCTCGAGGCCGAGGTCGCCGCGCGCCACCATCACGCCGTCCGCCTCGTGCAGAATCGCGTCGAGCGCCGCCACGGCCTCGGGCCGTTCCAGCTTGGCGATGAGCGGCAGATGCGGTGCGCCGGCGGCCACGGCGGCCGCACGGGCGACCTTCAGATCGTTTTCGTTCTGCACGAAGCTCAGCGCGGCGAAGTCGACGCCCTGCTCGATGCCGAAGCGCAGGTCCCGCGCATCCTTCTCCGACAGGCCCGCGGCCGGGAGCGGCGCACCGGGCGCGTTGATGCCCTTGTGCTCACCCAGGCGCCCGCCGTGGACCACCGTCGTGTCGAGTTCGGTCCTGCTGCCACCTTCGACGCGCAGCTCGAGCCGGCCGTCGTCGATGAGCAGCCGATCGCCGGGCCGTGCCGCCTCGACGAGCGGTGCGTAGGTCGTGGAGATGCGGCCCGGCTCGCCGACGAAATCGCCGACGGCCACGACCAGCCGATCGCCGACCGTGAGGTCGATGCCGCCGCCCTTCAGCAGACCGGTCCGGATCTTCGGACCCGCAAGGTCCTGCAGGATGGCCACGAAGCGGCCCGATTCGGCCGCCGCCGCGCGAATCCGCGCGATCACGGCGCCGTGGGCCTCATGCGTACCGTGCGAGAAGTTCAGGCGGATGACGTCCACGCCGGCGCCAATCAGCGCGCGCAGGGCTGCATCCGTGCTCGTGGCCGGACCGACGGTGGCGATGATCTTGGTGTGGCGCATCTATGGGTCCGGGCTATCTAAACATTGCGCCATTTCGTCCCAACCGGCCAGCATCACGATTGATGCGCGGAATGACAGCGCTGATTGTGGCGCGATATGCCTGCTTCCAGCAAGGTAATCGACAGAAATGGCGCAAACGTGAGGGCACGTACAATCGAACGCGTGACGCTTGCCGACTGGCTCGACGCCGCCCTGAAGGACGCCGACCGCCGGGGGCTCCCCGCGCTGCGCCCCCTGCTCGAAGGGCTCGCCCGCTCCACGGCCGCACTGCGCGCCGCCGATTGGAACACCGACGCGCGGGGCAGCGCCCCTTCCGACCGCCCCGATGTCCGCTGACGCTTCCAGCATCGCGCAGCTCGCGCCCCGCATCCGCGCCGGAGACATCTCGTCCGAGACGCTGACGCGCGCGTGCCTCGAGCGCATCGAAGCCGGCAACGCCGCGCTGGGCGCGTTCATCGCCGTCACCGCGGACCTCGCCATCGCGCAGGCGCGCGAAGCGGACCGCGAGATCGCGGCCGGCACCTATCGCGGCCTGCTGCACGGCGTGCCGATTTCGCTGAAAGACATCATCGACGTGGCGGGCCAGCCCACCACTGCCGCCTCGCACGTGCGCGACGGGCACATGGCGCGCACGGATGCCGTGGCCGTGCAGCGGCTGCGCGCCGCCGGTGCCGTGATCGTCGGCAAGAACAACCTCCACGAGTTCGCGTTCGGCACGACCAACGAGGAGTCGGCCTACGGGCCTGCGCGGCATCCGCTCGACCTCTCGCGCTCGCCGGGCGGCTCCTCCGGCGGCAGCGCCGTGTCCGTAGCCGCGGGGATGGCCTTCGCGTCGATCGGCACCGACACCGGCGGGTCCGTCCGGATTCCGTCGGCGGCCTGCGGCCTCGTGGGGCTGAAGCCGTCGTGCGGCGAGGTCGAGACCACCGGCGTCGTACCGCTGAGCTGGACGCTCGATCACGTCGGCCCGCTGTGCCGCTCCGTGACGGACGCCGCCATTCTGCTCGACGTGCTGCGCGGCACGTCGCCCAAGCCCGAGGCCACGCCGAAGCCGTCGGCGATCACGCTCGGCGTGCCGGGTGGGTATCTGCTGGATCGGCTTGATACGGAGGTGGCCGCGGCGTTCGCCGCCACGTGCGAGCGTCTGCGTGATGCCGGTGTGGTGCTCAGGGACGTCGCGATTCCACACGCCGCCGACGCCGGCACGCTCTACCTGCACATCGTCCTCGCCGAGGCCGCCGCGTACCATGGCCCCACGCTCGACGCGATGCCGGAGGCGTATCACCCCGGCGTCCGGCTGCGCCTGGAGATGGCGCGCTACGTGCTCGCCGAGGACTACGCCCGCGCGCTGCGCGGACGCGCCGTGCTGACCGGCGAGGTGGACGCGGCGCTCGAAGGCCTCGATGGCCTGCTGCTGCCGTCGCTCGCGATTCCGGCTCCGAAGCTTGGCACCACGACGGTGCGCATCGGCGGGAGCGACGAACCCATCCGGAACGCCATGCTGCGGCTCACGCAGCTCTTCAACATCACCGGCCACCCCGCGCTGACGATCCCGTGCGGCGCCTCCGCCGAAGGGCTCCCCCTCGGCGCGCAGTTCGTCGGTCACCGCGACCGCACGGGCGCGCTGCTGCAGGTGGGCCGGTCCGTCGAATCCGCCATCTGGCCCGACGGCTTCGCCGTCGCCTCCAGGTAACCGGCTCCGTGTTCGCGCCGATCTTTCACGCCTGGGAGCGTCATCTCGCATCCGTGACCAAGGACCGCGTCGTGCGGCCTTTCGAGTGGGGCGAGGAGTGGATGGACGTCGGCGGGCTGTGGCCCGGCCGGACGCCCGGCACCGGCGAGGCCGCCGTGCGTGCGTGGGTCGACACGGTGATGCAGGACACGCCGCGCTTCTTCACCGCGCCGCCGACGACCGACTACACGCTCGCACCCGCCGCGCCCGAGGCAGCCGCGAAGGGCGACGGCGGCACACTTACGTTCGGGAGTGCGTTCGCGTCTCCGCATCCCGAAAACAACACCGTCACCGCGCGGTGGTTCCCCGCGAAGGGGTGGGACGCGCTGCCGCCCGAGAAGCGCAGGGCCGTCGTCGTGATGCCGCAGTGGAACGCCGGCGCCGGCGATCACGTCGGCCTCGCGCAGCTGCTTGCCCGCTTCGGCATCTCCGCGCTGCGGCTCAGCAAGCCGTACCACGACGTGCGCATGCCGCCGGAGCTTTCGCGTGCGGACTACATCGTCAGCGCGAACGTCGTCCGCACCGTGCAGGTGTGCCGCCAGACCGTGCTCGACGTGCGCCGCGCCGTGGCGTGGCTCCACCAGCAGGGCTTCGGCAGCATCGGTCTGCTCGGCACCAGCCTCGGAAGCTGCCTCTCGATGCTCACCGGCGTGCACGAGCCGCTCGTGAAGGCGATGGCGCTCAACCACGTGTCGCCGTGGTTTGCCGATGTCGTATGGCGCGGGCTCTCGACGAAGCACGTGCGCGCAGGGCTCGACGGTCACCTGACGCTCGACACGCTGCGCGACCTCTGGGCCCCGATCAGCCCGTGGAGCTATCTGCATCGGCTGCCTGGCAAGTCCGCGCTGATGGTCTACGCGAAGTACGACCTCACCTTCCCGGTTGATCTCTCGCTCGTGCTGATCAACGAGTGCAGGCGTCGCGGGCTTCCGGTGGAGAAAGGCGTGCTGCCGTGCGGCCACTACAGCACGGGGAACGCGCCCTTCAAATTCCTCGACGCCTACCTGCTGATCAGCTACCTGCGCCGCGCGCTGTAACCCTTCCGCAAGGCTGGGCCGACGGGGCTAGAATGGCCCCAGAGGCCAGCGATGCCGACACAGACGCTCATCGACAAGATCCACAAGCTCCCACCGGAACGCGTGACAGAGGTGGAGGACTTCGTGGACTTCCTGGCTGCCAGGGATCGGGGGCAACCTCTCACGGAGGCCGCCGCGCGCGCGTCGGAAGCCGCCTTCGCCGCGGTCTGGGACAATCCCGACGATGCCGACTACGACCGGCTATAGCTTCGGCGACGTCGTTCTCGTTCCGTTTCCGTTCACTGACCAGAGCACCTCGAAGAAGCGGCCGGCCGTCGTTATCAGCAGTCAGGCATACAACAGCCGGCGGCCCGACGTGATCGTCATGGCGATTACGAGCCGGATGCTGCGCGCCGCTGGAGACCCTGGCGAGCATGCGATTCAGGAGTGGGCGGCCGCGGGTCTACCGAAGCCGTCGCTCATCAAGCCGGTCGTAGCCACGATCCAGGCCGACCTGATTCTCAAGCGACTCGGGTCGTTGCAGGGATCGGACGTTGCCGGCCTCCGGGGCGCTATGGCCGCAGTGTTCGACTGATTCTGAGTAGCCGCATTAAACGGGAGCCATTCCGTGAGGGCCGGGCTCGGCACTAGATCCGGGCGAACGTGACGTTCTTCGCGCCGGGGTTCGAGAGCGCGGTCCGGCCGGCCGCCTGCCACGCCGTAGCGTAGCGGGCCGCTTCACCATCCACCTCGGTCCACCAGCTCGCCCGCGTCCGCGCCGTCTCCGGCAGGGCCGCGCCGAGCAGATCCTCGATCTGGCCGAACGAGAGGACGGCGACGTCGGCGAAGCGCGACTCGAGATACTGCTGAAACACCGGAAACTCCGCTCGACGGCGCGGATGCGGACCGGGTGCCACGACCGGTGCCGGCACGGCACGGCCGCGTGAGAACCAGCGCCGGAACAGCTCGCGTAGGGATGCCATGGCCGCTATCCGAACAGCGTGGTGAGCAGGCGGACCGCCAGCGCAATCGGCGCGCCGATCACGATGATGACCAGCGGCACGGCGAGCACGACGAGCAGCAGGAGCACGCCGTCTCCCAGCACGCCCATGCCGGCGCGCCAGGTCGGAACGGGGCCGCTCATCGGGCACCTCCGAGTACCACGCGCACCTGGTGCACGGCGCCGTCATCCACGAGCGGAATGGCCGTCGGCGGAACAGCGGCGCCGTCCACCTGGGCGGACGCCA
>CAYNUO010000039.1:0-8184 GCA_964400405.1 uncultured Bifidobacteriaceae bacterium | reverse complement strand
ACGAGCGGAATGGCCGTCGGCGGAACAGCGGCGCCGTCCACCTGGGCGGACGCCACACCGCGGCACCGCCGATCCGGGTTCAGGACGGTGATTTCATAGCGTGTCGTCATATAGCTCCAGACAATCCGGAATTGCGGCCACCGGGCCGGGATGCAGGGATCGACACTGAACGTGGCGCCACGGCGGCGCAGGCCCAGCAGGTTCTCGAGTCCGGCGCGATACATCCATCCGGCGGCGCCGGTGTACCAGCTCCACCCGCCGCGGCCGGTGTGCGGCGGGCGTGCGTACACATCCCCCGCCATCACGTACGGCTCGAGCTTGTAGCACTGCGCGTCGGACCCGGTGCGCGTGTGATTGACGGGGTTCAGCATGTGGAAGACCTCGGCGGCTTCGTCGCCGCTGCCGAGCCGGGCAAGGGCGATGACGACCCACGCCGCCGCGTGCGTGTACTGCCCGCCGTTCTCGCGGACGCCGGGCGGATAGGCCTTGATGTAGCCGGGCTCCTGCGCGGTCTTGTCGAACGCCGGATCGATGAGCCGCACGAGCCGGGCCCCGCGGACGATGAGCGCCGTGCGCACGGCATCCATGGCCCGCTCGGCGAAACGGCGCGGGCCGGCACCCGAGAGCACGGCCCAGGTCTGGGCGATGGAATCGATGCGGCACTCGTCGCGTTGCGCGGAGCCGAGCGGCGTGCCGTCGTCGTAGTAGCCGCGCCGGTACCACTCGCCGTCCCACGCCCGCTCCAGCGCGGAGCCGAGCCGGGCCGCCTCGTGGCGGAACCGGGCGGCATGCGCGGTGTCGCCGCGGCTCTCGCACAGCGGGGCAAACCCGGTCAGCACGCTGTGCAGGAAGAAGCCGAGCCATGTGCTCTCGCCGTGGCCTTCCGCGCCGACGCGGTTCATGCCGTCGTTCCAGTCGCCGGCGCCCATGAGCGGCAGGTCGTGCACCCCGGCGGTCAGCCCAACGGTGATCGCGCGGAGGCAGTGGTCGAACAGGGTGCCGGCATCGGGACCCTCGGCCGGCTGGCTGTAGTCGTCCTCCTGCCCGTGGGCCAGGACCGGCGCGCGCAGGAACGGCAGCACCTCGTCGAGCACGCCCGTGTCGCCCGTCGACTGCACGTATTCCGTGACGGCAAAGGGCAGCCAGAGCATGTCGTCCGAGCAGCGGGTGCGCAGCCCGCGGCCGGACGGTTCGTGCCACCAGTGCTGCACGTCGCCTTCCGCGAACTGGCGCGCCGCGGCACGCAGGATGTGGGCGCGAGTGAGGTCGGGCCGGGTCCACAGCAGCGCCAGCACGTCCTGCAGCTGGTCGCGAAAGCCGTAGGCGCCGCCGGGCTGAAAGTAGCCGCCGCGCGTCCAGAGCCGGCAGCTGATGTCCTGATAGAGCAGCCACCGGTTCATCAGCACGTCGAAGGAGTCGTCGGGCGTGGTGACCTGAATCGCATCGAGGATGCGGTCCCATCCGGCGTGCGCGGCGTCGAGGGCCGCGTGTGCCGCGTCGGTGCTGCCGTGGGCGGCAATCAGCCGGCGCGCATCGGCTTCGTCCACGCCTTCGCCGAGCAGAAAGACGACCTCGCGCGACTCACCGGGCGCGAGCACGACCTGCACCTGGAGACCCGCGCAGGGATCCAGGCCGGCCCCGGTTCGGTTCGAGAGCGCCACGTTCCGCAGCGCCGCCGGTGCGGCCAGCGTGCCGTTCCGGCCGATGAACGACGTGCGGTCGCCGGTGACGGCGTGCGGGCGCTCGCTCGACGCGAGGAAGGCCACGCGCCCCGCGAACTCCTGATTGAACGGATTGCGCGCGAACACGCCACCCGTATCGGGGTCCTCGCTGGTCACGACGTGCAGGTGCTGCCCCTCGACGGGCGGGCCGAGCGCCCAGGCGTTGTAGGCGAACAGGCTCAGCCGCCGCGGCCGCGGGCCCTCGTTGACGACCCGCAGCAGCGAGAACCGGACCGCGTCGTGCTCGTGCACGAACACGTCGAGCTCGTGCCGGATGCCCTGCACCGTGCGGGAGAAATGCGTGGAGCCGGCGGTGTGCCGGATCACGCAGGTACCCGACGCGGCGGTCCTCCGCAGCGGTCCCGGCGTCGGCGTCCACGTGTAGCCCGACTCGTCATCGCGGACGAACAGGGCCTCGGCCGCCGGATCGCTGACCGGGTCGTTCGCAAAGGGCGTCAGACGGTTCTGCCGGCTGTTGACCGACCATGTCGAGGCCGCGCCGGATGCCGTGACGATCGTGCCGAAGTGCGGGTTGGCGATGACGTTCGCCCACGGCATCGGCGTCTCGGCGTCGCCGTCGAGCGTGATCGCGTAGGCCCGTCCGCCGTCGACGAACGCGCCGAGGCCATTGGCCATGGCGGCGGCAGGCCGGCTGGCCGGCACACCGTGGACCACAGCCACACCGGCGGTCGCGGGCGTCAGGGCTGCCGCAGGCACGGCGGGCGCGCCCGGCACCGCCGGTTCCACCGTGGCGATCTTCGGCACGAAGGCCGCGAGGAACGGGTCGAGAGCGTAGGGGCGGTCCAGTTGCGCGCGGAGGTCGCCGCGGTCGCCGTGCAGCACGGCGCTGGCCGCCGCCTCCAGCAGCACGCGGTCCGAATCGCCCATGCGGTCGCCGCGCAGCAGGTAGACCCCGCCCCGTCGATCGCGCCACGCCGTCCACGGCCCGGATTCGAGCAGGTTCGTCAGCCGCGCCTGCATCGGTTCCAGATAGCTGCCGGGCTCATCGTTGAGGATCACGACGTCGGCAGCGAGGCCCTTCAGCCGCCAGTATTCCTGCGCCTTGAGCACGGCCCGCGCGAGCGACTCGCCTTCCTGGCCCGACACGTGGACGAGCACGATCGGCACGTCGCCCGAGATCGCGTGTGCCCACAGGCCCGACTGCCCCGCCTGATTGGCGGCGCGGATGCGCGCGTCCGCACGCAGCGACCCGTCGGTGCCCAGCACGCGCGAGGCCAGCCGCTCGAAGAGCACCGTGTCGTCGTGCGAGAGCTCGAGATGGCGCATCCGGCTCTCGGCGTGCGCCTGCGCGAGCGTGAAGGCGCGCGTGGCCGCGGCCGGCTCGCGATACTTCTGCGCCAGCGCTTCGGCCGTCTTGAGGTCCGGCGCTACGCCGGTGGCGAAGCACAGGGTCACCTGCCCGGACGGCTGCAGCCGGACCCGCTGCCGCAGGCTGACGATCGGATCGAGCACGAGGCCCGTCGTGCCCGAGAGCGCCCGGCCGTCCATCGCCTGCGGATCGCCGGCGTCGCGACCACGGCCCAGAAAGCGGGCGCGGTCGGTTTCCCACTCCACCGGCCCCTGCGGACGGCTCTCGAGGCTGAGCACGTGCATGGCCCACACGGGCACGTCCTCCGCGCCGCGTGGCCGGCGATGGCAGAGCAGCGCCGCACGATCCTGCAGATACCGGGTTTCGACGAACAGGTTGCCGAAGGCCGGATGCGCCAGATCGCCGGAGGCAGGCGCGAGCACGACCTCCGCGTAGCTGGTGACGTCGATCTCGCGGGACTCCACGCCCAGGTTCCGGAGCGTGACGCGGCGCACCTCCACGTCGTCCTCGGTCGACACGGCGATGTCCAGCTCGGTGGCGATGTCGCCGTCCCTGCGGCGGATACCCACTCGATCCGGCGTGAACATCACGGCGTAGTGATCCGGCTCGCGCCGCGACGGCTGGAAGCCGGCCGACCAGACCTCGCCGCTCCGTACGTCGCGCAGGTAGACGAACTGCCCCGTCACGTCGCACGTGGCGTCGCGGCGCCAGCGCGTCACGGACAGGCCGCGCCAGAGGCTCGCGCCGCTGCCGGCGTTGGTGACGGAGGTCACGTAGCTGCCGTTCGACAGGAACTGCGTGTGCGGAAACACGGTCTGGGCCGACCGGAACCGGCGCACGGGCGCCCCGGGCGCGGGTGCCGCGGTGAACACGTCGTCCGGCGGACGCGGCTCGATGGCGGCGACCGCGCGCGGCGTCCGCTCCTGCAGCACCAGCTCGGTGGCCTGCACGAGCGGCTCACCGTGAAAGCGCGCCACCATCCGGTGGCCGTCGAGCGCATTGCTGATCGCCACCAGCGCCATGCCCGCGTGATGCGCGAACGTGGTGGGCACGACGACGCCCGAAGTCGGCCAGCTGCCGTGCCAGGTCTCGCGGGCTTCGACGCCACGCGGTGTGTAATCGATCGCGTCGAAGAAGCCGTAGTCGCCCTCGAGCCCGGCGCCGCTCAGGCGGCGCAGATTGGCCGCGCTCGCGGCCGGCTCCACGAGCAGCGCCAGCGCCGACGCGTACGGCGCCACGACCAGGTCGTCGCCCAGACCGCGCTTCAGGCCGAGCCCCGGCACGCCGAACGCGCGGTACTGGTAGGTGCCGTGCCGGTCGACGACGTTGTACGCCGACTCCGAGATGCCCCACGGCACGCCGCGCTGCCGGCCGTAGCGTATCTGGCGATGCACGGCGACGCGGCAGGAATCGTCGAGCAGCGTGCCGGGATACGACCGCATGAAGAGCAGCGGCATCAGGTACTCGAACATCGTGGCGCTCCACGACAGGAGCACCGGCGCGCCGCGTTCGCTCGTGATGGACCGGCCGAGGTGGAACCAGTGGCTCTCCGGCACGTCGCCTTTGGCGATCGCCACGAAGCTCGCGATGCGCGCTTCCGAGGCGAGCAGGTCGTAGTACGCGGGGTCAAGACGGCCCGGCGCCTCCCCTTGCCGGAGGCGGTAGCCGATGGCGAACAGCTTCCGCGTGGGGTCGAACAGGAAGTCGAAGCGCATCGCGCTGACGAGCGCCGAGGCCCGCTCCGCCAGCGCCGGCGCGAACCCCCGGACGGTGGCGGCCACCACGATCAGCGCGGCGGCCAGATTGCCGCTGTCCACGGTGGAGACGTACGCCGGCATCAGGGGATCGAGCGTCCGGGTGTCGTACCAGTTGAGAAAGTGCCCCTCGCAGCGCTCCAGGCCCTCGAGCGTGGTGAGCGTGGCGCCGACACGCGCGGCAAGCGCGGCGTCGTCGATGAACGCCAGGTCGCGCGCGGACACGGCGGCGAGCAGGCCCATGCCGATGTTCGTGGGCGAGGTGCGGTGCGCCACGATCTGCACGCCGGTCTCGACATCCACCTGCACGTTGTCGGGCGGCAGCGCGTGGTCCTCGGCTCCGGAGAACGTCTCGAAGTAGCGCCAGGTCCGGCGGGCCAGGTCGAGGAGGTACGTCCGGTCGTCCGGACCGAGCGCCGTCTGGCGGAACACCGTCGGCCGGCTGAGCAGGAACGCCACCCACGGCGCCACCATCCACGACACGAGCACCGGACTCGCCGCGCCCCACGATCTGCGCCCAAGCACGGCGAGCGCCACCGCGACGGCTGCCGCCACCACGGGACTCGCCGCCATGCCGCGGAGGAACGCCACGGGCCGCATGGCGCCGCCACGGGCCGCCGTGGCCGCCATCGTTTCCCACTCGAGCAGCCGGCGGCGGGTCACGACGAGGCGGATGAGCGTGACGGCGACCGCGTGCACGCGCGCCCACGCGTCGCTGGCGAGGAACGTGACCTGCAGGCCGAAGCGGGCCGCGGCGGTTTCCAGGTCGTCCGTCTGCGAGCGGAGGAACACGATCCACGACTGCCGGCGTCCCGGCCCGCGACACAGCCCGGCGATGCCCGCCAGCCACGGGAACGCGGCAGGCAGCAGCCCCCAGACCGTCCACAGCGCCGCGGAGCCCGGCAGCACCGTCCACCCGGCGACCAGCAGCGCCACCGTGGCCGGCGGCACGAGACTCCGCCTCAGGTTGTCGAAGATCTTCCAGCGCGCGATGAGCGGGAGGCGGTTGCGCACCAGGCCCGCGGCCGACGGCACCCACGGAAACAGCCACCCGAGGATCTGCCAGTCGCCGCGCACCCACCGGTGCTGCCGCCGCGCGTGCGCGAGCACGCTCGACGGATAGTCGTCCACCACTTCGACATCGGTCACAAGCGCCGTGCGGGCGTGCAGGCCCTCGAACAGGTCGTGCGACAGCACGCGGTTCTCGGGCACGCGTCCGGCGAGCGCCGCCGTGAAGGCGTCCACGTCGTAGAGCCCCTTGCCGGCGTAGATGCCCTCGCCGAACAGGTCCTGGTACACGTCCGAGACAGCCGTCGTATACGGGTCGACGCCGGTGTGCCCGGCCCACGTGCGCGCAAAGAGCGACCCGGCCGCGCTCGCCATCGTCACGCTGACGCGCGGCTGCAGGATGCCGTAGCCCGCCACCACGTGACCCTCGGCGTCGAGCCGCGGCTGGTTCAGCGGGTGCGTGATCACGCCGAGGAGCCGCCGGACCGCATCGCGCGGAAGGCGTGTATCCGTGTCGAGCGTCAGGCAGTAGCGGACCGACGGCAGCACGCTGAGATCGCCCACCTGCGTGGAGAAGCTCGTGTCCGTGGCGCCGCGCAGCAGCCGGTTGAACTCGTCGAGCTTGCCGCGCTTGCGCTCCCAGCCGATCCACGCCTCTTCGCGCCGGTTCCACTGACGGTCGCGATGGAAGAGGAAGAACCGGTCCGCCGTGCCCGCGCCGAACCGGTCGTTCAGCGCCTGAATGCCCTCGCGCGCGTGCGTCAGCAGCGCGGCGTCGTCCGGCGCTCCGTCGGTCAGCGTGTCGGCGAAGTCGCTGAGGATGGCTACGTGGATGTGCGGGTCCAGATTCCCGAGCGCCAGCACCTCGACGTGCTCGATCAGGGCCTCCACGCCGGGCAGGCTCGTCAGCATGGTCGGGATGACGACCATCGTGCGCGCCGTCGGGGGCACGCCGGTCGAGAGGTCCAGTCGAGGCAGACGCGCCGGGCTGACCCACGCCGACGCCGCCCGCTGCACGCACAGGATCGCCAGCTCGCTCGCCGGGAGCAGCGCGAGCAGACCCACGAGCCACCGCACCGCGGTGGACGCGCCGGCGTACTGCGCGTACACATCGAGCCCCGCCAGGCAGGCTGCCGTCAGCAGGCCGATGGAACCCAGATATCCCGCGGTCGCAT
The DNA here is from genome assembly GCA_964400405.1 of uncultured Bifidobacteriaceae bacterium. Lineage (GTDB taxonomy): Bacteria > Acidobacteriota > Vicinamibacteria > Vicinamibacterales > UBA2999 > CANKJK01. The sequence goes on along the minus strand of CAYNUO010000039.1, from coordinate 1,196 downwards.
GGCGGGCCAGCACGCGGCGGAAGAGGCGCGACCAGCTCGGCTTGAACCCCAGCTCGGACTCCAGCCCGGCACGCCCCGCATCCAGCAGGTGGTAGCCCACGTGCGACGTCCGCTCGCGGACCATGTCGTCCGCCGGCACACGGCGCGCGCGCTCCACCACCTTGAGCGCCACGCGGATCTGCCCCGCGCCGGTCGGCTCCGCCAGCTCCTCGACCATGCGCCGCTGCTCGTCGCGGCTCAGGAAGTCCATCCGGCCGTACACGCCGGCCGGGTCCCTACGCAGCACCTGCTCGACCAGGCTGACCGACTCGAAGAACTCCCGCCAGTCCAGCTTCGCGCAGAGCCCGAGGCTGATGATCGCGTTGGCGATCGACACGCGCGCCACGCCCTGACGCTGGTGCTCGCTGCGGATCAGATCCTCCGCCGTCGTCAGCATGCCTGCGACATGACCGTCGACCGCCAGCCTGACCGAGAGCAGGGGCAGTCCGTACTCGCGGGACCGATGGAGCAGCTGCACGATGAAGGCGGGATCCGGGTTGGGCGGCAGGGCCGGAGCCGGCGTGCCGATGCTGATGGTCGTGGCGAGGTCGATGTGGTGGTCGGCCGCCAGCCGCGCCAGCCGGGAGTCCATCACTTCATCTGTCAGCCGCCGGAGGTTCTCGATGAGCGCCAGCCGCAGCATGCTCGGCCACGCCCAGAGCTCGCCGATCGTGAGCGGCGCCACGCGCTGATAGCTCTCGAGGAAGCGCGCGAGCTGCGCCTGGTCGAGCCGGCTGTCGCTGTGGCGGATGAGCTCGAGGGCGATGACGTAGATGCGCGCGTGACCCGCGTGCTCGCGCGAGGCAAGGGTCGGCAGCGACCGCGCGTACCGGCGCGGCAGGCTCCGCCGGATCTGGGCGATCTCGGAAACCAGCAGGTGGAAGTTGTCGAGGAGCCATTCGGCGGCCGGCACCACGAAGGTTCCGGCGCGAGCGTCGTCGGCCAGGGTCTGATACGCGTCGCGCAGCGCGCGGACGTTGTCCTCGAAGTGCGGCAGCGTGGCCCGCGCGCGGCGGCGCGGGTCGTCAAGCGTGAGGCTCGCGGCCAGCGCGAGCGCGCGCTGTTCGAGGCCTTCAATGCTCAGCAGTTCGTCGCGAAGGGGCGCCTGTCGGGCTGCCGGGGGGCCTCGCCAGGGCCAGAACGACCACTCCATCGTG